>NZ_CP040872.1:3091468-3437203 GCF_006337065.1 Agromyces laixinhei | reverse complement strand
ACGGGAACGGAGACGCGCTTCTCCTATTACTTTCCGGAGTCGGATCGCTACGAGGGGCGCTTCTTCCAGCATGTGACGCCGGTCCCGCAGAGCGAGAACCTCGCCCCGACCGATACGAGCGGGTACAACAAGATCTCGTTCTCGGTCGGCAGCGGTGCGTACTTCGTCGAGACGAACGGAGGCGGCCCGGATGCGGCGAATCCGATGTCGGGCAATGATCCGTCGATCGGCGCCTATCGAGCTTCGGCGGCAGCCGCCCGCTTCTCGCGCGCGGTCGCGCAGCAGATCTACGGGCGCGAGCACCGCCCCTACGGCTACCTGTACGGCGGGTCGGGCGGCGCCTACCGCACGATCGGTTCATCCGAGAGCACCGAGGGCGTGTGGGACGGGTTCGCTCCGTACGTGCCGGGCAGCCCGATGTCGATTCCGAACGTGTTCAGCGTGCGCATGCACGCGCAGCGAGTGCTACGCGACGCGTTCCCGCGGATCGTCGACGCATACGACGTCGGAGGTGATCCCGAGAGCCTCCAGCTCACCGACGAAGAGCGCGCCGCGCTCGACGAAGTGACTCGCATGGGTTTTCCGCCGCGGTCGTGGTTCGGCTGGAAGACGATGGGCATGCACGCGTTCAGCGTGCTGTATCCGGGAGTGATGGCGGCCGATCCCACCTACGCCGAGGACTTCTGGACCGCCGACGGGTACCTCGGGGCCGATGCCGTCTCCTCGGTCCATCGCGATCGGGTGCGCCTGCAGACATCCATCGTCGAGCTCATCACCGACGCCGGAACCGAGGGCCCGCAACTCAACGCGGGGGGAGTCGACGAGTCGTTCCTGAATGCGAACGGCCGAGCGAACGTACCCTCGGCGGTGCGCCTGGCCGAGGCTCCCGAAGGATGGATTCTCGGCGCGCAGCTGATCGTGCGGTCGGGCACCGCCGCCGGTGCCGTCATCAGACTCTCGAGTGTGGACGGCGATCTCGGTCGCATCGAGCCCGGGCAGGACGAGCAGGTCACCGCATTGGCCATCGGCGACGAGGTGACGGTCGACAATTCGAGTTTTCTGGCAGCGCAGACCTACCATCGCCATCAGGTTCCCTCGTCCGAGTACACGGTCTGGGATCAGTTCCGGGCCACGGATGGCTCCCCCGTGCCTCCGCAACGGCCCTTCCTGCTCGGGCCGTCGTTCACCCAGAGCGCCGCGGGCACTCTCCCGACCGGGAAGACCAGCGGAAAGATGATCGTGGTCGCCTGCCTACTCGACCGGGAGGCGTTCCCCTGGCAGGCCGACTGGTATCGCTCGCGGGTCACCGAGCATCTCGGCGACGAGATCGACGACCGATTCCGGATCTGGTACGTCGACAACGCGCTCCACGGCGACGATGGTCCGCAGGAGTTCCCCGACCGTACCGTGGCATACGTGGGTGCGCTCGAAGCCGCGTTGCGCCAGCTGGCGACTTGGGTGGAGGACGGGGTCGAGCCAGTTCCGTCATCGTCTTACGAGGTCGTCGACGGGCAGGTCGTGATCCCCGAGGGCGCTGCCGCGCGCGGAGGCGTCCAGCCGGTGGCCTCGCTCACCGTCAACGGTGCACCGTCGACGTCGGTGCGAGCGGGCGAACCGGTGACCGTGGAGCTTTCGGCGGAAGCTCCCCGCCCCGGCGTCATCGTGGAAGTGCGGCCGGACTTCGCCGCGACGGGGCTGCTCGGGGAGCCGGCGGTCATCGCGCCAGGCTCGACCGTCTCTCTGCACGACGAGCAGGTCTTCGCAGATGAGGGCACCTACTTTCTGTCTGCCCGCGTGACGGCACAGGCCGAAGGCGACGCGGCATCCCCGCATGCCCGAGTCGAGAACGTCGTGCGTGCGCGCGTGACGGTCGCGGCGTGAGCCGCATGAACGCCTCGCCGATCATCCCCGGTTTCCATCCGTCACGCAGGCGATGATCATGCCCGCTCATCCTCGGCCGCGGTGTCGTAGACGCGCTCGTCGACGATCCTGCCCTGGGCTTCACCGACGTTCTTGAACTCGTGTTCCCGCCCGTCCCAGAGCAGTGCCGCAGACTCAGGATGCATACTCGTCAACGGCCTCACCGAACGCGCGACGGAGGGGTTGCGTACTGCGGCCGCCTCGATAAGGCCGACGTCACGGCCCATGATGCGCTCCAGCTCTTCTTTGAGGCTGAGGAACGGAGTGACGCACCTCGGCGCGTCGGGCTGGAAGTCGACGAGGAAGTCGACGTCGACGTCGCTGGTGGCTGGATCGAACCGGTCCGTCACGCGTGCGCCCGCGTGCAGCATGGTGCAGACATGACCCCCGAACGGGGGTAATACCCCCCATTCGGGGGTATGCCAATATGGCAGGCAGCTCCACCAACGAAGGAAGGATGCTCCATGCCACACATGCGACCCATTGCGGCGATCTCGATCCTCGCGATCGCCCTCACCGCGTTCGCGGCGGCGCCGGCCGGCGCCGCCCCTGACGGCGATACCGCCGCCGAACACGAGTACGTCGTACTCTTCACCGAAGATGCCACGAGCAGCGAGGCCCACGCGGCCATCGAAGCCGCCGGAGGTTCGATCGTCAGCGAGAACACCGCGGTGGGCGTGGCCACCGTCATCGCCGGCGCCGACTTCGCAACGGCCGCCGACACGCAAGCCGTGATCGAGGGCACCGCCCGCAACCGCGTCATCGGCGACGTGCCCGACGATCGCGCTGCGGTCGGTGAGGCACGCAAGGCCGATAACGCCGAGCTCGACGTCAAGGAGGGTGCGGAGGCGCCCGCAGAGAGTGCGGAGCGACGCGGGGGCGGAACGGATGTCACCGCCGAGCCGCTGGCCGAACTGCAGTGGGACATGCAGCAGATCGGCGCGACCGCAGACGGCTCGTACAGCAAGGAGCAAGGTTCGCACAAGGTGCGCGTCGGGATCATCGACACCGGTGTCGATGGAACTCACCCAGACATCGCGCCGAACTTCGACGCCGAGCTCAGCCGCAATTTCACCGTCGACATCCCGGTCGACGCGAACGGCGACCCGGTCGACGGGCCGTGTGAAGAGGAAGCCGACCAGTCGTGCGAAGATCCGGCCGATGTCGATGAGAACGGGCACGGCACGCACGTCGCCTCGACGATCGGGTCACCGATCAACGGCATCGGCATCGCCGGTGTCGCGCCGCAGGTGAGCCTGGTCAACCTCCGCGCCGGTCAGGATTCCGGGTACTTCTTCCTGCAGGCATCCGTCGACGCGCTGACCTACGCCGGTGACAACGGCATCGACGTGGTGAACATGAGCTACTACGTCGACCCGTGGCTCTTCAACTGCGTCGACCACCCGGCCGACAGCCCCGAAGACCAGGCGGAGCAGCAGACCGTCATCGCCGCGATGCAGCGCGCGCTCGATTACGCACGCGGGCACAACGTGACCCTCGTCGCGGCGGCGGGCAATGGCGCGACCGACTACACCAAGGTCATCAGCGACGCGGGCAGCCCCGACTTCGCGAGCGAGCCCGGTGAGATCGCGTACCTGCGCGACATGCTCGACCCCGAGAGCTGCACGTCGATGCCGTCGGAGGGCAAGGGCGTGATCTCGGTGTCGAGCACCGGCGTCTCGGAGCGCAAGGCGTACTACTCGGACTACGGCAACGGCTATGTGGATGTCGCAGCTCCGGGTGGCGACGTCTACGACACGCCTGAGGGCACGCGCGACGTGTCCAAGGGCATCCTCGCCGCATACCCGCAGTCGCTTGCCGAGGCCAACGGCGAGATCGACGAGAACGGAGACCCCACGGTCGACTATGTCGTGAAGAGCTGCGATGAGTCGGGCGAGACCTGCGCGTATTACCAGTACCTGCAGGGCACCTCGATGGCCTCGCCGCACGCCGTGGGCGTCGCTGCCCTCATCGTGAGCCGTCTCGGCCTGCCCGACTGGCGCCAGGGCGGCAAGTTCTTCCCGCCCGCGGCGGTGGAGGCACTGATGAAGGTGAGCGCCGACCGCACCGCCTGCCCGGTGCCGGCCGACTTCGTCTACACGCGGAACCTGCCGAACGGCACCGTCGTCACCGCGACGCACACGTGCGAAGGCTCGCGTTGGTCGAACGGCTTCTACGGCAAGGGCATCGTGAACGCGTATCGCGCCGTCGGCGGACGCTGACCGGGTTCGGTTGTCGACGGCCCGCCCTCCCCGGAAATCCGGGGAGGGCGGGCCGCTTCACGAGATGCGGCCGACGGGCGCGATCGCGAGTCACGCCTTCACGTGCCGGGCGTCCTCGGGAATCGTCGCCCGACGCGCGACGACGCGGTAGAGCACGATGCCGAGCGTGAGCTCCGCGACCGCGCAGATCGAGAGGAAGACGAGTGCGACCGGATCGCCCTTCACGAAGTAGGTCATCCCGACGAGGGTGTGCGCGACGAACGCGCCGGTCACGAGCGCCGTGCGGTGCAGATCCGACCAGTCGCGAGACCGGGTCCAGCGTCGGATCAGGGCGAGGGCCACGATCACCGTCGCGGTGGGTACGACGAGGGCGGTCGCCACGAACACGGCATCGCTCGTGGATCGAATCGGGTCGAGCAGGATGCCCATCGCGGTCGCAGGCAGGAAGATCGCGGGAACGGTGAGTGCGGCCGCGATCAGCGCCACGCTGAACGGCGCCGGCGTGCGGGCGCCCGGCACGGTTGAATCGGCGCGAGGCGGCAGGATCCGGAGCGCGAGGAGCGCCAGCCCGGCGATCACGATTGCACAGCCGGCCAGCGCGGTCGGCGAAGCGTTGAAGCCGGGATCGATGGACGGCGGCACCGTGAATCGCACCGCCGCCAGGCCGAGCACGAAGCCGGCGATCGTCAGGATGAGACCGCGAGTGCGAAGGTAGGGCACGTGGCGTGTCGCCGGGAAGAACAGTTCGGTGAGCTGGATCGGCAGTGCCACGCTGAAGATCATGTGGTAGATGCTGATCGTGATCGCGTAGACGAGGTTGACGCCGAAGAATCGGGCGCCCCAGTCGGGGGCCTCGTAGATCTGCGGGCTGAAGAACGACTGCAGCACGACGCCCTCCTCGATGATCCCGTAGGCGAGTCCGAGCAGCAGAATGCTCGGCCAGCCGCGACCGGTGCGGCGCACCAGTTCACGCACGAGGAGGGTCCCGGTGCCGTACATGAGCACGAAGATCGGGAAGGCGTAGAGATACTGCAGGGGAGTGGAGCCCCAAGCGAGTTCGGCGAGCAGTGGCGTGATGAGCACGAGCACGAGGATCGGGAGGCCCGTGCGCGCCCTCCTTGCGGGTTCTGGCATTGTCGTCGTCACTCCGTGGTTCCTCCTCGCGGGTTTTGTTACTTGATTGAGTAAGAACCCAGTATGCTTCTCTGCAGAGGTCAGCACAACCCCTGCCGGCCGATGACGAACCAAAGCCGATGCGAGGTACTCCGGAGTGACGACGAGGACGAGCAATGCAGAAGCGACTGCGTCGAGGCGCTCGCAGATCATCGAGGCGACGATCCGAACCGTCGCTGAGGTGGGGATGGCGCAGACCACGTTCGCGCGGATCGCCACGCGCGGGGGGCTGAGCAGCACGCGGCTCATCTCCTACCATTTCGACAG
This sequence comes from Agromyces laixinhei, assembly GCF_006337065.1. Classification (NCBI taxonomy): domain Bacteria; kingdom Bacillati; phylum Actinomycetota; class Actinomycetes; order Micrococcales; family Microbacteriaceae; genus Agromyces; species Agromyces laixinhei. Next base: position 3,431,621 of record NZ_CP040872.1, on the reverse strand, counting down.
CAAGACGGCGCTGATGGAGGCGACCGTCGCGCATGTCTACCGGTCGATCGACGAGTTCCTCGCTGCTCGGGTGTCAGACGACCCGGCGAGCCGGCCTATCCAGCCGATCGGCACGATCGCGCCACCGTCGGGCACGTCGTCAGCGAGCGACGAACTTCGCGCCTACATCGTCGGCGCGGCGCTCTACATCGACACTCATCGGGAGGACATGCGTGCATTGCAGTCGATCTTCGCCGCAAGCCACGCTGCCTCCTACGATCCTGGAGCCCTGCAAGCCGATCCGGAAGGCGGCCCGATGCGCCATCTCGAGGCGATCTTGCGTCGAGGAATCGAACAGCGCGAGTTTCGCGACCTCGACCCCCTCGTGATCGCCGCAATGATCCAACGGCCCATCGAGGCGCTTCCCCAGCTTCTCGCCAACCGCCCGGAGATCGACCCGCACCGCTATGCGACGGAGCTCGCGGACGCCGTGGATCACGCCACCCGCCTCAGTGGCATCTGACGAGGCCCATCAGCTAGCCGCCGGGCCCGCTCACCGACGGTTGACGAGCGCGAGGTGCTCGGTCATCGAATTCGCCGTCAGCTGGTAGACGACGACGATGCACCCGACGACCGCGTCCGGGTTCGGAAGGGTGGCAGCCACCGTGAACGGCCCCGTGCGGCGCACTCCGGGAATGAACTGCGCAATGTCGGCGGCGGCGAGCGTGGGCAGGTCGATCTCCAGGTCGAGCACCTCGGGCACGGCCGGAACGCGGAGCCCCGCGGCCGCCGATACCGTGGCCTCCGAGGCAGCACGAATCGCCGCACAGGCCACTGACGGCGACATCGAATCCGCCGCGCTCCAGCCGAGCGCCCGCTTGACCTCGACGGTGCGAACACCCGGCATGCGGTCGCCGACGAGCGCACAGGTGACGTCATCACCGGTGACGAGACCGAGCGGCACGCCGGCCGCCGAGAGTTGCATGAGGTTCACGTCGGCTTCGGAGGCCGCAATGCCGTTCAGCCGCACCTCGGTGAAGTACGCCGAGAACGTGTGGGCGAGCACGCCCGGGCCGCCGGCCGGGGCGTGGTAGCCGATGAAGAGGGCGACGTCGTCGTCGGGGCTGACGCCGGCGGCCATGCACTGCAGCTTCGGCTTGCCCAGCACCAGCCTTGCTCTCGGGTCGAGGTCGGAGGGAATGAGGTTGTCCATGGTGCCGTGGCTGTCGTTGATCGTCACGGCCGTGGCCCCGCCCGCGAATGCCCCCGCGACGGCGGCGTTCGCCTCCGCGGTCATGAGTTCCTGCGCCGACGGGTAGCCATGCCCGCCGCGGCTGATCTGGTCACGGGTGGCGATGCCCGCGACGCCTTCCATGTCGATCGAGATGTAGACCTTCATCGCGTGATCTCCGTCGTGTCGAGGGTGAAGTCTGCGAGCGCTCCGGCGTCGACTTCGACACCGAATCCCGAGCCGGTCGGCACGTCGACGACGCCGTCGTGCATCACGACGGGCTCCGTGGTCACGTCGCGTGCGTAGAACCGGCCCGACCCCGAGATGTCACCGGGCAGCGTGAAACCGGGAAGAGCGGCGAGTGCGATATTGGCCGCTCGCCCGATGCCGGTCTCGAGCATGCCGCCGCACCAGACGGCGAGCCCGTTGGCGCGTGCAAGGTCGTGAATGCGACGGGCCTCGAGGAAGCCGCCGACCCGACCGGGTTTGATGTTGATGATCGATGCCGCGCCGAGCGCGATCGCGTCGGCCGCGACCTCGGTCGACACGATCGATTCGTCCAGGCACATCGGCGTCGCCATCCGGCGCGCGAGTTCTGCGTGCTGGCGCAGATCCTCCTCGCCGAGCGGCTGCTCGATGAGCAGCAATCGGAACTCGTCGAGGCGCCGGAGGTGCGCGGCATCCGCGAGTGTGTATGCCGTGTTCGCGTCGACCTGCAGCAGCGTCTCATCGCCGAAATGTTCGCGAACGGCCCGAACCTCGTCGATGTCGTGCCCTGGCTTGATCTTGAGCTTGATGCGCGCATAGCCCTCGTCGAGGTATCCGCCGACCGTGTCGATCAGCGCCGCGATGGAGGGCTGTATGCCGACCGACACGCCCGATGGCACGCTGTCTCGAGTGACGCCGAGGTAGTCGGCGAACGACTCACCGCGGTGCCGCAGTTGCGCATCGAGCGCCGCCATCTCGACCGCGGCCTTCGCCATCCGGTTGCCGACGATGGGCCGCAGATGCTCTGCGACGGTCTCGGCCGTGAACGCACCGGCATCGAAGAGCCTCGGCGCGATCCAGCGGCGGATCACCTCGGCCGCGCCGTCCGCGTACTCCGCGGAATAGACCGGCGCATCGAGCGCAACGCACTCGCCCCACCCGGTGACCACGTCGTCGCCGAACGCGGCACTGAGTTCGATCACCATCGGATGACGCACGGTCTGCGTGGAGAACGACGTGGTGAACGGTGCCACGAGCGGCATCTCGAGTCGGTGCAGCCGGATACCGAGCAACTTCATCCTGCGATCCTTTCGACGACGTAGTCCCCGGTGGCGCTGAACTCGACGACCGAGCCGCCGCCGACCATCGCCGCACCGAGGGTCTCGCGCACCGCCGTACGCCAGCGCCGGGCGAGGGCGGCATCGCTTCGCCGCATCGCCTCGATGTCGCGTGGCACGTGCACACTCACGCGGGCGGCATCGGGCCCAGGCGTCAATCGGCGAGGTTCGCCGTCTGCGTCCTCGACGAGCCAGGGAACCACCGGCACGCCCGGCGCATCCGCCATCGGCCCGGCAACCGGGCTCGGTCGGTCGAGCCGCCAGCGCAGCAGCACCCGGTCGGTCGCCTGGCCGGAGTTGATGCCGTCGACCATCTCGCCGTAGAAGTTCTCGAGGTATCGCTCTGCGCGTGCGCCGAGCTTGCGCAGGTTGAACGCCGCATTCCGACCCACGAGCGGGTCGAAGGTCCACGTCATCGTGCGGACGCCGCGCTCGAGGCACCACTCGCGCTGATGCTGCTTGATCGCGAGCCCCACGCCGCGCCCGAGCACTTCGGGCACCACTCCGACGATGTGCGAGTGCAGCACCGCGTCGAGCGGCGGCCCGAAGAACCCGACTCCGGCCCCGACGGCCTCACCATCGTGCTCGAAGAGCACCGCATAGTCACCCGCGTGCGCGAGGGCGATGACCATCCCCTGGTCGAGGTGGCTGGATCCGACCGAACCGCCCCAGACGCGATCGAGCACTGAGATGAGCCGCATCGCGTCGTGATCCGACTGCACGGGCACGGCGGTCAGCGATGGAGCCGATGCGGGCGCCTGGCGAACTCCGCTCATCGTGCGGCCCCCGCGAGGTCTTCGATGAGGGCCGCGACGAGGGCGGTGCGCTCGGGCAGGTGGTGCACGCGTACGTGCTCGTGGTCAGCGTGCGCCCCGGCGCCGACGGCACCGAGACCGTCGAGTGTCGGCACGCCGATTCCGGCGGTGAAGTTCCCGTCTGAACCGCCGCCGACGCTGACGCCGGCCAGATGCTCGATGCCGATCTCGGCGGCGACTCGTCGTGTTCGCTCGAAGAGCGCGGCGGATGCCTCGGGCTCCATGGGGGGCCGATTGGGACCACCCTCGACCGTGATCGATGCCCGCTCGAGCACGGGAGACAGACTGCGGATGGCCGAATCGACCCGATCCTGTTCCGCTCGCGTCGCCGCGCGCACGTCGACGCGCACCGAGGCCGTCGCGGGCACGGTGTTCTGTGCGGTGCCGCCGTCGACCACGGTCGGCGTCACGGTCGTGCCGTGCTCTGCCGCCCCGAGCGCGGCGATTCGCACGATCTGGTGTGCGAGTTCGACGACCGCGTTGACCCCGAGTTCGGGTTCGAGTCCGGCATGCGAGGCACGCCCGGTGATGACGACGCGGTAGGTCGACACGCCCTTGCGCGCGATCTTCAGGGCGCCGCCGTCTGCGGCAGCCTCGAGCACGAGCACACCGGCGCAACCTGCCGCCTCGGCCTCGATGAGCTCCCGTGAGGTCGGGGAGCCGAGTTCCTCATCGCCGGTGACGAGGAGCGTCACCCCGTCGAGCGCCGGGGTGTGTTCGAGTACCGCGGCGATCGCGTGGATTCCCGAGACGAGTCCGGCCTTCATGTCGAACGACCCGGGGCCGGTGAGGATGTCGCCTTCGACCTCGAACGGGATGCGTTCGAGGGTGCCGATCGGCCAGACGGTGTCGTGGTGGGTCAGGATCAGCACTCGACTCGGTCCATCGCCGAAGCGAACCCGCAGATGGGTGACTCCGTCGATAACGAGGGTCTCCGCCTCCGCGCCGAGGCGCTCGGCGATCAGTGCGCCGACCGCCCGTGCACTCCGTTCGACCGCAGCCAGGTCGGAGGAGGGAGATTCGATGACGACGAGTCGTCGGATGTCGTCGAGCAGGCGGCCGAGGGCGATGTCAGCCGGGATGACGCTCATGCTCACGTTCGACACGCTGGGATTCCTTCGCCTCGTCGGCCCGCATGACGCGGCTTCCAGTCAAGGTTCGCTGACGCGCGCCTGACGCTCTTCGTCGGTCCGTCCCAAAAACTCTGGCTCGTGTTGTCGGATCCGACGGGCGTCATGGCTCAGTCGCCGCGCAGGAGCCCGCGGTACCGCTCGAGGCGAAGCTGGAACAGCAGTTCGAATCGGGTGCGGGCGTCGTCGAGTTCGATGCCGGCTGCGGCGCCGATCTTCCGAAGCCGATAACGGAAGGTGTTCGGGTGCACGTAGAGCGAGGCCGCCGCCGCGGTCACGTCACCGAAGTGCTCGAGATACGCCGAGAGCGTCGGCACGAGCTCGATCCCGCTGCGTTCCTCTTCAGCCGCCAGGCGGTCGAGCGGGTGCGCCAGCGTTTCGTGCCGGCTGATCATGGTGTCGACGATCTCCAGCATCAGCGAGTCCACCTGCACGTCTCGCCAGTACGCGACCTGGCCCTCCGCTCGGGTCAGGCGGCTGACCCGCACGGCCGCGTCCGCCTGCCGGCGTGATCTCGCGAGTTGCGTGATGTCGGTGACGAGCTCGCCGTAGCCGATGGTGACGTCGGCGCGCGGCACTCGCCGTAACAGATCCTCGGCGAACCGCCGGGCGCCTGCCACGTGTGCTTCATCGGCAGATGCGGGGTCGCCGGCTCCGTGCACGGGGATCACCGCGTAGATCGTGCTTCCCACCTCGGCGACGGCCGCACGGCGGTTGACCGACGCGATGAAGCTCGCGAACACCCGAGAGAGGCTGCGCAGCGCGAGCCCGCCTTCGAGATCATCGCCGGTCGATCCGGTTCGCCGGATGGCCATGACGAAGGCGGGCGCGTCGCCGATGCCGAGCTCCCGCGCCGCCTCCGCGGCCGCCGAGCCGCCTTCGACGAGGCGAGTGACCAGCGAGAGCCGCGATTCGCCGTGCGCCTCGTCCGAGAGCCGACGCCTGAGCATCGAGAGTCCGACGACGTTGGACGCCTCGAGCATGCCGCGAGACTGCACGACGGAGAGGGGCCCGTCGACGACGGCCCAGATCGAGCCGAGCAGTTCCTCGCCTGCCTTGATGCGGATGGCGGCGCGGGGCCGGGCACCCTCGATGGTGGGCGTGACGAACACCGGCTGCGTGCTGGAGTACAGCTGGTCGAAGACGCCGGCCCGCGCGAGGATCTCGTTGTGCACCCGGGAGACCCGCCGCTCGAGGATGCTTCGCTTGCGGGGTTCGTCGGCGCGGTCCTGGTCGGAGGAGAACGCGAGGATCGCCGACGACATGTCCTCGATGGTCACCGGGCCGCCGACGAGCGCCGCGATCGAGTCTGCGAAATCGTGGAGCTCCGAGTCGCCGCGAGACTCCGACATCGTCGCCCCCATCTCGCCAGCGCCCTCGAGCTCGGCGGAGACGAGGCCGGAGAAACGCAGCCACGACATGGCAGGGCCGAGACTGAGCAGCGCGGTCGGCGCGACGGCCCGGGCGACGTCTTCCGCCGCGTCCACCGGGAGTGCGTCGGAACGAATGACGAGTGCGGCGGCGCCGGCCCAACGACCGGCGGCACGGTCGACGGCTTCTCGGCCCGTGAGCCCGATGCCGAGCACGAGGGCGCCCTCGGCATCCCACAGTTCGTCATCGGTCACGACGCCGGTGATGCTGCGATCGGTCTCGAACGGGATCACCGGCTCGAGCTGAGCGAAGCGATACCGGTCGAGCAACCTCGAGAGCGTGAGTTCGGGTGCGGCCACAGAACCTCCCTGTTCAGTCCAACAACTACCATGCCGGGTCATTGGCCGAGCCGACAAGAATCCGGCCTCCGATCCGACGACGCTGGAAGGGTGGTCGCAACGATCGAGGAGGTGCGTTGGCCGACGTGATGGACACCGTCGTGCGCGGCGGCACGCTCGTGACGGAGCGTGGCCTCGTCGAAGAGGACCTCGGAATCGTCGGCGAACGAGTCGCGCAGATCGGCGGGAGCATGCGCGGCAGAGCCGAACTCGACGGCCGCGGCACCTTCGTGGTGCCCGCCGCGATCGATCCGCACGTGCACCTCAGCACTCCCGCCATGCTGGCAGGCGCCGAGCCGACCTTCGCCGACGACATGCGCACCGGCACCCTCGCGGCGATCGCCGGCGGCGTCGGCACAGTGGGGCAGATGAGCTTTCCGCTCGACGGCGAGACCGTCGGTGCGGCCGTCGCGCGAGACCGGGCCGCGTTCGCGGAGCAGGCCACGACCGACTTCCTCCTGCATCCGAGCCTCGTCACCGTCGACGAGGCCTCGCTCGACGAACTGGCCGAACTCGGCGCTGCGGGGCACTCCGCGTACAAGATGGTGATGCCTGCGTTCGACTGGGACGGGAGCCGGATCATCGAGTCGATCCGGCGTGCCGCCGAGGCGGGCATGGTCGTCATGATCCACTGCGAGGACGAGGCCATCGTCCGCGCGGCGGGCGAGCAGCTCGAGCGCGCCGGGATGACCGGCATCGAGCACTACCCGGCGTCTCGACCGGTGCTCTCCGAGCGCGCCGCGGTCGAGCGCGCCGTGGCGATCGCCGAGTTCACCGGCGCGACGATCGATGTCGTGCACTGCTCATCCGCGGCGGCGCTCGAGGTGGCGACCGCAGCACGCCGGCGCGGCGTCGACGTGCACGTGGAGGCCCGCCCGGTCTACCTCTATCTCGACGAGTCGCGCTATGCCCGGCCAGATGCCGCGAGATACGTGGGAATGCCGCCGCTGCGCTCGCGCGACGATGTGCAGGCACTCTGGCGCGGGCTCGCCGACGGCTCGATCGACACGATCGGCAGCGACCACGCACCGTGGACCCTCGCCCAGAAGATGGATCCGGCACACAGCTTCGCGACGGTGCCGAAAGGCATGGCGGAGCTCGAGACCTTCCTGCCGCTGCTCTTCACCGAGGGCGTGCTCGGCGGCAGGATCGACCTCACCGCCCTGGTGCGGCTGACGGCCGGGAATCCGGCCCGACTGTTCGGCCTCCACCCCCGCAAGGGCGTGATCCGAGAAGGCGCCGACGCCGACCTCGTCGCCATCGACCCGGCCGACCGCCGGGTGATCGACGATCGGGAGCTGATCTCGCGTGCCGGCCACTCGCCGTATGAGGGGCGTGAGGCGAACGGATGGCCGCGATGGGTGGTCAGCCGCGGCGAGCTCGTGCTCGCCGATCGGGAGGTCCTCGCCCGGCCCGGCCGCGGAGTGGAGCAATTCCGAGCGAACGGCACCGCCGCCGGCGGCGCGGAAGGAGAACGATGACGGAACAGGCGCTGCGTGAGCGGATCGGCAGCATCGAGGCCGAACTCGGCGTCACGGCGACGATGCATGCGATCGACGTCGACACCGGTGAGGAGTTCGGCGTTGCGGCCGACGATCTGGTGGTGCCGGCCTCGATCTTCAAGGTGCCCGTTCTCACCGAGCTCTGCTGCCGCTTCGCCGACGGCTCGATCGACCCGGCACAGGGCATGTTCATCGCTCGCGAGGCGTTCCGAACGCCGGGAGACACCGGGCTCTCGGTGTTCCTCGACGACGTCACGCTCTCGGTGTTCCTCGACGACGTCACGCTCTCGGTTCGGGATCTGGCGGTGAGCATGATGTCGGTGAGCGACAACCGCGCGACCGACATCCTCATCGACCTCCTCGGCCTCGACGCCATCAACGAGCGCTCGCGCCGGCTCGGTCTCGAACAGACCGTGCTCGTCGAAGACTGCGCAGGCCTGTTCCGCACGATGGTGGAGGACGCCGGCGTCGATGTCGACGATCCGGCCTGGCAGCATCCGGATGATTCGTTGCGCGAGCGGCTCGCCGGCATGCGCGTGCTCGACGCGAGCGCGACGAATCGAACCACCCCGCGTGAGGTGACCGCGAGCCTCGCACTGCTCTGGGATGAGGGCGGAGTGCTCGCTCCGGCAGCGACGGCGGAGGCGCGGCGCATCCTCTCCCTCCAGGTGTGGCCGCACCGATTGAAGGCCGGATTCCCCGACTCGCGGATCCGCATCAGCGGCAAGACCGGCACGCTCCCGTATCTGCGCAACGAGGCGGGGATGATCGAATACCCCGACGGCGGCCGGTACGCGGTCGCCGTGTTCGTGCGCGAAACCCTCGAGGAGCCCCGCAACATCGACGCCGACCGTTCCATCGGCCTCATCGGTCGGGCCGTCGTGGATGAGCTTCGTTCACGCGTCTGATCTGCCCGGTCGTCCCACTGTCGGATCCGCCAACCACTTTCTCGCAGTTTGGTCGGGCGCGACAACAGCCGCCGGTTTGCCGGGTGTGATGCTGGTACGAACTCGGCCGAGCCCGACCGGGTCCGACGATCACATCCCGACAGCAACATCCGAACAGCAGGAGATCTCATGAACAAGACCCGATTCCTGAAGGTGGCCGCGGCGACCTCAGCCGGCGTGCTGCTCCTCGCCGGCTGCTCCGCTGGAGGAGGTGATGACGGATCTTCGAATGGCACGTTCGTCTTCGGCCTCACCGACGATCCGGGCAACCTCAATCCATTCATGACCACCGCGAACGCCGCCCGCGAAGTCACGGGGTTCATGTACGACAACCTCGTGTTCTTCGATCCCGAGACCGGTGAGGCAAGCCCGTGGCTCGCGGAGTCGTGGGAGGAGTCGTCCACCGAAGTGACGTATCACCTCAAGGAAGGGGTGACCTGCGAAGACGGCAGCGAGCTCACGCCGGAGGTGGTCGCGGCCAACTTCAACTGGGTCACCGACGTCGAGAACGAATCGGCCATCAACGGGGTGCTCGTGCCCGCCGACGCGACCGCCGAGTTCGACAACGATGCCGGAACCGTCACGGTGAGCGTCACGGCGCCGTCTTCGTTCCTGCTCACCCAGACTGGCGCGCTCGAGATCATGTGCCAGCCGGCACTCGACGACCCGGATGCCGCGTCCGCCGCGTCCGTCGGCACCGGCCTGTACCAGCTCACCGAAGCGGTGACCGGCGATCACTACACGCTCACGAAGCGTGACGGCTACACGTGGGGACCCGAGGGCGGCAACACCTCCGAGACGGAGGCCGCGCCCGACGAGGTGACCATCCGCGTCATCGAGAACGTCAGCACGGCGGCGAACCTGCTGCTCGCAGGCGAGCTCAACGCCGCCACGGTCACCGGCCCCGACGAAGATCGTGTCGCGGCATCCGCCGAGGTCGGGCGCCGAGTCTCGCTCATCCAGGGTCAGTGGTACTTCTCGCAGCTCGAGGGCAAGCCGACGGCCGATCCGAACGTGCGGCTCGCGCTCGCCAAGGCCATCGATTTCGAAGCGCTCACGCAGGTCATCACCGATGGGAAGGGCTACCGCGCGGAACGCCTCGCCATGATGGCTCCCAACCAGTGCCCCTACGACGCAACCGACGGTGCCGTGCCCGACTACGACGTCGCCGCGGCCGAGAAGCTGCTCGATGAGGCCGGCTGGGTGAAGGGCGCCGACGGCATGCGCGCCAAGGACGGCCAGCCCCTCACGCTCAGCATGCTCTTCACCGTTTCCGAGACGATGTCTGCGGCCATGGAGCTGGCCCAGCAGGAGTACGCCAAGGTCGGCGTCGACCTGCAACTCGACGGCGGCGACGTGAACTTCAAGCTCTCCAAGCTCTACGACGAGGGCAACCTGGGCAGCTTCGACATCGCCGACGCGGCCATCAACGCCTGGCTGCCGAGCATCATGGTGCCGTGGAACACGGGTGCGCTGCCTCCGGGCGGCCGCAACTCAGCGGGTATCGACAACCCGGTCTACAACGAGAAGATCGCTGCGGCCGGAGAGCTCGCGGGTGTCGAATCGTGCGACCTCTGGAAGGAAGCCGAGCAGGCGCTCTACGAAGCGGCCGACACGATCCCGTTCGCTGCGCAAGACGAGGTGACCTACCTCAACGGTGCTGAACTCGCGTTGCCGAACACCCTGATCGGCCCCTCGATCCAGATGAAGGGCTGAGCACCCTCGATGACCGACACGACGACGGCCCCGGCGGCCGCTCCCGCGGCGCCTCCCCGCGCACGGGCCGGCCGCCGGGTCTGGATCCGCTACGGATTCCGCCGCCTGGGTCACTTCGTCGTGTCGGTCATCGTGCTCGTCACCGCGGCCTTCCTGATGGTGCAGCTCATCCCGGGAGATCCGGCACAGACGTCGGCCGGCCCGAATGCGACGCCCGAGCTCGTCGAACAGCGGCGCGTCGAGCTGGGCCTCGACCTCCCGCTCTGGCTGCAGTACCTTCGCCTCTGGAGCGGACTGTTCTCGGGCTCGATGGGCGAGTCGATCACGCTTCGGGTGCCGGTCGCCGAGGTGATGGCATCTCGGCTGCCGGCCACGCTGGAACTGGCGGCCATCGCGGTGGCCATCGTGCTGCTCGTGGGCATCCCGCTCGGACTCGCGGCGGGCGCCTTGACGCGTCGCGGACGCCGGCGCCCGCTGGAGGTGACGTACACCTCCTTCGCGACCGTGTTCTCGGTCATACCCGAGTTCCTCCTCGGCGTGGGGCTCGTCTACCTCTTCGCGGTGTCGGCGCAGGTGCTTCCGGTCGCCGGTCGCAGCGGGGCGAGTTCGTACATCCTCCCTGTCGCTGCGCTGGCGATCGGCGGAATCGCGGCCATCTCGCGCATCGTGCGCGCTGAGACGCTCGTCGTGCTCGAGCAGGAGTACGTGCGCACCGCCCGCGCCAAGCGGATGCCGGCGCCGCGGCTCTACCTTCGCCACGTGCTGCCCAACATCCTGACGTCGACGCTGACGATCTCGGGCCTGCTCCTGGGCGGCATGATCGCCGGCACGGTGCTCGTGGAGAACATCTTCGCCTGGCCGGGCCTCGGCACGACGATCGTGCAATCGATCCAGCAGAAGGACTACCCGCTCATCCAGGCGATCGTCGTCTTCTACGGCGCGGTGATCCTCGTCATCAACCTGGTCGTCGACCTCGTACTCATCGCCATCGACCCGCGCACTGCGCTGAAGGACGGCTGACATGTCCACCCGCCGCCTGCGCTCCGCGATCGCCTCACCGCTCGGCATCGCGACGACGATCGGGGTGCTCGGCGTGCTCGCCGTGGCCGTGGTCGCACCGATGATCTGGGGCGAGCAGGCGAGCATCTCCGACCCCGGTCAGATCTCTCAGCCGCCCTCACCCGAGCATCCGTTCGGCACGGATGCCGGCGGGCGCGACGTGCTGCTGCGCACGCTCGTCGCCACGCAGCTCTCGGTCGCCATGGCGCTGTGCGCAACGGCGATCGGCGTCTGCTTCGGCATCTTCTTCGGCCTGGTTCCGGCCATGCTCGGCACACGCACGTCGCGACTCGTCGTCTCGTCGATCAACATCGCCGTCGCCTTCCCGGCCCTGCTGCTCGCGATCGGGCTGGCCGTGGTGCTCGGGCAGAGCGCGCTGAGCGCGGTCATCGCGATCGGGGCGGCGATGACGCCCGACTACGCCAGGTTGACGTACACGCTGAGTGCCTCGGTGCTCGGCCGCGACTACGTCGCCGCAGCGCATGTGCTCGGCGTGCCGCGGTGGACGATCATGTTCCGGCATGTGCTGCCCAACATCCGCGACCCGCTGATCGTGCGCGCCACGATCAGCGCGGGCGCCAGCCTCGTGGCGTTCGCGAGCCTCTCCTTTCTCGGCCTCGGCGTGCAGGCGCCCGACTACGACTGGGGGCGCCTCCTCGGCGAGGGTCAGACCCGCATCTTCGTGAGCCCGGCGTCGGCGCTCGTGCCCGGTGCCGCGATCGTGATCGCCGGGCTCGTCTTCACGCTCTTCGGCGAGTTCCTCGCCAAGAACCTCCCCGGCACCGGTTCGGTGCGCACACCGCGCGGCGCCAGGCGACCGCCGCAACCCCACGCCGATCACAACACCGACGGCGCGCTGCCGGAAGACACCGAGCGGGTGCTCAGCGTGCGCGACCTCGTCGTGTCGGCTCCGGCGGAGGCAGGTTGGACCCACCCGGTTCAGAGTATCTCCTTCGACGTCGCCCGCGGCGAGATCCTCGGGATCGTCGGCGAGTCCGGTTCTGGCAAGAGTCTCAGCATGATGTCGATCGCGGGCCTCACCGACCTTCCGCTCCGCGCATCCGCCGGCCGGCTCGAGTTCGACGGCGTCACGCTCGCCGGGCCGGGGGAGATCTCGGCGGATGCCGTCAACCGGCGCCACGCGCGGCTGCTCGGAACCCGACTCGCGATGGTCTTCCAGGACCCGATGTCGTCGCTGAATCCGGCGCTCAAGGTCGGCCCGCAAGTGGCGGAGATCGCGCAACTCCATGAGGGCGCGAAACGACGCACTGCGCTGCAGCGGGCGATCGATCGACTCCGCGCCGTGCACATCCCCCGTCCTGAGCAGAGTGCGCAGCAGTACCCGCACGAGTTCTCTGGCGGCATGCGCCAGCGGGCGATGATCGCGATGGGATTGATGGGCACGCCGAAGCTGATCATCGCCGACGAGCCGACCACGGCCCTCGACGTGACGGTGCAGAAGGGCGTCCTCGGCCTCCTCACCGAGATCAACCGCACCGATGACACGGCGATCGTGCTCATCTCCCACGACATCGCCGTCATCACCGCCGTCTGCACTCGTGTGCTCGTGATGTACCGCGGACGCATCGTCGAGGCGGTCTCCGTCGACGATCTGGTGGGCGGTCGGGCGCGGCATCCGTACACCAGGGCGCTCCTCGATTCGGTGCCCACGATGGACGGCGACCGTTCGGAGCGGCTGGCGACCATCCCGGAGGATCGAGTGTTCGACATCGACATCGACATCGACGCCGATTCCGATTCCGATGCCGATGCCGATCGACCCGTGGAGGTGGTCGGATGAGCACGCTCGCCTTCCGCGACGTGACCGTCGTATTCGGTCACGGGCACGCCGCCGTCCATGCGGTGCGGAACGTCTCCCTCGAGGTTGCGTCGGGGTCGATCACCGGGCTCGTCGGCGAATCAGGCTCGGGCAAGTCGACCCTCGCGCGCGCAGCGGTCGGACTGCACGAACCCACGACCGGCAGCATCACGCTCGACGGCGTCGAGATCGCGAACGCCCGCGGAGACGCAGCCCTGGTCCGGCGGCGCATCCAGATGATCTTCCAGGACCCGAACTCGTGCCTCGACCCTCGCCGGAGCGTCGGCGACACCCTCGGCGAAGCGATCGTCGCCCGGGCGAGGCGCCAGCGAGAGCGAACGCCGAGAGGCGGCGACCGACGACGCGAGACCGCCCGATTGCTGGAAGCGGTTCGGCTGCCGGCCACCTTTTCGACGCGACTCCCGAACGAGCTCTCGGGTGGTCAGCGCCAGCGGATCGCCATCGCGCGTGCGCTCGCCGCCGGACCCGAGGTGATCCTCGCCGACGAGATCACCTCGGCGCTCGACGTCTCGGTGCAGGGATCGGTGCTGAACCTCCTCGTCGACCTGCAGCGTGAACTCGGTCTCACCGTGCTGTTCGTGAGCCACAATCTCGCCGTCGTGCGGCACGTCTGCGACCGCGTCGCAGTGATGCTGCGTGGCGAGCTCGTCGAGGAGGGTGACGTGCTCTCCGTGCTCGAGCGTCCGCGCGAGGAGTACACCCGGCAGCTCATCTCGGCCGTTCCGCAGATCGGCGTGCCGCTCCTATGACCGCGAGCAGCGCGCGATGACGGCGGGCGACGCCGACGGATGGCGGAACGAACTCGATCGGCTCCGGCAGCGTCATGACGTACCGGGTGCGCAACTCGGCATCCTCCGGCTCGGCCGCGGCGGTGACGAACACGACCGAACGCTCGTCGAGAGCGGAGTGCTCGACATCGCCACGGGCGACCCGGTGCGTCGCGACTCCTCGTTCCAGATCGGGTCGATCACGAAGGCGTGGACGGCCGCCGCCGCTTTGCGGCTGGACGAACTGGGCGTTCTCTCGGTCGCGGCACCGGTGCGTGCGGTGCTGCCGTCGCTCGCCCTCGCCGATCCCGCGGTCGCCGAAGAAGTGACGCTCGCCGACCTGCTCGCCCATCGCAGCGGCATCGTGGGCGACCGATTCCGCGAGACCGGCGACGACGACCTCGCCATCGCCCGATACGTCGACGACCTCGGCGATGCCGAGCAGGTGCACCCGCTCCGCGAACGGTTCTCGTACGGCAACGCCGGCTACGTCATCGCGGGGCGAGCGATCGAGGTCGCCGCCGGCATGCCATGGCGTCGGGTCGTGCACGAGCTGATCGACCGCCCGCTCGGCCTCGAGCGGGTTGCCGCCCCGACCCGCGCCGAAGATGTCGAGGCTCCGGCCATCGGCCATGTCTTCCGGGCGGACGGTCGGCTCACCCGGGCGGAGCCGTGGTCGATTCCGCCCGGCATGGCACCGGCCGGCATTCTCACGACGGATGCCGCGAGCGTGCTCGATCTCCTGGCGATGACGATGCGCGGCGGCACGACCGGCGACGGGCAGCGGGTGCTGTCCGCGGCGACGGTCGCGGCGATGTGCTCGCCCGCCATCCGCACCGCCGTGCCCGGCATCGACGCTTGGGGTCTCGGCTGGATGATCGAACGCTGGGATGACGCGAAGGTGTTCGGGCACGACGGCGGCACGAACGGGCAGTTCGCCTTCGCGCGCGCCGTGCCATCCGCGGGTTGCGCGTTCGTGCTCCTGACGAACGGCGGGCGTGCGCGTCCCTTCTTCGACGAGCTGATGCCGATGCTCGCGCGCGAGGTTGCCGGCCTGAACGGTCCGGTCGCACCCGCCCCCGCCGACGTCGCCGCGGCCGACGGCACCTCGGGCCTGTTCCCCTCCGGCGCTGCGGGGAGGTACCGCAATGGCGACAGCGACCTCGTCATCGACGTCGACGGCCGGCGTGCCGCAGCGGAGCTCCTCGAGGCGGGAGAGAATCCCGCCATCGGGTCGGCCGTCGTTCCCGCAGCATCCGGTGCCGGATTCGTGTGGCAACGCGATGGCGAGTCGTTCTGGCGCACGCTGGTTCCGGATGCCGCAGGGCTCGGCGTGCAGTTCGGACTCCGATTCATGCGGCGTGCATGATGACCGAGGCGACTCACCCGGCCGGGGGTGCCGTCACAGCCGGGCGATCCCCGACCCGATGATGAACACGCCGACGAGCAGCAGGATGAGCGACGTCACGACCCTGTTGTTGCGGCCGAGCCACTCCTGCATCGACAGCAGTCTGGGCTGCATGCCCTTCGCATCGACGAGCGTCGCGATGACCGGCACCGCCACGGTGGATGCCCCGATGACCGTGTAGACGACGATCGCGATCACCGACTCGGTGACGGTGAGACCGGCACCGCGCACGGCGAGACCGGCCGCGATCGCGAGCAGGATCTCTTTGGGGCGGATGTTCAGGGCCGCTCCCAGGCCGAACGCGCTCCACGGTCCGATGGAGGTCAGCTTGCCGAGCCAGGCGGGCATGCCGTCGACCGGATTCCGTCGGGCGCGTCGCCACGAGACGATCGCGATGACGATGAGAGCCGCGCCGACGGCGATCTCGGCGATGCCGACCGCCGTGGCCGGCTGCCGATCGGAACGTGGCGTCGGCACTGCCTGCGCCGAGAGGGTGGTGATGACGACCAGCATGACCATGCCGAGCACCCACCCGATGAGGAAGGGAGCGGCGGACGCTCCGCGCCGCGGCGAGAGCAGGATGACGATCGTCGCCATGATCGGCACGGAACTGATCGCGACGGCGAGCGCGATCGGAAGGATGTGCCCGATTGCCTGCAGCATTCCGCTGCACCCCCTGACTGGTGGCGACACCGCGACACCTGAACGGCACGCGGCGTCCGCGGCGCCGCTGACCATACGATATCGGAGGTCGAGGCGCGCGCTCGGGCGTACAGACGAACGCCCCCGCGATCCGAGGATCGCGGGGGCGCCGGCGCGGCATCCGGTCAGGGTTGCTGCGGCATGATGTCGAACGCGACGCGGCCGTCGTCGGCGACCCGAGCGTCGAGCGTCTTGTCGTCGAGCGACTTCGTGGCCACCGTTCCGAGGAAGACGCGCGCGCCATCCTGCTCGACGACGACGTCGCTCTCCTCTGGAGTCGGGACGATCGCCACGGCGAACTCCGTGCCGCCGCCGTCCTCGGCCTCGATGCGCAGTCCGGCGCTGTCGGGGCCGCCGTTCCGGGAGACGATCTCCTTGACGACCGTGCTTGCGGTATCGGTCATTGTCAGCATGCTGATCCTCCTCTGCGATCACGAACCGGCCACGATTCCCTATTCGCGGGCATTTCGCCACCCCTTGCGTTCGGCGCGTGGAGGCCGCATACTGTGCGACCTCGGGCCGCGAGCCGCCGCGAGCCGCCGCGAGCCGCCGCGAGCCGCCGGGAAACATCGGAAGCGACCGCTTCAGTCGCGCTCCGTGCGGCTTCCCAGCCCGGCGGTCTACTCTGAAGGGTGACTTCCGAAGACCTTTCCGCCCCGGCAGTGGCCCCTGAAGAGCCCGCCGCGACGACATTCTCCGACCTCGGCCTCGATGGCGCGGTGCTCAAGGCGCTCGCCGACGTCGGTTACGAGACGCCCTCCGCGATCCAGGCCGCAACGATCCCGACCCTGCTCGAGGGGCGCGACGTGGTCGGCCTCGCGCAGACCGGCACCGGCAAGACGGCCGCGTTCGCGCTGCCCATCCTGGCGCGCCTCGACCTCTCCCAGAAGACGCCGCAGGCCCTCGTGCTGGCCCCCACGCGCGAGCTCGCACTCCAGGTCTGCGAGGCGTTCGAGAAGTACGCCGCGCACCTCAAGGGCGTGCACATCCTGCCCGTCTACGGCGGTCAGGGCTACGGGGTGCAGCTCTCGGCGCTGCGCCGCGGAGTGCACATCGTCGTCGGCACCCCGGGCCGCATCATGGACCACCTCGACAAGGGCACCCTCGACCTCTCGGAACTCACCTACCTCGTGCTCGACGAGGCCGACGAGATGCTGAAGATGGGCTTCGCCGAAGATGTCGAGACGATCCTCGCCGACACCCCCGACACCAAGCAGGTCGCGCTGTTCTCCGCGACCATGCCCGCCGCGATCCGTCGCATGTCGAAGCAGTACCTGAACGATCCCCAAGAGATCACCGTCAAGACGAAGACGCAGACGTCGGCGAACATCAGCCAGCGCTACCTCATCGTGTCGTACCAGCAGAAGGTCGACGCCCTCACCCGCATCCTCGAGGTCGAGAACTTCGAGGGCATGATCGTCTTCGTGCGCACGAAGAGCGTCACCGAAGAGCTCGCCGAGAAGCTCCGTGCCCGCGGGTACTCGGCCGCCGCGATCAACGGCGACATCGCACAGGTGCAGCGTGAGCGCACGGTGAACCAGTTGAAGTCGGGCAAGCTCGACATCCTGGTCGCCACGGATGTCGCGGCGCGCGGCCTCGACGTCGAGCGCATCAGCCACGTGGTGAACTTCGACATCCCGCCCGACAGCGAGCCCTACGTGCACCGCATCGGCCGCACGGGGCGTGCCGGCCGCACGGGCGACGCGATCAGCTTCGTCACCCCGCGCGAGCGGGGCCTCCTCGCCCGCATCGAGAAGGCCACGCGTCAGCCGATCGTGCAGATGCAGCTGCCGAGCGTTGACGACGTCAACGTCACGCGCCTCGCCCGCTTCGACGACCGCATCACCGCGGCGCTCGACCAGAACGAGCGCATCAACGGGTTCCGCGACATCATCGCCCACTACGTACGTAATCACGATGTGCCCGAAGCGGATGTCGCGGCCGCACTCGCCGTCGTGGCGCAGGGCGAATCGCCCCTCCTGCTGGAGCCCGAGCCCGAGCGCCCGAAGCGTGCCGAGCGTGAGTGGACCGAGCGCCCGCCCCGCGGCGACCGACCCGACCGCTTCGATCGCGGCGACCGCTTCGATCGCGGCAGCCGCCCCGAGCGCCGCCAGCGGCCGAGCAGCGGCCCGATGGCGACCTACCGCATCGCCGTCGGCAAGCGCCACAAGGTCGAACCGCGCCAGATCGTCGGCGCACTCGCGAACGAAGGCGGTCTCAGTCGCGAGGATTTCGGCGCGATCCAGATCCGCCCCGAGTTCTCACTCGTCGAGTTGCCGGCCGACCTGCCGCGAGAGACGCTCGAGCGACTCGACGCCACCCGCATCTCGGGGCGGCTCATCGAGCTGCGGCCCGATCGCGGCGGCCCGGCGCGGCGCTCGAATGATCGCGATCGCGGCGGCGATCGCCACGGCGACGGCGGCAAGCCGTTCCGCAAGCCCCGTCACAAGGGGTGAGCGCGCAGCAGGCGCCGGCGTCGATCGGTGCTGCGTGCCTCCGTGTGCGAGCGCTCGTGGCCGCGGTCGCCTGCCTCGCGATCGGCGCGGGCCTGCAGTTCGTGCCACGCACGGTGGTCGTCGATCTCCTCGGCAGCGTGCTCTACGTGGGGCTCATCGCGTTCCTGCTCCGTGCAGTCTGGCCGCGACTGGGCGACGCGACGAGCGCGGCAGCGGCGTTCGCCGTTGCGGCGACGATCGAACTCCTCCAGCTCACCGGGTTGCCGCAGCGGCTCGTCGAGGTGTTCCCACCGGCCCGCCTCGTCTTCGGCAGTTCGTTCGACCCGATCGACCTGCTCGCCTACGCGGTCGGCGCGTTGCTCGCGTTCGCGGCGCAGCGGCTGCTGTTCCGACGGCGGTCGGATTCCTGAAACCGGCGGGGGCCGCGCCATCGACCGACCGCTTCAGCGCGAGCGCCTGATCGACCGCGCGACCCGGTCGATCCCGGCGACGCCGCGGGCGCCGAGCGAGCGCACCCGCCGGGGCATCGGCACCTTCGCGGCCAGGTTGCGAGCGCCGCGGAACAGTCTCCCGTGCCGAGACTCGCGCCGAGCCACGGCCCGGCGGAGTTCACGTGCCCAGATACGGGTCACCCGCTCTTCGTCGAACCGGCGGGCGCTCCGCACCGCGGCGGCCCGCATGCGGGCGACCCGTCGCGGCGACATCCGTTGCAGTCGAACGATCGCATCGGTGAGGGCGTCGACATCGCCGGCGGGCACGAGGAAGCCGTTTCGTCCGTCGCGGATGAGGTCGGCCGGGCCGTAGGGGATGTCGTAGGCGATCGGCAGGCACCCGGCGGCCATGGCCTCGACGAGCACGAGCGGGAACCCCTCGGAGTGCGAGGTCAGCAGGAGGAACGACGCGCTCGAGAGGTGCCGGCGCGCGTCGGGATCGTAGCCGTGGAGCGAGACCACCGCCCGGTCGACGATGCGACGCTCGAGGGCCGCACGGCTCTCGCCGTCGCCGTAGACGTCGAGGCGCACGCTCGCGCCGGCCAGTGGACCGGCCGCCTGGATCGCGTCGACCGCGTGCGAGACCCGCTTGCGCCGGGTGAGCGCCGCGAGCACGATGCCGCGGGCCGGGTCGCGGGGCCGCGAGGAGGGCGGCGCCACCTGCGGCTGCATCATCGGCGGCGCCGGCCGTGGATTCGGGATCACCACGAGCTGCTCGTGTCGGCCCACGAGCTGTTCGAGATCGGCGCGTTGCCGGTGCGAGAGCACCGCCACGAGGTCGAAGTCGTCGATGCGCTCGAGCGCTTCGCGCCGCGACCGGCGGATCGGGTGGTCGTCGCCCTCTGGCGAATGGTGCGAGGCATGCACGACATGCGCGTTGATCACGTGCGGGCGACGGTAGTCGAGCATGAACGGAGCAACGGTCTTGCTGTCGATGATCATGAAGCTCTGCTCGCCCGCGGTCAGTGCGTCGAGCCAGGCGCGGTAGAGCGGCCACACCTGACGCCATGAGCGCACCGGCCGGCCCTCGCGGTCGCACAGCACCACGGATCGGCCGCCGGGCACGCCGCGTTCCCTGGCGTCTCTGCGGTCGCTCAATAGCAGCGTGCCGTCGTCGCGGTAGTGGTCGGTCTGCAGCGGGCTGCCGTCGGCCCCGAGCCGCGAACGACTCGTCACGAGGTCACCGCGCCGCGCGGCATCCGCCGGCTCGTCAGGGGTGAGCGGGGTGAACACGTCGCGGTCGAGGCGAAGCGACCCGCCGGGCAGCGGATGCGTCCGAAGCCAGTCGTAGAGGTTCGAGACCCGCACCCCGGGCGTCAGCGCCCCGCGCTCGCGAAGGGCGTGTTCGACATCGGGGGTGTCGGGCCGAGCATCGAAGGTGAGCACCTCGACCTCGACGCCGTCGACGCGGTCGAAGGCCGCTGATCGGCGCAGCAGCGCGTCGGTCATTCCGCCGAAGTCGTCGGGGATCGACCACGTGACGGCGAAGTGCCGGCCGTCGGGCAGGTGGTGCCGGCTCATGCAGGCCGCCGGTGGTGCGTGGTTCTGACGGACACGATCCGAGCCTAACCCGCGCCGTGCTCCGAAGCTGGATTCGAGACTCCGGCACATGCCGCGTTCATGCGCCGTTCAGAATCGCGTGGTCGGCTAGTGTGCATGCCAGACGCCCGAGGTTGCGCGTCGACCTCCGATCGATGGGACGAATCGTGATCACCCGTACGGCCGAGTACCCCCGGCCGGACCACTTCCTCCTCCATATCAGCGACACCCACATGCTCGCCGGCGGCGGCATGCTCTACGACCGGGTCTCGAGCGAGCGGCACCTCGAGGCTCTGTTCGAGGAGTTCGAGGCATCGGGCGGCCGCCCCGAGGCGATCGTCTTCACGGGCGACCTCGCCGACAAGGGCGAGCCAGATGCATACGACCGCATCCGGCGCATCGTCGACCCCGTCGCCGAACGGCTGGGCGCCCGGGTCATCTGGGTCATGGGCAACCACGACGACCGTGCGGCGTTCCGGAGCGGGCTGCTGGGCGAGCGCGGCGACGCGCGACCGGTCGACCGGGTCGACGACGTCAACGGGTTGCGCGTCATCACGCTCGACTCCACGGTGCCGGGTCATCACCACGGGGCGATCGCTCCCGAGCAGCTCGACTGGCTCGCCGAGGAGCTCTCGATTCCGGCGCCGCACGGCACGGTCCTCGCCATGCACCACCCGCCGATGCCGAGCGTGCTCGACCTCGCGGTCGCCGTCGAGCTGCGCGATCAGGGCGCGCTCGCCGAGGTCGTCGAGGGCAGCGACATCCGCTCGATCATCGCCGGCCATCTGCACTACTCCTCGACCGCGACCTTCGCGGGTGTGCCGGTCTCGGTCGCCTCGGCCAGTTGCTACACGCAAGACCTCAACGTGCCCGTCGGCGGCACCAGGGGCCGCGACGGCGCCCGCGCCTTCAACCTGGTGCACGTGTACCCGACGACCGTGCTGCACTCGGTCGTGCCCCTCGGCGCGTACGCCGCGCTCGACTGGGTCGACGCCGAAGAGAGCGCGCGGCGCCTCGCCGCTTCCGGCATCGGCATCGGGGATGCCGCGAGCCCGCCGGTGCCGAATGAGCCGCCGTTCACCGTGCCCGCTCCGATGCTCGCCGGCTGAGCGTCGCGAGCTCGCTCCGACGGCGCGGCACGGTGTCTGCGCCCTCTTCCGCCCGGCCGGGCGGGGTGGCATACTCAGACCACTTCTCCCGACCGCTGCAGTTCTGCACCTGCGAGAGGCGAGCAAGACGACCCGGGGAGGTGGCGAATGAGCACGGAGCTCGCCGCGATCATCGGAGGCGTGCTGATACTGGCAGACCTCGCCATCCGCATCGCTGCGCTGATCATCGTGCCCCGGGGGCGCAAGCCCACCGCCGCGATGGCGTGGCTGCTCGCGATCTTCCTGATCCCCTTCGTCGGCATCCTCTTCTTCCTCCTCATCGGCAGCGTGAAGCTGCCGAAGAAGCGGCGTGAGAAGCAGCACGAGATCAACGCCATGATCGCCGCACGTGCCGAGGGCGTCGACCTCGCCCCCGACCGCGCGACGTGGCCCGAGTGGTTCGCCACGCTCACCGAGCAGAACCGCACCCTCGGCGCACTGCCCGCCGTCGGCGGCAACACGGCCGAGCTCATCGGCGACTATCAGACCTCGATCGACGCCATGGCGGCCGAGATCGACACCGCCACCCGTTTCGTGCACGTCGAGTTCTACATCGTCTCGTTCGACGACACCACGAGGGGCTTCTTCGCGGCGATGGAGCGTGCCGCCGCGCGCGGCGTCACCGTGCGCGTGCTGCTCGACGCCGTCGCCACGAACCGCACAGCCGGCCACGATGCGACCTACGCAGAGCTCGACCGCATCGGCGCGAAGTGGAGTTCGATGCTGCCGGTGCGCCCGCTCAAGGGGCAGTACCAGCGGCCCGACCTCCGCAACCACCGCAAGCTCGTCGTCGTCGACGGGAACGTCGGCTTCATGGGGTCGCAGAACCTCATCGCCCGCAGCTACAACTCGCCGAAGAACATCAAGCGCGGGCTCATGTGGCAAGAGCTCGTGACCCGCGTCACGGGCCCGGTCGTGACCGCCGTCAACACCGTGTTCCTCTCCGACTGGTACCTCGAGACCGACGAGCTGCTCGGTGAGGAGGAGAACGTGCCGGCCGCGGCCGTGCCCGCCGACGCCTCACCCGACTCGCTCGTCTGCCAGGTCGTGCCGAGCGGCCCCGGCTACGACGCCGAGAACGGCCTGCGCCTCTTCCTCACGCTCATCAACTCGGCGCAGCGGCAGGCGATCATCACGAGCCCGTACTTCGTGCCCGACGAGGCGATGCTCTACGCGATCACCTCGGCCTGCTACCGCGGACTCGACGTGCAGCTCTTCGTCTCGGAGATCGGCGACCAGGGCTCCGTCTGGCATGCACAGCGCTCGTACTACCGCGCGCTGCTGCAGGCGGGCGTGAAGATCTGGCTCTACCCCGGCCCGTACATCCTGCACTCGAAGCACCTCTCGATCGACGACGACGTCGCCGTGATCGGGTCGAGCAACATGGACATCCGCTCGTTCAGCCTGAACTCCGAGGTCTCGCTGCTCGTGCGCGGCCGCTCGTTCGTCCGGCAGATGCGCGCCGTCGAGCAGGGCTATCGCGATGCGGGCCGCCAGCTGACCCTCGAGGAATGGGAACGCGAGCCGGGTTCTGCGACGTTCCTCGACGGCGTCGCGCGCCTCACCTCGGCGCTGCAGTAGCGCGCTCACTCACCTCTTCCGTCGGCGACGATGCCCGCGTGATGCGCGATGATCGCAGCTTCGACCCGGTTTCGGACTCCGAGCTTCAGCATGAGCGAGCTCACATGCCCCTTGACCGTGCCCTCGACGAGGTGGAGGCTCGAGCCGATCTCCGCGTTGGTCGTGCCCGCGCCGAGCAGGGCGAGCACGTCGCGCTCCCGCTCGCTGAGGGCCGCCACCGCGCCGCGTGCTCGCGCCTCGCGCGCACGATCGGGGTCGCGGTAGGAGGCGATCACGCGGCGAGTGATCTCGGGTGACAGGTAGGCGGCGCCGCCCGCGACCGCACAGACCCCGTTGATCAATTCTCGTGGGTCGGCGGCCTTCAGCAGAAAGCCGAGGGCGCCGTCGCCGAGTGCGCGTTCGACGTACGCCTGTTCACCGAATGTGGTGAGCATGACGACCCGTGCCGACGGTGCGACGCCTGCGAGTTCTTCGGCCGCTGCGAGGCCGTCGAGCAGCGGCATCCGGATGTCGAGAACGACGACGTCGGGCCGGTGTCGCAGCACGAGCTCGACCGCCTCGCGGCCGTCGCCGGCCTCGGCGACGACCTCGATGCGCGGATCCGACTCGAGGATCGAGCGGATGCCGCTGCGAATCATGACCTCGTCGTCGGCGAGAACCACGCGGATCATTCGACCTCCAGCAGGTCTTTCGCGACCAGCGCCCCGTCGGCGAAGCAGAGGCGGTAGGTGGCATCCGTGAAGTGCAGCCAGCCTTGCTTCGCCGAGAAGTACGCGCAGTCTGCCCCGTCGGGTGCCGGCGCCTCGTCGACGATCGGGGGCGGCGACGGTACGCCGGGCGGGAGGAGCGGCGCGATCTCGTCAGAGGGCTGACCGACATGCAGCGACTCGAAGGTCTCGGGCGAGAGGGCGGTCTGGGCGTAGGTGACCATCTGCACGGCGATGAGCGCGACCAGGATGGCGACCGCGATCGCCGCGGGCACGATCGCCGTCTGCAGCAGGCGCCTGCGGGCGAACCGTGCACTCGAGACGAACTCCGGTTCGGTGCCGGCCTCCAGCGCCGGCGCGGTCCAGGTTCGGGGGAGCATCGCGCTGAGCTCGAATCCGCCGGACGGCCGCGCCTCGGCTCGCAACGTGCCGCCGACGAGGCGGGCGCGTTCGCGAAGACTCGGCACGCCGTGGCCGCCACCGGGGCTGTCGGCCGTCACGCTGGCCGGTGACGCGTCGTTGACGACCCCGAGCTCGACCGTCTCGGCGCCGTACACGACCGAGACGTCGACGATGGCGCCGGGTGCATGTCGTGCCGCGTTCGTCAGGCCCTCTCGCACGATCCGCAGCATCGTCTCGTGGATGATGGGCGCGACCCTCCTGCCGCTCTCTCCGTTCTGCGGGGCACCCCCGTCGTGCGTGAACCGCACATCCATGCCCGCGGTTCGCGCCCGTGCGACGAGCGCGTCGATGCCGTGGCCGACGGGATCGAGCGACGGCGTTTCATCCGGGCTCCGGGTGAGTGCCACGACCTCGCGGAGGCGCTCGCTCGCTCGCACGGCTGCTTCCCGGAGCTCGCCGAACCGATCGCGGTGCCCGGCTTCGACGTCGGAATCGAGCTCGAGCGCTCCCGCCTGTACCGCGATCAGCGCGAGTTCGTGGCCGAGGGTGTCGTGCAGGTCGTCGGCGATGCGTGCACGCTCGTCGGACTGCGCGCGCTCGGCGATGATGGCGCTGTCGCGCCGCCGTTGCTCGGCTCGAAGCAGGCGGTATCGGCCGATCCACCACGGCAGCGTGACACACGCGAACACGAGCCCGAGGCAGACCAGCCAGTCGCCGAGCGGAGCGCCTCCCGGCAGGGTGTACGAAGCGGGCAGGGCCACGAGCATGCCGAAGCCCAGCGCCGACAGCGCCAGGGCGAGCGAGTGCATCCTCCGGCCGGCCCAGTACGACGCGGCGGCGGCCGGCACGATCAAGAGCAGCACCGTCGAGTCGCCCCATCGTGCGACCGGCAGCATCGACGCGGTCGCGAGAACGAGCGCGGCAGCGCCCGGGAGTTCACTCCGCAGAGTGGTGCGATCGTCGCCGGGAATGTGCTCGGGCATCCATTCATCGTAGGCAGCGGCACGTGCGCGTACACCTGACGAACGTCAGGAGCATCGGTGACCGGAGAACCCGGGGGTATTCCCCCGGGGCGATCCGGTCGCCCGCCGGATGGGGCGCGGCCGCCGCCGACGCGAGGCTTGGGACGTGCCACGACCTGCCGGCCCCGAGCATGTCCCTGACGAACGTCAGGGGTGATCGGCGACGTTCGTCGGGCGCACAAGCGGTCGGATGCTTCATAGCGTCATGCATGGTCGTCGGCCGTGAGGGGTGCGGCCGTGGCATCCGCTGCATCGATCGCCGGCTCCGGAGATCTCGAGAGAAAGCAGGAACATGGACCTCATCCAGGTGCTGAACGACACCGTCGCGACGCTCGCGGGATCGCCGTGGGTCTACTTCGTGGTCGTGCTCGTCTGCCTGATCGACGGGTTCTTTCCGCCGATTCCGAGTGAAACGGTCGTGGTCGCGGCCGCAGCGGTCTCGGCATCGACCGGATCTCCGCACATGCTCCTGCTCGTCGCGGCTGCCGCTCTCGGCGCGATGGCCGGCGACAACATCGCGTTCGAGGCAGGTCGACGCATCGGCCTCACTCGCTTTCGATGGATGCGCAGAGCCAGGGTCGTGCGCACGGTCGAGTGGGCGAGCCGAGGGCTCGACCGCCGCGGCGCGCTCCTGATCTTCACGGCACGCTACATTCCGGTGGGGCGCATCGCAGTCAACATGACGGCCGGGGCGACCCGGTATCCGCGGCGGCGCTTCATTCCGTTGTCGGCCGTCGCGGGGCTGACCTGGGCGGCCTACTCGACGGTGATCGGACTCGTCGCCGGACACTGGATGCACGACCAGCCGCTCCTCGCCGTGGTCGTCGCGATCGTCTTCGCGGCGGTCGTCGGCGCGGCCGTCGACCTCGTGATCCGGTGGCTGAGAGGGCGAGGCGGGCAGAGACGGGCGGATGTCGCGGTGGATCCGGGCGGTGACGCCGATGACCTCGTCAGCGCTCAGGCGATGAGCTCCGAGGCATCCGTCGACGCCTTCTCCCACGGTGCAGGGAACGGGAAGTAGCGCTCGAGGAAGTCGGTGACGGCCGCGATGCGCTCGTCGTCGGAGATCTCGGGGAAGCTGCCGTCGTTCAAGCAGAACATGTCGTGGTCGCGGTGCTTCACGAGTTCGTCCATCGCGGGCAGCGCCTGGCGCAGCGTCGTCTCGACGTACTTGACCCGCGCATCGGTCTGCGCGACGGCATGCCCGGCGAGCAGCGCGTAGTAGTGGTAGAGCGAGTTCGTCACCGAGATGTCGGTCGCCGAGCGGAAGCGGCTCGCGGCCGTGCGGCGGAACTCCTCGGGGAACGCGGCCTCGAGCTCGGCCATGACGCTCTTGCGCAGGGGCGCCGCGCAATGCTCGAGGTGGCGCGTCGTGACCTTGCCGAAGCGTTCGCGCAGAAGGGCCCGGTTCACGCGGGCTGCGTTCTCGAAGCCGCTGCGGCCCGAGTGGGCCCGGCCGAGTCCGATGCGAGTGCCGGCCTCGACGAATTTCGTGATGCCGCCGGGAGAGAAGAACAGCGAGGGGCTGAGAGCCCGGCCGAAGAACATGTCGTCGTTCGAGTAGAGGAAGTGCTCGGCGAGACCGTCGATGTGATGCAACTGGCTCTCGACCGCGTGCGAGTTGTGCGTCGGCAGCACCGAGGGGTCGGCGAACATCTCTTCGCTGCGCACGATCGTGACCTTCGGGTGCTTGGCGAGCCAGGCGGGTGCGGGGGAGTCGGTGGCGATGAAGATGCGGCGCACCCACGGCGCGAAGAGGTGCACCGAGCGCAGCGCGTACTTCAGCTCGTCGATCTGCCGGTATCGGGCCGCGGAGTCGTCGCCCTCGCCGACGACGTGGTCGGCCATGCGCTTCGCGCGCTCACGGACGAAGTCGGCGTTCGATCCGTCGACCCACGAGAACACCATGTCGATCTCGAAGTCGACGTCGCTCGCGAGGGGTTCCCACATGTGCTCGAGGGTCGGCCAGTCGCGTCCGTGCAGGTGCACGACGGCTTCGGTCGTCTCCGAACGCTGGAGGGTGCGGCGCATCAGCACGTTCTCGGCCGGCGCCTCGATGGTCTCGTCGCCGAAGCGCCAGAACTCGAGCTGCACGCCCGTCTCGCTGCCGTAGCGCAGGCGACCGATCGGCTCGACGCGCGGGCGGTAGACCCGCAGCACGGTGGGCTTGCGCCCGGCCGAGAGCCGCCCGTCGGCGAGCAGCACTGCGTGGGTCTGCGCAGCGCGCTTCGGGGCGAGGGTCGATGCGTAGAACGGCTCGTCGGCGAAGGCCTCGGCGAAGATGCGGGCCACGGTCTTGCGCTCGGCTCGGTCGACCGCGATGATCGGGCGGTCGTCGTTGCCCCGCACGAGCAGGAACGGGATGTCGGCGGCGTCGAGCGCTGCGCCGAGCTCGAGCAGGTCTTCGGCCATCGACTCCTGCGGGGTCATGTGGCCGTTGCGCAGCGCGTACTGGCCCTTGCGCAGCACGAGATCGTCGCGATCGAAACGGGGCGGCCGACCGGCGGATGCCACGAGCACGAGTTCTGACGCATCGGAGAGACGCATCGGCGGGGCGGGCGTCGTCTCCCTCTTCGCGAATGCGTTTCCGTCGTGCTGCCGGTCAGGGGTTCGATCGCGGTCGGGTCTCGTCACGAAGCAGTGGCCTCCAGGGGGTGGGCGGGGGCGCGGATTGCGCGGTGATCTGATTGTACGTCGCGAGGAGATCGGCGATTCCGAGGACGGATCGGGGCCCGACCATCCTCGGAATCGCCGATCTCCTCGAAATCGCGGCGAGCCGTCGAGCCGGGTCAGGAGCGCCAGACTGCCCGGAGCGCGTTCACGACATCGTCGAGGCTGCTGCCGGACGCTTCGGCCTCGGCGGCGAGATCGCGGAGCCGCCGGACGACCGTGCCGGGAAGCACCGCCGCCGACTCGGCGACCCGAGTGCCCGCCGCCGTGCGGGTGACGACGAACCCCCCGAGTTCGAGCAACTTGTACGCCTTCGCGGCGGTGCCAGGGGCGACCCCGAGATCGGCGGCGGTCTGCCGAACCGTGGGCAGTCGTTCGCCGGCGCCGAGCTGCCCCGACACGATCATTCCGCGGAACTGGTGGTAGATGTCCATCGCCGGACCGCCCTCAGCAGCCGGAGGCCGGGGCGCCGGGGAGCTTGTCAGGCCGTTCGTCAGGCCGTTCATCGGGCCGATGCCGATTCGCGTGCGAGGGTGGCCGGGTTCGGCGAGGCAGGTGAAGCAGGGCGGGGGCGCCGTCGCAAACGGCTCGCGACGAGGAGCAGGAGCACGAAGGCGACGACTTCGGCCACGGGCGCGAGCCAGCCCCCTGCCACGGCGAATTCGGCGTATCGCCACGTGATGTCGAAGGTTCCCGGCACCCCCTCGATCTCGAGATTGGCGAGCGAACCCGACCGTGCGATGAATCGCCACGCTCCGCCGAGTGCGAGCAGCATGCCGGCTGTGCCGATCGAGACAGTGCCGCTCGCGACCTCGGCGCGGGCGATCGTCTCCCCGGTGATCGTGTCAGGTCGGAGGAACGGCCGCGCGGCGTTGCTGCGAAGGGTGAGCCACACGACGACCGCCAGTGCAGCGGTGCAGACGAGCACGGGCACCCCGAACGCCCAGCCGTAGAACCACGGCCGCACCGCGTCGACGGAGGCGTTCGGCGCGGTGAGCACGAGGTGGATCCATCGGCCATCGGCGTCGGGCGATGAGGCGAGTCCCGCCGCGACGGTCGTCCCGACGAGCGCGACCGATGCGAGGAGCGCGCCGACGATGCCCCCGCGAGGCCCGAACGTCGTCCAGGTGCGACGTACGTTGGAGGGCGCCGGCTGTTCGGGCACCTGCTTGCGAAGGATGACGAGCGCGAGTACCGCGGCGATCACGAGCATCGCGGCGAAGACCGGCGTCGCGTATTGCCACCATTCGACGACGTTGACGAGCTGAACGAGGTAGCCGCGCACGATGTTCTCGGCGCCGTACGCAACGATGACGACGATCGCCCCGAGTGCGAGCGCGAGGTGTTCGGGTCGGTAGCGCGACGACCTGGTGGGATCGTTCGCCCGCGGGCCGAGCGCGTTGCGCCCGCCGGAATCCGCTGGACGCGCGCGTCGCAGCACGAGCACGATCGCGGCGATCACCGCAGCGATGACGAGGGAGAAGAGGGGGAGGTGCAGCAGCACCTCGAGGAGTGCTTCCGGTGGGATCGGTCGGATCGTGACCTGTGGCATGTCGGCGCTCCATTCGCTTTGTGTCGTCAAGGTAGCACAAGTTGTGTCATTGCGATGATGCAAGTCTGCTCGAGCGCCGCCCCTTCGGTGACGCCGCGTGACCTCGCGTTGACACGTGTGACGGCGGGCCTCGCGGCATCCGCTCGCGCTCTCTACCGTCGGGTCAGGAGGTCGACATGACACGACTCATCATCGGCGCGATGGTCAGGGCCATCGGGGCGTACCCTTCGGGCTGGCGCTACCCGGGTGCCCACCGCGACCCGCGCGGTGACGCGGCCGTGCTGAGGCGTGCCGCCGAGGTCGCGGAGGGGGCGCGCCTCGACTACCTCTTCTTCGGAGACTGGCTCGCGACGGGGCCCGACCTCGAATTCCAGGACCCCTACCTCGTCGCCCGCGTCGACCCGATCGCGGCGATCACCTACCTCGCGGGCGTGACGAGCCGCATCGGCCTCATCGCGACCGCGAACACGAGCTACTCCGACCCGTACACGCTCGCCCGCGCAACGGCCTCGGCCGACCTGCTCTCGGGGGGCCGCGCCGGGCTCAACCTCGTGACGGGCGGCGAGCCGCGCGCCGCGGCGAACCACGGCGCCGACTTCCACGCCCTGAACCGGTCACGGCACGACCGCGCGGTCGAGTTCGAGATCGTGCTGCGCCGCCTCTGGGACTCGTTCGACGACGACGCGATCGTCGCGGATGCCGCGCGCGGCGTGTACCTCGACCCGCAGAAGCTGCACCCGACCGACTTCCACGGCGAGCACCTCAGCGTGGCCGGCCCGCTCAACGTGCCCCGCCCCGTGCAGGGGCACCTGCCGATCGTGCACGCCGGTATCTCGCCCCGGTCGCGGTTGTTCGCCGCGCAGAGCGCCGACCTCGCGCTCGTCGCCGTCGGCGACCGTCAGCAGGCGATCGCGATCCGCGAGGAGCTGCGTTCGCTCGCCTTCGAGTCGGGCCGCGACGACCGCACGCTCAAGGTCATCGCGCCCGTGCTGCCGATCGTGGGGGAGACCCGCGAGCACGCCCAGTCGATCGCCGATGAGCTCAGCGAACTCGTGCAGATCGCCGAGGACTGGCCGGACGGCGCGCCCGCCGGCTTTCCCCCGCACCGTTCGCTCGCGCAGCTCTCGCAACTCGTGGGCCTCGATCTCGCGGGGCTCTCGCCCGACCGGGCCGTGTCGCCGCCGCTCGTCGCCGAGTTCAGCGCCGCCGGGCAGGAGCTCGTCGAGATCGTGGCCGAACGCACCGGGCGAAACCCCTCCGGCGAACGACCGCCGACGCTGCGCCACCTCGTCGTCGCCGCCTCCGTCAACGCCTCGATGATCGTCGGCACACCCGACGACATCGCCGCCGAGTTCGAAGCGTGGGGCGACGCAGGGGCGGTCGACGGATTCAACGTGCTGTCCGCGGTGCAGCCCCAGCAGTTCGAGGAGTTCGCATTCCGGGTCGTGCCCGAGCTGGCGCGCCGGGGAATCATGCGGACCGAGTACGAGGGCGAGACACTGCGCGAACATCTCGGGCTCGCTCAGCCGGTGAGCGTGCACGCGGCGGACGGTGCCCAAGCGGCGGTCGGCGAGCACGTGGCATCCGTCGTGCCGTCGACCGCTGGATACTGACGCGGGACCGCTGTGTGTCGCAATGTGTCGCGCTGTGACCCTGTGCTGCGGCGATGGTTGAGCACGATTCCGGCGATCCGTAGCGTCGTCGCCACACCCGCAATCGAGGAGCATCCGTGACGGTCACCGAGCAGTTCGCGACGCGCGAGGCCGTGCGCCGCGCGCCGGCTGCCGAGGTGGCGGATGCCGCGGCTCGCCCGCGCCCGGCCGGCCCCGGCCCGCTCGCGCTGCTGGCCGACGCGGGACTCGAGGTGCCCGTGCTCGGCGGCGGTGTCGTGCGGCACGTGAACCTCGACGTCGCAGCGTCGGCCCCGGCGTTCGAGGTCGTGGCGCAGCAGGTGACGCGCGTGCTGCCGTACTACGCGAGCGTGCACCGCGGCTCGGGGTATCCGTCGCAACTGTCGACCTCGCTCGTCGAAGACGCCCGGCTCGCGATCGCGCGGCATGTCGGTGCACGCGACGACGATCTCGTCGTCTTCACCCGCAACACGACCGACGCACTGAACCTGCTCGCCGGCGCCGTGCCGGGCGACACCGTGGTGCTCGACCTCGAACACCACGCCAACCTGCTGCCGTGGCGCTCGCGCCGCGTCGTCGAAGGCCGGCCGACGGTCGCTGCGACGCTCGACGCGCTCGACGCCGAGCTCGCCAGCAGGCCGGCGGCGCTGCTGTCGGTGACCGGTGCGTCGAACGTCACCGGCGAGGTGCTGCCGATCGCCCGGCTCGCCGAGATCGCGCACGCCCGCGGGGCACGCATCGCGGTCGACGCCGCGCAACTGCTGCCGCACCGACGGGTCGATCTCGTGGCGACGGGCATCGACTACCTCGCGTTCTCCGGCCACAAGGCGTATGCGCCGTTCGGCGCCGGCGCGCTCGTCGGCCGGGGCGACTGGCTCGACGCCGCGCCCGCCTACCTCGCGGGCGGCGGGGCGGTCGACGCGGTGCGAATCGACGGCGTCGACTGGAAGCGCGGCGTCGAACGGCACGAGGCCGGCACCCCCAACGTCGTGGGCGCCGTGGCACTGGCGCGCGCGCTCGCCGAACTCGAGCGCATCGGCGACGACGCACGCCGCGACCACGAGCACGCCCTCACTCGCCGGCTGCACGACGGGCTCGCGGTGCAGCGCGGAGTGCGGGTGCTGAGCGGATTCGACAGCGGTCGGGGCGATGGGCTCGACCGCGGCTACGACGGCGGGCTCGACGGAACGGCCGGCGACGCACTCGGCGACCGCCTCGGCATCGCGACGATCGAGCTCGAGCGAGGCTCCGTCGGTCTCCTCGCCGCGGCGCTCGGCGCCGAGCACGGCATCTCGGTGCGTGCGGGCCGGTTCTGTGCGCACCCCTTCTTCGAGCGCGCGGCGACCCGCTCGAACGGTCTTCGCGCGAGCCTCGGCGCCGGCAGCTCGGCCGACGACGTCGATCGCTTCCTCGACGCGCTCGCCCGGCTCATCGCCGACGGCCCGGCGCACGCCTACGACCGCTCGCCAGAGGGCTGGTGTCCGCGCGTCGACGACCGCCCCCGCCCGGACTTCGCACTCGCCTGAGCTCTGCTCTCGCGGCATCTGTACACCGTTGAGGCGTACGTGTATGCAGGTGGGTCGATTGGTCACTATAGCTTGACTCTATAGTCTCACTATAGTAAACCGTAGCCATGACGATCGAGCGAAAGCTGTCCAAGGCTCAGAAGGCTGCACAGACGCGGAGCCGGATGCTGGAGGCGGCGTTCGCGACCTTTGCGGAGTCGGGCTATCACGGGGCCTCGATGGCGGCGATCGCGCGGCGTGGCGGTGTCGCTGAGCCGACGATCTACTTCACGTTCCACAACAAGGCAGAACTGCTGCAGCAGGTGCTGGCGCATGCTGGCGCAGCACGGGCGGAGCCGGAGACGGTGGAGCAGCGGCCGTGGTTCATGTCGGTGCTCGAGGAGCCCGACCCGCGACGGATGATCGCACTCGTCGTCGAGCACGGTACCGACATCCTGCAGCGTTTGGCTCCCCTGGGAGAGACCATGAGCGTGGCCGCGATCAGCGAGCCTGCCGCGGCGGCCGCGATCGCCGAGATCAGCACCCGACGGCGCGGCGCATTCACCAAGATCGTCACTGCGGCAAGCGAACATACGCCGGTGGCTATCCCTGTGGAGCGCGCCGTGGACATCATCGACGTCGTTCAGAGTGCGCCGACCTTCAACGCGTTCGTCGTCACCCGCGGTTGGCAGGTCGCCGAGTTCAAGGCGTGGAGCTTCACGGTACTGACCCAGCAGCTGATGCCACTGCCAACGACCGCAGCGACGGCCGCCGCGAATGTCGACGCCGCAGCCGGTCTCACATTCGAGGAGCTCATAGAACGCGACGGATAGGCCGCCGCCGAGTATCAAGGAGGGCCCGCGATGATCACATATACGAAGACCCGACGCATCGAGCGCAGCGCTGAAGCCGCGTTCGACGTCATCGGCACACACGTCTTCGACAATCATCCCAAATGGGAACCGGAAGTCCTCGAGATCCGCAGGCTGGACGACGGCCCCGTCGGCGTCGGCAGTCGAGCGGTCATGGTCCGTTCCGAGCGGGGGCGTGTCAGCGAGACGGAGTATTCGGTCACCGAGTTCTCACCGCCGACGCGGATTGCGTTCGATCACCCCGGCTCTTCTCTCGGATTCGCGCTCGAGACCTCAATTCTTCCTGTCACTGCAACCTCGTGCGATATCACCACCCGCGTCACCATGCAGCCTCGCGGCTGGGTCCGCCTCCTCACCCCGCTCCTCCGGCTCGGCACTCCTCGACGAGGAGACAGGCTCACCGCCTCGCAAGCGAAGGTCATTGAACGAACGGCATCAGCGGCCCGATCAGGCACCGGGCGGCCACCGGCCGCTGATCCATCGGCCCCTGCGGATCTCGTCACTCGTGCACAGTCAGACGCCGACAAAGGGGGCAGTGATGTATGAGCACAGCGTCGGGGGCACGACAGCCTCGCGGATCGCCTTCTCCGCGGTACTCGCGGTCCTGCTTGCGGGGTGCGCGATGAACGAGACCGCGACTCCACCGGCATCGCCCGATCCCATCGCCGTCGCATCCCCACCCATCGCCGCCGGCGAGGCGTGGGTCCTCTACCAGGCGTTCTGGGATGAGATCGATCTTGCCCTTGTCCGCCCCGACGGCAGCGAATTCCGGAGGATCTCAGGTGGCCCGGGGAATCGCTGGCACCCTGACTGGTCACCGGATGGCGAGTGGATCGCGTACGACCACGTTCATGACGAGGTCACCGACGTCTGGATGACCGGGGTCGATGGATCCGAAGACCGAGCGCTGACCAGTTGTACCGGCGCCTGCAGAGGGATGGGAGGCGCCACGTGGGCGCCGGACGGAACCAAGGTCGGATTCGATTCGGCGGAGGGCCCGACCGACACGTTTCCCGACGGGGTCTGCTGGATCGGGACGGTCGAGGTCGACACGGGATCAGTCGAACGGATCGCTGAGATCCCGGGGTGCGCCGGCGGAGGCGACGACGGGCTGCTCGCGGAACTCCTGTTCATGGACTTCAGCCCTGACGGGCAGATGATCGCTGTCGAGGGCCGCGACGCGAACGGCCGAACGTCGATCTTCACCATGACGGCGGAGGGTGAGGAGCTCACCAGGATCACGGAGTGGGGTCTGGGAGCACGCCCCGACTGGTCTCCAGACGGGGAATGGATCACGTTCATGAGCGCCGAGGCGAGCGCCGAGACTCAAGACGTGATCAGTGTGCACCGCGCGCGCGCCGACGGGTCGGGGTTGGAGCAGCTGACTCACCCTGAAGGCACTCGAATCGACGTCTACCCGGAGTACACGCCCGATCGCACCGGCATCATGTACAGCCGCTGCCCGGAACCCGAGGCAGCCGTATGCGAAGCTCGGCTCCTCTCGGCCGATGGTTCCGATGATGAATTGTTGTTCACTCCAGAGGGTGCGAACCCCGTGCACCTCGTTCTCCGACCGGGTACGGAGTGAATGACACGTGCCCGCCGAATTCGTACGGCGCCTGCCCGCCATCGAATCGTGAGCTCGCGGCATCCGTCACCGAATCGATACTCAACGACCGGCCGCGGTAGGCCACACTTGGCGAATGGGATCAGCGTTGACCACCATCGGACTCCCGGTCGCCCTCGGCATCATCATGTTCGGGCTCGGCCTCTCACTCACCCCGGGCGATTTCGCGCGGGTGGCGAAGCAGCCGAAGGCGGTGCTCGTCGCCCTCGTCTGCCAGCTGCTCGTGCTGCCGGCGCTCTGCCTCGGCCTCGTGCTCGTGTTCCAACTGCCTCCCGTGCTCGCCGTCGGCATGATGCTGCTCGCCGCGTCGCCCGGCGGCACGACGGCGAACCTCTACAGCCACCTGTTCCGCGGCGACGTCGCCCTGAACATCTCGCTCACGGCCATCAACTCGGTACTCGCCGTCTTCACGCTGCCGCTCATCACGAACCTCGCGATCGCGTATTTCCTGCCGGGTGACGACACCCTCGGCCTGCAGCTGGCGAAGACCGTCGAGGTGTTCGCGATCGTGCTGCTGCCGGTCGTGGCGGGCATGCTCGTGCGCTGGTGGCGCCCGGCCTTCGCCGACCGCATGGACAAGCCCGTGCGCATCGCCTCCGTCGTGATCCTCGTCATCGTCATCGCGGGCGCGATCGTCTCGAACCTCGATCTGCTGCTCGAGAACTTCGGCACCCTCGCGGCCATCACGGTGCTCTTCTGCGTGCTGAGCCTGAGCGTCGGCTACCTCGTGCCGCGCATGCTCCGGGTCGGGCGGCCCCAGTCGATCGCGAGTTCGTTCGAGATCGGCATCCACAACTCGACCCTCGCGATCGTGATCGCGCAGACCGTCATCGGCAGCGTCGAGATGAGCCTGCCCGCCGCGGTCTACGGCGTGCTGATGTTCTTCGTGGCCCTCGCGTTCGGCTTCCTGATCCGCGGGCGCGGCGGTGGGCCGAAGCGAGCGGATGCCGCGACTGCCGCAACTCCCGCATCGAAGGCCGAGGCCGGGGAGCCCGCGAGCTGACCTTTGCGTGCGCGCCCGGTGTGCACCGGTGCGTGCGTGCCCGGTGTGCACCGGTGCGTGCGTGCCCGCGCGGTCGATTCGTAGACTGGGCGGATCACGCACGAAGGGGGACGCATGCAGGCGCTCGGCGAACACGACGTGCGCGCGCTGTTCGGCAACGCGAACTCGGCCGAACTCGAAGCGCTCTCGCTCCCGGTGCGGTTCTTCGTCACCGAGTGGGCACCGCTCGACGCCTTCGGCTGGCGCGACCCGCGCACCCCGTCGCGCGGATACCTCGTCACCGAACTCGAGGGCCGGCCGGTCGGCATCGTGCTTCGCGCCGCCGATCGCACCGGTTCACGGCATCGCGCGGCCCTCTGCAACCTCTGCCACACGCAGCAGCCGGCCGACCAGGTCGAGCTGTTCACCGCGCGACGCGCGGGCGCGGCCGGCGAACGAGGCGACAGCATCGGCACCTACATCTGCGCCGACCTCGCCTGCCAGGAGACCGTGCGCCTCGGACGCCCGCCCGCACCGTCGGAGGTGCAGCCGAGCGCCCACGAACTCGAGCGCATCGACGGGCTCGCGCGCCGCACGAGGGCGTTCGTCGCCGACGTGCTCGGCGTCGCCTGAGCCGGCCGCGAGGCAGGCCCGTGTCGATCAGGCGTCAGGCCCCGGCATCCGGAACCGGCTCGAGCGTCGGCCGCTTCGCCGTGCGCCCGTCTCCCGACGACCGGCCGGTGAGTCGCCGTCCGATCCATGGCAGCACGAACTCCCGGTAGTACGCCGCGGTGTTGCGGCTCTTCGGGCCCTCGGGTGCTGCGGCGACCTCCTCGACGCCCCACTCGGCAGGAACCGGGAGGCCGAGCCCCGTCAGCACATTGCTCGCGACGCGCGCATGGCCGAGGGCGTTCAGGTGCAGCTTGTCGGGCGACCAATAGCGGATGTCGCGGAGCCGGCGATCGTTGAAATTGTCGACGAAGGTGACCCCGGCCGTCTCTCCGAGGTCGACGAGGGCGGCGGTCAGGCGGGCGCCGCGGGCGTCGAACACCTTTCCGAGCGGCAGGTGATCGGTCGGATTCGCACCGCTCAGCATGAGCACGTGGATGCCCGCGGCGCGGATGCGCTCGATCGCGTCGCGGAAGCGCAGGGCCGTCGCCTGCTCGTCCATGCGAGGGCGCAGCATGTCGTTGCCGCCGCCGTTGAAGCTCAGGAGCTCTGGGCGCAGCGCGATCGCCGGGTCGAGCTGTTCGTCGATGATCGGGCCGAGCTTGCGGCCGCGGATCGCGAGGTTCGCGTACCCGATGGGTTCGCGAGCCGCTTCGGCGAGGCCGATCGCCACGAAGTCGGCCCACCCGCGCACCGAGCCGTCGGGCAACTCGTCGCCGACGCCCTCGGTGAAGCTGTCACCGATCGCCGCGTAGGAGTGGAACATGCCTCCACGCTATCGCGGAGATCGATACCTCAGCCCGCGGGCTGCTCGCCCTCCATCTCGCAGTCGGCACCCGGGTACAGCAGGGTCTCGTGGCCGTCGTCGAAGCGCACGAGATAGGGCGGCCCGCCCTCGTCGCCGCGCACCTCGAGGATCTCACCGCGGCGTGCGGCCTGACCGACCTGTTTGCCGTGGATGATGAGGCGTTCTCCGACGGTTGCATGCATCGTGTCCTCCTCCTCGAGGTGCCTCCAGCGTACGCCGGAGGCGAGGAGCGCGGTAGGGCGGCGCGGTAGGGCGGCGGGTCAGCGCCGGACAGGATCAGCGCCGGACAGGATCAGCGCCGGACATCGGCGGGGCGCCGATCGGCAAGCCGGTTCATCGCGATGAAGAGGCGGTGCTTCTTCGTGTTCTGGAAGGCCGCGCACCGCCAGGTCGCGCCGTCTCGCACCATCACGAAGGTCTGCACCTTGTCGTGCCGGATGCGCCCGCCCTTGCCGATGCCGCCGTCGGTGAGCACGATCGCGACGCCGGGTGCCACGAGGCGAAGGTCGAGCACCCGCATGGACATGCGGCTGCCTCGCTGCCACTTCTCGAACACGGGGATGTGCGTGCGACGGATGGCGTCACGGCCGAGGTCATGCAT
Organism: Agromyces laixinhei; assembly: GCF_006337065.1. Taxonomy (NCBI): domain Bacteria; kingdom Bacillati; phylum Actinomycetota; class Actinomycetes; order Micrococcales; family Microbacteriaceae; genus Agromyces; species Agromyces laixinhei. The sequence goes on along the minus strand of NZ_CP040872.1, from coordinate 3,393,168 downwards.
GCCGGCGAAGATCACGTAGCTCGCGTCGTCGGTGAACTCGGATGAGTAGGCACTCGCGTCACCCGCGTTCCATGCGGCGCAGATTCGGTCGAGCGCGGCGAGAATGCCGATGTGGTCGGCTTCGGTATCGCTCGGGGCGGACATCGTGGGCTCGGTCATGCCGTCAAGCATGGCATGCAGTTCGCATTAGTGCAAGATGCACTAATGAATGTCGCCACTGCCGGATAGGCTGGACGGCGTGACGGCACGAGATCAACTGCAGCGAGCCGATCGTGATCTGCCGGCCCTCGCCGTGCTGGCACTGCTGAGTCAGGGCCCGCGGCACACCTACGACATGCATCGATTCATGGTCGACACCCGGAAGGACTTCGTCGGAGGGTTGCCGCGCAGTCTCTACCACGCCGTCGGCAAGCTCGAGAAGGCGGGTCTCGTCGCGGAGGCCGGCACGGAGCAATCCGCCGGCCGGCCGGAGCGGGTGCGCTATGCCATCACCGACGCGGGCCGCGCCGAGCTCCGCCGGAGGGTTTCGCTGCTGCTCGCCACGCCCGAGCCGGACGCCACCCTGGCCTACGCCGCGCTCTCGTTCATGGGTGCGCTCGGCCGCGACGAGGCGGTCGCAGCGCTGCGCGCACGCGTGGCCGCGATCGAGTTGAAGCTCGCACGGATCGCCGGCGACCTCGCCGAAGCCGAGGGTGTGCCGCGCATCCTGCTCGTCGAAGCCGAGTTCGAGTTGGCGAGGCTGGCGGCTGAGCGCGACTGGGTGAACAGCCTGCTCGGCGAACTCGAGTCAGGTGGGCTGGCGTGGCCAGGCCATGCAGATCTGCCGCCGCCGCTCGACCGCTGATTCGCGAGTCGGCCTTCCCTGATCGGGCTCGCGCGCCTAAGCTGGCAAGAGTGGGTCAAACGTCCCACTTCGAGCGAGCGGATGCCGCGGCATCCGCTCATCACCACTTGCCGATGAACAGCGAGGTTCCCCATGGCCGATGCGCCCACCACCCCCGACCGCTCGCCCGAGACGACGACGTTCCCGCGGGGATTCCGTTGGGGCGCGGCCACGGCGGCCTTCCAGATCGAGGGGTCGACGAGCGAGGGCGGCCGCGGCGAGTCGATCTGGGATGTGTTCACCCGCACGCCGGGTCTGGTCATCGACGGCTCGAATGCCGAACTCGCGGCCGACAGCTACCGTCGCTATCGCGACGACGTCGCGCTGCTCTCGGGTCTCGGCGCCGACGACTACCGCTTCTCGATCTCGTGGCCGCGGGTGCAGCCCGGCGGCACGGGCCCGGCGAACGAGGCGGGGCTCGCCTACTACGACCGGCTCGTCGACGAACTGCTCGCCGCCGGCATCGCCCCGGTGCCGACGCTCTACCACTGGGACCTCCCGCAAGAGCTCGAGGCGGCCGGCGGCTGGCTGAATCGCGACACCGCCTACCGGCTCGCCGACTACGCGGGGCTCGTGGTCGATCGTCTCGGCGATCGCGTGCAGCGCTGGATCACGCTCAACGAGCCTGCGATGACGACCCTGCAGGGTTACGCGCTCGGCAGCCAGGCGCCGGGGCACACGCTCATGATGGGGGCACTGCCCACCGCGCACCACCAGTTGCTCGCACACGGGCTCGCCGTCGCGGCGATCCGCGAGCGGGGCGACGCCGAGGTCGGCATCACGAACAACCACACCCTGATGGTGCCCGCATCGGATGCCCCCGCCGACCAGTTCGCGGCCGGCGCCTTCGACCTCATCTACAACCGCATCTTCGCCGACCCGGTGCTCAGGGGCGCCTACCCCGACCTCTCGGGCTTCGGCCTCGAGGCGATGCCCGGTCTCGAGCCCGGCGACCTCGAGCTGATCGGCGCGCCGATCGACTTCTACGGCATCAACTTCTACAACCCGACGCGGGTGGCCGAGCCGGCCGAGGGCTCAGAGCTCGCCGCGGCGGGCCTGCCCTTCGAACCCGTCGAGTTCGAGAACGTGCCGACGACGGGCTTCGGCTGGCCGATCATGCCCGAGACGTTCACCGAGCTGCTCGTCTCGTTCGCGCGTGACTACGGCGACCGCCTGCCGCCCATCGTCATCACCGAGAACGGAGCATCGTTCCCCGACGAGGTCGTCGGCGGCGCGGTCACCGGCGCCGTGCACGACGAACGGCGCATCGGCTACCTCGACGCCCACATCGCCGCCGTGCGAGCGGCGATCGAGCAGGGCGCCGACGTGCAGGGTTACTACCTCTGGTCGCTCACCGACAACTTCGAGTGGGCCGAGGGCTACACCCAGCGGTTCGGTCTCGTGCACGTCGACTTCGAGACCGGCGAGCGCACGCCGAAGGACTCGTACGCCTGGTACCGCGACCGCATCGCGAGCGCGCGCGGCTGAGCGGGCGGGGCTGAGCGCGGGGCTGAGCGCGCGGGGCTGGGCCGGGTGCTTCGCCGCGCCGCTCAGCCGACGGCGAGCAGCGCCGCCCAGAGATCGGCCCGGGCGTGGAAGCCCGAGAGGTCGCGGCCGAGCAGTCGCTCCGCGACGGCGATGCGGCTGCGCACCGTGTGCCGGTGCACCCCGAGCGCCTGAGCGGTGGCGTCGAACTGGCCGCCGTGCTCGAGCCACGTGCGGGTCGTCGTGAGCAGTGAGGTGCCGCTTGCTGCGTCGTGCTCGGTGAGCGGGGCGAGCATCGCGAGCGCCACGGCGCGGGCATCGGTGCGGGCGAGGAACGCGAGCACTCCCTGACGGCTGATCTCGTCGAACAGCACGACGCCCGACCCCGTCTCGCGGGCGCGCTCGACGGCACGCAGCGCCTGCTCGTGGGCGAGCGCGATGCCATCCGCGGCGACCGGATCGGAGAGCCCGACGGGCAGTTCGAACTCGGTCGCGAGCTCTTCGGCGAGCCCGGCGTCGGTGTACTCGAGCAACAGCACGAACTGCTCGTCGTGGCGGCCGAAGAAGAGCCGGCCGCCGCGTTCGTCGACTCGCAGTTCGAGCAGCTCGGTCAGGCGGTCGACGCCGGCGAGCGGGGCATCCATGACCGCGATGCGAACGGGCGCCGAAGGAAGCGGCCCCCACATCTCGGTCGCGACCCGCTCGGCGAGGGTCAGATCACCCGCGAGGATGCCGCGGAGCAGCCCCGACCGGAGGTGACCGCGCGCTCGGTTCAGGTTGCGGTTCTGCTCGAGCGCGAGGCCCGCGAGGGCGATCACCGAGGTGACGACCTCGCGGCCGGCCTGATCGAGTTCGGGGGAGTCGCCGATCGCGAGCACCCCGCGAAGCGCGCCGCCGCCGCCGAGCGTCTGCAGCGTCATCCGCTGCGGTGCGCCGGCCGACTCGCCGGCGAGCACGGTGCGGCTCGCGCGCGTGCCGCGGCGCAGCATCGAGCGTGCCTCGCCGACGACCTCACCGAGGAGCGGCTGGCCGAGTCCGTCGACGGGCGCCTCGCGGTCGAGGGAGCCCGTCGCGTCGATGAGTCCCACCCAGGCCCCGAGTCGGCGGGAGAGTTCGGCGAGGGTGGCCGAGAGTCCGTCGGGCCGAAGGGCCGCGAGCGAGATCGCGCGCTGCGCGCTCAGCGCCCAGGCCTGCCGCGCGTAGGCGTCTTCGGCGATGAGGTCGCCGACCGTGCGGGCGATCGCGATGAAGGGTACCCGGTACGGCACCTCGAAGAGCGGCAGGCCCTGTGCGATGCAGGCCTCGACGAGCGAGTCGGGCGTGCCCTCGCGGATGACCGCGGTGCCGAAGCCGAGGGCGGCGACGCCGGTCTGTCGGAGCCGCTCGACGTACGCGTCGGCGAAGCCGGTGTCGGCGTCGTCACCGAACTGCGTGCCGGTCGTCAGGAGCACGTGGCCCGCGTCGAGGAACGGGGTGGGATCGGCGAGGTCAGAGCTGTGCGCCCACACGACCGGCGTCGCGAGTGCGCCCCCGGGCAGTCCGGCGGCCGGGGTGAGCAGCCCGAGCGCGAGTTCCGGGCGGTCGAGCATGGTCTGCACGGTGGGCTGCACGGTGAACTCCCGGGTGTACGTAGCGGCGAAGAAGTGCCACCTGAGTGTACAGGCGGGCGCTGAGGCATCCGCTCGACCCGACCTAGCATTGCCGCATCAGCCACCGCCGTCACCCCGCATCGGAGCAGCCATGACTCTCGTCGACACCCCGGTCATCACGGCCGGCGGCCCCTCGCTCACCCAGGAGCGCCGCCTCGTCACCGCCATCCCAGGCCCGCGCTCGCAGGAGCTCCTCGCCCGCAAGGCCGAGGCCGTCGCCTCGGGCGTCGGCCACACCCTGCCGATCTCGGTCGTCGCAGCGGGCGGAGGCGTCATCGTCGACGCCGACGGCAACTCGCTCATCGACCTCGGCTCGGGCATCGCCGTCACCGGCGTCGGCAACTCGGCGCCCCGCGTCGTGGAGGCCGTCACCGCGCAGCTGCACTCATTCACCCACACGTGCTTCACCGTCTCGCCGTACGAGGGCTACGTCGCCGTCGCCGAGAAGCTCAACGAGCTCACCCCAGGCGCCCACGTCAAGCGCTCGGCGCTCTTCAACTCGGGCGCCGAGGCCGTCGAGAACGCGGTCAAGATCGCCCGGCACTTCACGAAGAAGCAGGCCGTCGTCGCGTTCGACCACGCCTACCACGGTCGCACGAACCTCACGATGGGGCTGACGGCGAAGAACATCCCGTACAAGAGCGGCTTCGGGCCGTTCGCCTCCGAGGTGTACCGCGCACCGCTCAGCTACCCGTTCCGCGACGGCGGCCTCTCGGGCGCCGAGGCCGCGGGCCGCGCCATCTCCGTCATCGAGAAGCAGGTCGGCGCCGAGAACCTCGCCGCGATCATCATCGAGCCGATCCAGGGCGAGGGCGGCTTCATCGTTCCCGCCGCCGGGTTCCTGCCGGCGATCGTCGAGTGGTGCCGTGCCAACGACGTCGTCTTCATCGCCGACGAGGTGCAGACCGGCTTCGCCCGCACGGGCGCCTGGTTCGCGAGCGAGCACGAGGGCATCGTGCCCGACCTCGTCGTCACGGCGAAGGGCATCGCCGGCGGCCTTCCGCTCTCGGCGGTCACCGGCCGCGCCGAGATCATGGACTCCGCGATGGCAGGCGGCCTCGGCGGCACCTACGGCGGCAACCCGCTCGCCTGCGCGGCCGCACTCGCCACCATCGAGACCTATGAGGAAGACGGACTCATCGATCGCGCCCGCGAGATCGGCGCCGTGCTCATCGGCCGGCTCAACGCGCTGCGCACCGCCGACCCCCGCGTCGGCGACGTCCGCGGGCGCGGCGCAATGGTCGCGATGGAGCTCGTCGACCCCGCCTCCGGCGCTCCCGACGCCGCGCTCACGAGCGCGGTCGCCGCCTACGCCCACGCCAACGGCGTCGTCGTGCTCACCTGCGGCACCTACGGCAACGTCATCCGCTTCCTGCCGCCGCTCACCATCTCCGACGAACTGCTCATCGACGGCCTCTCCGTCGTCGCGGAAGGACTGAAGCACGCATGACCGACCTGCTCGCGGCGACGACGGTGTCGACCGCAACGGATGCCGCGGCATCCGCTCGCCCGAACGCCGATGCCCTGCACATCGCGACCCCCCTCACCGACGCGCGCGCCCAACTGGCCGAGGCGATCGGCCTGCTCGGCTACAGCGACGGCCTGCACCAGATGCTCGCCACCCCGCGCCGCGAGCTCACGGTCGCGGTGCCGCTGCGCATGGACTCGGGCGAGAGCCGGCTCTACCTCGGCCACCGCGTGCAGCACAACTTCTCGCGAGGCCCGGCCAAGGGCGGCCTGCGCTTCGCGCCGAACGTGAACCTCGACGAGGTGCGGGCGCTCGCGATGTGGATGACCTGGAAGTGCGCCCTGCTCGATGTGCCGTACGGCGGCGCGAAGGGCGGGCTCGCGATCGATCCCCGCGAGCACTCGATCGCCGAGCTCGAGCGCGTGACCCGCCGCTACACGAGCGAGATCCTGCCGATCATCGGGCCGGAGCGCGACATCCCGGCGCCCGACATCGGCACCGACGAGCAGACCATGGCCTGGATCATGGACACCTACTCCGTGACGAGCGGCTACACCGTGCCCGGCATCGTGACCGGCAAGCCGATCTCGCTCGGCGGGTCGCAGGGGCGGGCGTCGGCGACGAGCCGAGGGGTGACCCACATCGCGCTCGCCGCGCTCCGGCACCGGGGCATCGAGCCGTCGCGGGCGACCGCGGCCGTGCAGGGCTTCGGCAAGGTCGGTGCGGATGCCGCGCGGTTCCTCGCCGAGGCGGGGGTCACGGTCACCGGGGTGAGCGACCAGTACGGCGCCGTCTTCAACCCGGCCGGGCTCGACATCGAGGCGCTCTCCGGCCACGTGCGGGCGACCGGCTCGGTCGTCGGGTTCGCCGGCGCCGAGGCGATCGACGGGGCAGAGCTCATCCCGCTCGGCGTCGACCTCTTCGTGCCCGCGGCCGTCGAGGGCGTGCTGCACGAGGGCAACGCGGCGTCGGTGGCGGCGACCGTCATCGTCGAGGGCGCGAACGGACCGACCACGCCGGGCGCCGACCGCATCCTCCGCGCCAACGGGGTGCTCGTCGTGCCCGACATCCTCGCGAACGCAGGCGGCGTCATCGTCTCGTACTTCGAGTGGGTGCAGGCGAACCAGGCGTACTGGTGGCGCGCCGACGAGGTGGAGTCCAGACTGGAGGAGCGGATGCTGAGCGCGTGGCAACACGTGCTGGGCTACGCCGAGGCGCGGGGGCTCTCGCTTCGCACCGCAGCGACCGCCCTCGCCGTCGAACGCGTCGCCGAAGCGCACAAGCTGCGCGGGCTCTACCCCTGATCGCGCCATCCGAACCGCTCACGACACCACGAATTATCGAACGGAGATCATCCGCATGACGACGGCAACACAGGAAGCGACCGTGCTCGACCAGATCAACGGCGGGCTCTTCATCGGCGGCGAGTGGGTCGACGCCGAGGGCGGCAGGACGCTCGCCGTGATCGACCCCGCGACCGGTGCGACGATCAAGGAGATCGCCGATGCATCCGTCGCCGATGGCATTCGCGCGCTCGACGCCGCCGTCGCCGCGCAGGAGTCGTGGGCGGCGACCGCTCCTCGCGCTCGCGCCGAGCTGTTGCGCCGCGCCTTCGATCTGCTGCAGGAGCGCAAGGAGGACTTCGCCCTGCTCATGACCCTCGAGATGGGCAAGCCGCTCGCCGAGTCCCGGGGCGAGGTCGCCTACGGCGGCGAGTTCCTGCGCTGGTTCAGCGAAGAGGCCGTGCGCATCTCGGGCCGGTACGGGCTGAACCCCGAGGGCACGGGGCGCATGGTCGTGTCGCAGCGCCCGGTCGGCCCGTCGTTCTTCATCACGCCGTGGAACTTTCCGCTCGCGATGGCGACGCGCAAGATCGCTCCCGCGCTCGCCGCGGGGTGCACGGTCGTGATCAAGCCCCCGGCGCTCACGCCGCTCACGACCCTCGCCTTCGCGGCGCTCCTCGAAGAGGCGGGTCTGCCGGCCGGCGTCGTGAACGTCATCGCCACGTCGACGTCGTCGAAGGTGTCGGGCCCGATCATCGCCGACCCGCGCCTGCGCAAGCTCTCGTTCACGGGTTCGACCGACGTCGGCCGCAGCCTCATGAAGGAGGCCGCACAGGGCATTCTCCGCACCTCGATGGAGCTCGGCGGCAACGCGCCGTTCGTCATCTTCGACGACGCGGACCTCGACGCGGCGGTCGATGGCGCGATGACCGCGAAGTTCCGCAACATCGGTCAGGCGTGCACGGCGGCCAACCGCTTCATCGTGCACGAGTCGGTCGCCGATGAGTTCGCGAAGCGCGTCGCCGAGCGCGTGCAGTCGATGCGCGTCGGCCGCGGCACCGAAGACGGCATCGCCATCGGCCCGCTCATCGACCAGAAGGCGGTCGACTCCACCGACGAACTCGTGCAGGATGCCGTGAGCCTCGGCGCAACCCTCCTCACTGGCGGAACGCGCATCGACGGCGACGGCACGTTCTACGCGCCGACCGTGCTCGCGGGCGTCGCGGCGGGCAGCCGCATGCTGAAGGAGGAGATCTTCGGCCCGGTGCTCGGCATCACGACGTTCTCGACCGAAGACGAGGCGGTGCGTCTCGCCAACAACACCGAATACGGCCTCGTCTCGTACGTCTTCACGCAAGACCTGGCACGCGGCCACCGCATGATCGACCGCCTCGCCACGGGCATGATGGGCCTGAACACGGGCCTCGTCTCCAACGCCGCGGCGCCGTTCGGCGGTGTCAAGCAGTCGGGCATCGGCCGTGAGGGCGGACTCGAGGGCATCCACGAGTACCTCGACACGAAGTACACCCTCATCCCCGTGGCCTGACCCCCACCCCCACCCGCACCCGTTTTCAGGAACGTCGGTCTCAACTAGGCCTCTTCTCAGGAGGAATCGACCTGATTCGCCAGGAAACACCGGAAAACTCCTGAGAAGAGTGAAGGAATGGATATGGAACGCATCGACTGCGACGTCGTCATCGTCGGCGCCGGGGCATCCGGTCTCACCGCCGCCACCAGGCTCAAGGATGCCGGCAGGTCCGTCGTCGTGCTCGAGGCACGCGACCGCGTCGGGGGTCGTCTCTGGACCGATGACGTCGACGGCGCGATGCTCGAGATCGGCGGCCAGTGGGTCTCGCCCGACCAGGACGCCCTCATCGAGACCCTGGGCGACCTCGGCCTCGAGACGTACTCCCGCTACCGCGACGGCGAGAACGTCTACATCGATGCGAACGGCGAGCGGCGGCTCTTCGAGGGCGACATCTTCCCGGTGCCGGCGAAGACCGAGAACGAGATCGTCGGGCTGATCGAGAAGCTCGACGCCCTCGTCGCCGAGATCGACCCCGAGGCGCCCTGGGCGCACCCACGGGCGAAGGACCTCGACGAGATCTCGTTCGCGCACTGGCTCGAGACGCAGACCGACGACGAAGAGGCGCGGCTGAACATCGGCATGTTCATCGCCGGGGCCATGCTCACGAAGCCCGCGCATGCGTTCTCGGCGCTGCAGGCGCTGCTCATGGCGGCATCCGCCGGTTCGTTCTCGAACCTCGTCGACGCCGACTTCATCCTCGACGAGCGCGTCGTCGGCGGTCTCCAGCAGGTGCCGCTGCGGCTCGCCGAGCGCCTGGGCGACGCGGTGCGCACCGGTCAGCCGGTGCGCACCATCCGCTGGACCCCGGATGCCCCTGGCGCGGGCGTCGTCGCCGTGACCGACTCGCTCGAGGTGCACGCGAAGCACCTCGTGCTGGCGTTGCCGCCCGTGCTCATCAGCCGCATCTCATACGACCCGCCGCTGCCGCGGCGCCAGCACCAGATGCACCAGCACCTCTCGATGGGCTTCGTGATCAAGGTGCACGCGGTCTACGAGACGCCGTTCTGGCGCGACGCCGGCCTCAGCGGCACTGCGTTCAGCCCCTATGAACTCGTGCACGAGGCGTACGACAATACGAACCACGGCGACTCGCGCGGCACGCTCGTCGGCTTCGTCTCCGACGAGGAGGCCGACGGCGTCTTCACCATCCCGGCCGAGGAGCGCACGGCGAAGATCCTCGAGTCGTTGTCGCACTACTACGGACCCGAAGCGCTGAACCCGGTCGTCTACTACGAGAGCGACTGGGGCTCCGAGGAGTGGACCCGCGGCGCATACGCGGCGAGCTTCGACATGGGCGGCCTCGCGCGCTACGGCGCAGACCTCCGCACCCCCGTCGGGCCGATCCACTTCTCGTGCTCCGACATGGCCGGCAAGGGCTACCAGCACGTCGACGGCGCGATCCGCGTCGGCCGCGAGGTCGCCGCCGAGATCCTCGGCGCGAGCTGATTCCGCTCGGTCTGGTTGCGTTCGGTGCGAAACGCCTTCTTCATCATGCAAGCGCTGATTCCGCGCTCTTGCTGAACCACGGCCTCGGCGGCGGGGCCAGCGCGCACCGCCTTCGCCTCGGCGACGCCGCCTGGTGACATGCCAGTTCCGCCTCATTGATGAGTGTGAAGTCATCACCGATGAGGGGGAACTGGCATATGTCGTTTCGGTTGGTTCGTGACGATGATGCCGCCGCTCGCCCGAGTCTGCTGCGTGGTCCTGCTTCGACGGGCGGGAATGCACCCCGCATAGACTGGCGGGGTGCCAGTGAACCCCGAGCTTCAGGGGCGGACCTTCCCGCCTACCGAGCCTTATCTCGTCGGTCGTGAGAAGGTGCGGGAGTTCGCCCGCGCCGTGTTCGCGACGAATCCGATCAACCTCGACCCGGGTGCCGCGCGTGCCGCCGGCTACGCCGATGTCGTTGCGCCGCCGACGTTCGCGGTGGTCGTGCAAGAGCAGACGCTCGCCCAGCTGCTGGCCGATCCCGACGCCGGCATCGACTTCTCGCGTGTCGTGCACGGCGATCAGCGCTTCACCTCGACCCGGCCGATCGTGGCCGGCGACCTCCTCACCGCGACCCTCACGGTCGCGAGCGTGAAGAGCCTCGGCGCGCATTCGATGGTCACGGCAGAGTCGGCCATCACGGGTGCCGACGGCGCCCACGTCGTCACGGCGGTCTCCACCCTCGTCGTGCGAGGTGACGAATGATGCCCGCCCCCGACTTCTCCGCCCTCGCCGTCGGCGACCTCGTCGCCGAGCGCTCGTTCCCGCTCACCCGCGACTCGCTCGTGCGGTACGCGGGCGCCTCGGGTGACTTCAACCCCATCCACTACCGTGACGATGTCGCAGCAGAGGTCGGCCTGCCCGGCGTGCTCGCGCACGGCATGCTCACCATGGGCCTCGCCGTGCAGCCCGTCGTCGACTGGGCCGGCGACCCCGGCCGCGTCGCCGACTACCAGGTGCGCTTCACGCGCCCCGTGATCGTCGACCCGCAGGGCGGCGCGCTCGTCACGGTCGTCGCCAAGGTCGGCCAGCTCGACGAGGCCGCATCCGTCGCCCGCATCGACCTCACGGTCAAGGTCGGCGACGACACGGTGCTCGGCAAGGCGCAAGTGCGCGTCGCGCTCGGCTGACATGAGCAGCGACATCCGTTTCGCCGATCTCACGACGCTGCAGGTCGGCGGCCCGATCGGCCGGCTCGTCACCGCGACGACTCAGCGCGACCTCGTCGACCTCGCAACCGAGACCTGGGCGACGGATGACGCGTGGCTCGCCCTCGGCGGCGGCTCGAACCTGCTCGTGGGCGACGAGGGCTTCGCGGGCACCGTGATCCGGGTCGCCACCCGCGGCATCGAGGTGTTGCCCGCGCAGGCGGACGCCGGCGCATCCGTTCGACTGCGCGTGCAGGCCGGCGAGACGTGGGACGACCTCGTCGAGTGGACCGTCGAACACGGATATTCGGGCATCGAGGCGCTCTCGGGCATCCCGGGATCTGTAGGGGCCGCGCCCGTGCAGAACATCGGCGCCTACGGGCAGGAACTTTCGACGACCCTCGTCGCGATCGAGTTCCTCGACGAGGGCGCCGAAGCGCCGCGCCGCATGACCGCCGACGAGCTCGAGCTCGGCTACCGCACCTCGGTGCTGAAGCAGGGCCTCGCCGGCATCGTCGTGACGGTCGAACTCGAGCTGCACGACACCGCGGCCGAACGCGCGGTGCTCGGCGAGTCGCTCGGTCAGCCGATCGCGTATGGGCAGCTCGCCGACGCGCTCGAGGTGCAGCAGGGCGACCGAGTCGCCATCGCCGCGGTACGCGAGAGCGTGCTCGCGCTGCGTGCCTCGAAGGGAATGGTGCTCGACCCGGACGACGCCGACTCGGTGAGCGCCGGATCGTTCTTCACGAACCCGATCGTGGGCGAGCACGTCGCCCGCTCGCTGCCCGCCGCGGCGCCCCGCTGGTACGTCGCGCCGGAGGCGCCCGACGAGGTGACGCCGCTCGCCTCGCTCGCGTCGGAGTCGCCGCTCGATGCGTTCCTCGCGCATCAGGCCGAAGTCGAGGCGTTCGGCGATGACGTCTCAGTGCTCGGAGACGTCGACGCCGAGCCGCTCGTGAAGCTCTCGGCCGCGTGGCTCATCGAGCGCTCGGGCATCCGTCGCGGGTTCGCACTGCCGGGCTCGCGTGCGGCGATCTCGTCGAAGCACACGCTCGCGCTCACGAACCGCGGCGGCGCGACGGCCGACGAGATCGCGTCGCTCGCGAGGTACGTGCAGAGCCGGGTGCAGGCCGAGTTCGGCATCGTGCTGCGGCCCGAGCCCGTGCTCGTGGGTGTCGAGTTGTAGCACCGGCTCTGCCGTGCCCGCCGCCGAAGTGATCCGGCGCGCCGCGGCATCCGTGCCCGCAACGCGCTTTCTCGCGCTCTCGCTTCGCAAGCTCCAGCTCTCGAGCCGGCACGAGCTCACGGTATGGGCGAACGCGCGTCGTCTGCTGTGACTGGAGCGCGGCACCTCAGCCCCCGCCCATGACTCGCATGCTGATGCGTCAGCAGCATCAACGCCAGAGTCGCTGGAATGGACCGCCCGCCACGACACCAAAATGGTGTCAGATCGCTTGACACGACGTCACAGTGGTGTCACCATGGTGTCATGGAACTCGGACAGTACGTGACCGAACTGCAGCGGCAGCTCGTCGACGCAGCAGAGAACAGCACCGACGAAGCCCGCGCCGTGGCCGAGCGCATCGCCGGCGGACTCGACGCTGCGACCCGGCTCGTGCTGCTCGACGCACTGTCGGCCGCCGCAGGTGAGATCACGCGTGAGCTCGCCCCCGGCTCGGTCGACCTGCGGCTTCGCGGCCGAGAGGTCGAGTTCGTCGTGACCCAGTCGGCATCGGAGTCCGACACCGACGAGCGGCCGGCCGCTCCGGCCGACTTCGATGACGCGAGCACGTCACGCACCACACTCCGCCTGCCGGATGCCCTCAAGGCGAGGGTCGACGAGGCGGCGGCGGCCGACGGGCTGTCGGTCAACACCTGGCTCGTCCGCGCCGTCGCGGCGGCCCTCCAACCCAAGCAACGACGATCCGCGCAGCGCTCGCTGCGCACCGGCAACGACTTCGCCGGCTGGGCGCGATAGCCGGCAACACACCAGACCACCGCGCAGCAACCAGACCGATCAGAACCCCACCCAGAAAGGGAGGCGCCAGCATGCCCACCTACTCCACCCCGAACCCGATCGACCTCGCGATCAATCTGCAGGTCGGCCGCATCGACGTCGTCGCCGGCGACCGCGCCGACACCGTCGTGACCGTCTCGCCGAGCAACCGGGCGAGTGCGATCGACCACCGCGGTGTCGACGAGACGAAGGTCGACTTCGACGGCAAGCGAGTCACCGTCATCGGCCCGCGACCGAGGCTCAGCTGGATCGGACCCGGCCCGACCGACTCGGTCGACGTGCTGGTCGAACTGCCGGCCGAGTCGCGCCTCACCGCCGAGATCGCCGTCGGCGCGGTGCACGCGGTCGGCCGCCTCGGGGCCACCCGCATCAAGTCATCGACCGGTGCGGTCGACCTCGAGACCACGGGCGACCTGTGGGTGCGGGCCGGCCACGGCAGCGTGAACCTCGGCGCGGCCGAGGGCGACGTCGAGGTCACGACCGACCACGGACAGATCCGCATCGGGTCGGTCGGCGGAGACGCGACGCTCAAGGCGTCGTACGGCGCCGTCACGGTCGGGGAGTCCGCGGGCGACCTCGACGCCAGGCTCTCCTACGGCGACCTCGAGATCACGACGGCGCAGGGCTCCGTGGCGGCCAAGACCGCATACGGCGCCATCAGACTCCGCGAGGTCTCGAGCGGCTCGATCGAGGTCGAGAGCGGCTTCGGCCAGATCGACGTCGGTATCCGGCCGGGCGTGCCAGCCTGGCTCGACCTGGCCTCGAAAGACGGGCGCGTACACAACGAGCTCGACGGCGACGCCGCTCCCGACGCGAACGGCCGGAACGTGGCCGTGCGCGCCCGCACCCGGTCGGGCGACATCGACATCACGCGTGCCCGCTGAGCTCGGGCACCACGAATACGAAGGGATCGACACCAATGAACTCCACGACAGCAACATCCACCCATAGCCGCGAGCCGGCGATCCGCGTGCAGGGCATCGAGAAGTCGTTCGACGACCTGCATGTGCTCCGGGGCGTCGACTTCGAGGTCGCGCCGGGCAGCATCTTCGCCCTGCTCGGCTCGAACGGCGCGGGCAAGACGACGCTCGTCCGCATCCTCTCGACGCTCGCGAAGGCCGACGCGGGCACGGCGACGGTCGCCGGCCTCGACGTCGCCGCCGAACCCGGCGAGGTGCGGGAGTCGATCAGCCTGACCGGCCAGTTCGCCGCCGTCGATGAAGTGCTCACCGGGCGCGAGAACCTCGTGCTCATCGCGAAGCTGCGCCACCTGAAGAACCCGGGCGGCATCGCCGACGAGCTGCTCGCGGGCTTCTCGCTCACCGAGGCCGGGGGCCGCAAGGCGGCGACCTACTCGGGCGGCATGCGCCGCCGGCTCGACATCGCGATGAGCCTGATCGGCAAGCCGCCGGTCATCTTCCTCGACGAGCCGACGACCGGCCTCGACCCGCAGGCGCGCATCGAGGTGTGGCAGACCATCAGGAGGCTCGCTGACCTCGGCACGACCGTGCTGCTCACCACCCAGTACCTCGACGAGGCCGAACAGCTCGCCGATCGCATCGCGATCCTGCACGAGGGCACCATCATCCAGAACGGCACCCTCGCCGAACTCAAGCAACTCCTTCCGGCCGCGACGGTCGAATACGTCGAGAAGCAGCCGACGCTCGAAGAGGTCTTCCTCGCCGTCGTCGGGCAGACCGGCGACGAACTGAAAGAGGCATCATGACCACCCACGTTCTGGCCGACACCCGAGCGCTCACCGGCCGATCTCTGACCCACATCCTGCGCAGCCCCGACACGATCATCACCACCGCGGTCATGCCGATCGCGATGATGCTGCTGTTCACCTACGTGCTGGGCGGCGCGATCAACACCGGATCCAGCGAGTCGTACATCGACTACATGCTCCCCGGCATCCTGCTCATCACGATCGCATCGGGTGTGGCCTACACCGCCTACCGGCTCTTCCTCGACCTGCAGGGCGGCATCTTCGAGCGATTCCAGTCGATGCCGGTCGCGAGGTCGAGCGTGCTCTGGGCACACGTGCTCACCTCCCTCGTCTCGAACCTGGTCTCGATCGCCATCGTGATCGGCGTCGCACTGATCATGGGGTTCCGCACCGGGGCATCCGTCGGCGCCTGGCTCGCCGTCGCCGGCATCCTGACGCTGTTCACCCTCGCGCTGACCTGGCTCGCCGTGATCGCCGGGCTCTCGGCGAAGACGGTCGACGGCGCGAGCGCGTTCAGCTACCCGCTGATCTTCCTGCCGTTCATCAGCTCGGCGTTCGTGCCGACCGACACGATGCCGGCGCCGGTCGCCTGGTTCGCCGAGAACCAGCCTGCGACCTCGATCGTGAACAGCATGCGCGCGCTGTTCGCCGGCGAACCGGTCGGCAGCGACATCTGGATCGCCCTCGCCTGGCTCGTCGGAATCCTCGGGGTGGCCTACGCCTGGGCGATCGTCATCTACCGCCGCAAGGTCAGCTGAGCCCCACGACGAAGCTCCCCGCCGAGGCATCTTTCGGATGTCGCGGAGGGGAGCTTCGTCGTGTGGGCCGCGCCCCCTACCTGGCCCTGCGGCGCCGGGCCAGGAGCAGCAGGAGCGCCCCGATGCCGAGGAGCCCGGCGACGATCCAGATGAGCGAACCGTTGCCGAAGCCGGTCGAGGCGATGCTCGAGGGCGCCGGCGGCGTCGGCTTCACGATCGGCGTGAACGGCTCGCACGCGCTCGAGGTGGAGTCGAGCGTGCCGTTCACGAGCACCGCCGTGTTGTACAGCCCCGTGCCGGGGTGCGCGCACTTCGCGAGCATGCCGTTCGTCGCGTTCCTGACGTCGACCCTGAAGGTCACCACGTAGACATGCTGCGTGGGCGACCCGTCGGCCGCGTCGATCACACGATCTTCGGCGAGCGGCTGGGCCGACGTCCAACCGCCGATCGGCGTTCCGTTGAACGTCGCCGACTGGTTCACGATCGAGGTGCCCGGCGCGAACCACGGGTCGTCGCGCAGGTCGTAGTACAGATCGTGCTCGCTCGGGTTGCTGACGACGATCTCGTACGACACGGTGTACGTGCCGTCACTGTTCTTCGTCGCCGTGCCGAGGCTCGTCTTGACGACGTCGGCACGACCCGGCTCGGCACAGACGCTCGCCGAGGTGGAACCGCTTCCGTCGGCCAGCACCGTGACGTCGCCGTCGCTGCCCCACGAGAGCGTCGCCGTGTTGCGGAAGCCGCCGTCGGTGAACCAGTTCTCGTCGCACGAGACGCCGTCTTCCGACCACGCCGTCGCCGTCACCGTCGCGTTGACGGCGATCGTGTAGACGTCGGTGCTCTCGGGCACGACCACCTGGTCGATGGCGAGGTCGGTTTCGGTCTCGCCGTTCCAGGCGTCGTCGTCGTTTCCGGGGCCGGACGCTGCGGCATCGTTGACGACGATGCCTTCACCGAAGTACAGCGTGTCGTCGAGGTCGTACTCGATCGGGAGAACCTCGCTCGGGTTCTGCACCGTCACGCGGTACTCCAGATCCCATGTGCCGTCGGGCGCCTGCTCGATCGACGTGAGCGTCTTCGTGACCAGCGGGTCGACGGGGATCGCCGTGTTCGTGATGGAGCAGTAGACGTCGTCGCCCGGTCCGGCGTTCACGAAGCTCGACGCCTCGCTCGGCCCGTCATCGACGGAGCAGTACCACCCGATCGTCGAGAACAGCTCGGCGTAGGGGAAGTCGGGTGCTGCCTCCTCGCCGAGGGTGTAGACGACACCGGCCTCGATCTCACCGGTCGCACCGCCGAGGCCCTCGACGACGCGCTCGGCTTCGGGATCGGTCGCGAAGAGGTTCCAATCCTCGGGATCGGCCAGCACGTTCTCGGGCTCCACGAACTTCTCGAGCGTGAGCGTCGGCGCGATGTCCTCGTTCACGATCTCGCAGTCCACGGTCGCACCGAGCTCGTCGATCGTGAGCTCGGCGGTCTTGCCCCCCGGCGCGTTGAGCGTGAACGCATCCTCGCCCTGCGGGCTGGTGCAGCTCCACGTCGCGGCGACCTTGTACTGGTCGCTGTTCCAGACGGTGCTGGTCTCGTCGAGGGTGTACGTCACATCGAGGTCCACGTCACCCGTCGCCGTGCCTTCACCGCTGACGGTCGGGTCGTCGGCACCCTCCGCGGTCGCGGTGAGGGTCCAGTCGACTGCTTCACCGTTGCCGCCGTGGTTGTTGTGCACGACCTTCTCGAGGTTCAGCGTCTGGGCGCAGTCGACGTAGTTGGTCACGTCGAACTCATTGACCGATGCGGGCAGCGCGTGCTCGCCGAGGCCGGCAGAGCGCGCGAACTCGCAACCGTCGATGGTCACCTGCAGCGATTCGCCGATGTCGACGTGGCCGCCGGCCTCATACCCGTCTTCGGCCTCGCCCCATTCGGGCGCGCTGCCGTCGGGCAACGGGGTGAGTTCGAGTTCGGCCACGAGGCCTTCCGGCTGCTGACCCTCGGGGATCGGCTCACCGCCGTTGATCACCCAGTACTTGTCGACGATGACCTTGACGGGGATGTCGACGCAGTCGTCGCCGGGGTAGTCGCCGCCGGAGATCAGCGTGGCCGTGTTGAAGAGGCCATCACCGCCTCCTTCGGCCGAGCAGTTGAAGGTGCTCGTGTCCTCGGTGACGTTCACCGAGAAGACCACCTCGACCGTGAACACGTCAGTGTCGCCGCCCGGCAGCACCACGTCGCTCGCCACGACGGGGGTCGTCGGCGGCAGCGTGTTCCAGGCGGGGTTCACCGGGGCATCCGCGCTCGTCACCGTGCGGCTGACGACGGTGACGCCGCTCGAGAAGGCGGGCGTGTCGGTCAGGTCGTACACGAGCGACTGGGTCGGGTGCGTGTTCTCGGCGGTCAGCGTGTACGTGACCTTCCAGTTGTCGCCCACCTTCGTGAGCGCCTGGTTCGCGACCTTGGTGAAGTCCGGCTCGGCCGGAGTGGCACAGCCCGTGTCGGTCTGCGGCATGCCGCTCGAGGTCAGCGTCGCCGCGTTCAGGAAGCCGACGTTCGGCGTCTGGTCGCTCGGCTGGCACGTGTTCGTCGACGGGTCGTCGAACGCGGCGGGGTCGACGAGCGCCGTCACGGTGACGACGTACGTCTCCACCGCTCCGGCGTCGATCGTGCGATCGGTGGCGAGCGTCTGCGGGGTGCCGAACTGTCCGTCGGTCCACGATCCCGATGCTCCCGGCGGTGCCGTGCGCTTCCATGCGGCCGTCTGAATGTCGATCGCGCCGCCGAACTGCAGGTCGTCGCTGAGCGAGTACTTCGTCACGTACGTCGGGTTGCCCGTGACCGTGACGGTGTACTTCATGGTCCAGACTCCGTCGGCGCCCTGGGTGGTCTCGGGATCGCCCTTCACGACGGTCGGCACACCGGCATCCGTCATCGGAACGCAGTCGCGGTCGTCGCGCGTGTCGTTGCCGCTGAAGAGCTGCACCTCGTTGACGAAGCCCTTGCCGGGTGCGAAGTCGGTCGCGCACTCCTTCACCGAGGGTGGCACCACACCGGGCAGGCTCACGTTGAACACGACCGCGTAAGTGTGCGTCGCGCCCGCAGCGATCGGCATCTGGGCACTCGTCGGCACGATCACGCCGTCGGTGAACGGCCCGCTGATGTCGGGATCGAGCTGGTCGCTCGTCACCGTCCAGGAGTTGATCGTGACCGTCGCGTCATCCCACAGCGGCGCGTCGGTCAGCGCGTAGTAGCCCGCCTTGCCGTCGCTGTTGTCGACCGTGATCGTGTAGCTCACGTTCCACGTGCTGTCGGGCTGCTGCTGCGAGGTCGCTCCCGACTTCGTGGGTGTCGGGATGGTCGGGAACTCGCACGCCGTGGCGTTCGTCGTCACGCCACCCGCGAGCAGGCCCGCCACGTTGTTGAACGCGCGGTCGTCGTCACTGCCCGGTGCCGGGCAGGTGCCGGCAGGCGACGTGCCGATGACGCCCTCGGCGACCGAGATGTTCTCGATCGTCACGGTGAAGTAGTGCGTCAAGGGCGGTTCCATGGGGTTGTTCTCGACGATGAGTGTGTCGGTCGTGCCGTTCCAGTTCGCATTCACGTCGCCCGGGCCGGTCACGCTCGCGTCGGCCGGGTCGTAGGTGATGCCGGGGCCGAACGCGGTCGCGTCACGAAGCGTGTACAGACCGGGCACGGTGCCCGGGTCATTCACCGTGATCGTGTACTCGATGTTCCAGGTGCCGTCGGGGTTCTGGCTCACACTCGACACGGTCTTGGTGTGCTTGATGTTCGGCAGGGGAATGCTCACGCAGTCCTCATCGGGGATCGTCTGACCACTCGAGGTCACGACGGCGCCGTTGACGATGCCCGATCCGGGTTCGCCGTCACAGGTGAGGTCGCCGGATGTCGCGGCCGGAGAGACCTCGACGCGCACCGTCACGGTGAACTCATGTGCGGAGTTCGGGGCGATCGCCATGTTTTCGATCGGCAGCGCCGTCTCGCCCGGCGGCGTTGACCACGCGGTGATCGTCGGGCCCGAGACGAGCGTGACGTTCGGCGGCATGACCGGCGTATCGTTCAGGTCGTAGTAGAGCTGCGAACTCGACGGGTTGCTCACCGTCAGCTGGTACGAGACATCCCATTGCCCGTCGTTGCCGACGACCGGGGTCGCCCCGTCGGCCACCTTCGAGAAGGTCGGCTTCGCAGGTTCGGCACAGGCGTACCTGTCGGTCTCGCTGTTCAGCGTGGCCTTGTTCAGGAACGCCCGGTTCGCGGAGGTCGCGTCGCAGTCGAGCGGGCCGCCCGGTGCGAACGAGGTGCCGTCGGCGATCGTGTAGGTCACCGCAAGCAGGTATTCATGCTGGGCGGATGGATCGATCGCGCGATCGGTCGCCAGGGTGGTGTTCGGCGCGGCGCCGGTCCAGCCGGCGATCGGGTTGAGAGCTCCGGCCGGCAGCACCCGCCACTGGGCGCTCTGGTCGCTCGGCGTCACGCTCGCAGGAATCTGGAGTGCGTCGCTGAGGTCGTAGTCGCCCGCTGCGATCGCACTCGGGTTCGTCACGACGACCGAGTAGACGACATCCCACGTGCCGTCGGGCTGCGCGGTCGACGAGACGACGGTCTTGTCGTGCGTGATGACCGGCGGAGTCGCGCGGTTCGTGACGGAGCAGACCACGTCGACGCCGGGAGCGGCCGTGAAGGTGTTGCCGTCGCCCGGCTCGCAGCTCACCTCGCCTTCGGTCCAACCGTCTTGGGGGTCCTCGGTCACGGTGTACTCGGTGCCCGGCACGAGGCCGACGACCTCGGCCTCATTCGTTGCCGGGCCGGTGCCGCTCACCTCGAATTGCGACGCGCCACCGATCGAGGGGTCGACGGTGAAGACGAAGGTCCAGTCGACGCCGACGGCCACGCCGCTCGCGGTCTTCTTCAAGGTGAGGTCGGGCTGATCGGCCGCGTTCGTCGCCGTGCAGTCGAGCGCGAGACCCGGCGTGGCCGTGAACTGGAATCCGGGCAGGTTATCGTTGCCGTCGTCGAGGCCGGTGCACACGATCGTGCCCTCGGTCCAGCCATCGGCATCCGTCTCGGTCAGCGTGTACAACTCACCCAGCGTGAGGTTCGACCACGTCGCAGACGGTGCGGCGTCGGTCACGTTCTTCGCTGAACCTCCCGGGCCGGTCAGGGTGAACTCGAACGACCACGGAGTGCCGTCGGCGATTCCGGTCGCGGACTTCGTCAGCTTCACGCTCGCCGGGTCGACGGTGTTGGTCGCCGAGCACGTCACGTCGGAACCCGGTGCGGCTTCGAAGGTGTTGGCGGTACCCGGCACACAGGTCACCGGTCCCTCGGTCCAGCCGGGTTGGTCGACCTCGGTGACCGTGTAGGTCTCACCGATCACCGCGCCGACAACCGGCAGGTTCACGGTGCCGGGGCCGCTGCCGTCGACCACGAAGTCGCTCTCACCGTCGATCTCAGGGCTGACGGTGAAGTGGAACGCCCACGGGTAGTCGTCGGGCACTCCCTCGACGGTCTTCGAGAGCGTGAACTTCGGGGCATCCGCCGTGTTCGTGACCGCGCACGTGACATCGACGCCGGGCTGCGCGGTGAAGTTGTTGCCGTTGCCGCCCGGGGTGCAGATGACCGATCCCTCGGTCCAACCGTCTTGGCCGGTCTCGGTCACGGTGTAGACGGTTCCGGGCACGAGCGCGCCGGCCGGCACCGGCACGGTGGTGTTGCCGACGCCTTGGACCATGAACTCGTCTTCGCCGCCGACTTCCGGGTCGACCGTGAACTCGAAGCTCCATGCGTAGTCGTCGGGCACCCCGGTGACGGTCTTCGAGAGCGTCAGACCGGGCTGGTTCGCGGAGTTCGACGCGGTGCAGTCGAGCGACATGCCGGGCAGCGCCGTGAACTGGAACCCGGGCGTGCCGGGCTGCGCATCAGGGATGTTGCACTCGATCGTGCCCTCGACCCAGCCCGGCTTGTCGGTCTCGACGAGGGTGTAGGCCGCACCTGGCGTCAGACCGTTCCAGGTCACCGTGGGGTCGGAGTTCGTCACGTTCTGTGCCGAACCGCCCGGGCCGGTCAGGGTGAACTCGAACGACCACTGGGTGCCGTCGGCGATGCCGGTCGCCGACTTCGTCAGCGAGAGATCAGCAGGGTCTGCGGTGTTGGTGGCGGAGCAAGTGACCGCGACGCCGGGAGCGGCGGTGAAGGTATTGTTCGTGCCTGGCGGCGCACAGGTCACGGCGCCTTCGGTCCAGCCCTCCTTGGGGAGCTCGGTGACCGTGTAGGTTTCGCCGATCACGATGCCGGCAACGTCGAGGTTCGCAGTGCCGGGGCCTGTGCCGGCGACGATGTGCTGCGTCGGCGGACCGCTCGCCGGGTCGACCACGAACGTGAACGACCACCCGTAGCCGTCAGCGACACCCGTCACCGTCTTCGACAGCTTCAGGCTCGGGGCGGCAGCCGTGTTCGTCACCGAACATGTGACATCGACACCCAGTTGAGCGGTGAATCCGCCGATCGTGTTCCCGGGCTGGCACGTGATCGTGCCCTCGGCCCAGCCCGGCTCGTCGGCTTCAGCGAGCGTGTACGCCTGCCCGGGGGTGAGTGCGCCCACGGGGAAGGGCACGGTCGACGGGCCGCTGCCGTTCACGGTGAACGGCGTCGGATCGGCGCCGCCGATGCCCGGGGTGAGTGTGAAGTCGAACGACCACGCCACGCCGGTGGGAACGCCCGCCGCGGTCTTGCTCAGCGTCAGGTTCGCCTCACAGGTCATCGTGTTCGTGATGAGGAATCCGTTCGCGCCGGCCGTGAGGCCGGTGACCTCACCTGTGGTCGAGTCGATCGTCGCACCGCCCGCGACCTTCGAGAAGGCCGCCGTCACCGGGCCGCAGCCTGCCGGCTTCTGTACCGTCGATTCGCCGACTGTCACATCGCCACCAGCGGTGTAGCCGGTGTGCACCTCGCCGAACTGCGCCGGCGGGTTCTTCGGGGCAGGATCCAGCGTGAGGCCTGTGGAGACACCTGGCGGCATCACGTTGAGGTCATACGCTTGCCCGTTGACGACCCACTTCTTGTCGACCTCGACCGTCGCCGCCGATGGGGTGTTCTGGACCACGCACAGGATCGTCTGGTTCGGCGCCACATTGACGGTGAAGCCGAGCGGCTGCCCCACGTCGGTGTATCCGGTCACCGTGCCTGGGCCGGATTGCACCATACAGTTGGCGTTGTTCCCGTTCTGTGGGCGCAGCGAGTATCCCGCGCGATCCTCCTCGACCACGCTCACGGCCTGCGCGTTCGGGTTTCCGGCGAAGTCGATCGGGAAGCTCACAGCGCCGGTGGCGTTCGTCTGCTTTGTTTCGCCCCCCGACGTGAAGGACCAGTTCTCGACGGCGTCCTCAGTTATGACGCCATTGGAGTCGACGAACTGCTTCGCCACGATGAGGTTTCCGGCGCATGCCTCTTCGGCGATTCCTCGAAGGAGGTCGCCCAGTTCGTCGAAGTCGGTCGTGTAGTAGTCGTCGGGCCCTGAGATCTGAGCGAGTCGGTGCTGGCCGCCAGGCGTAGCGACGCTACCGCCGATGCCGATGGCCATGACGTGCGTCTCGTCGGCTTTCACCCCGTTGGCGGAGTGGATGGCCTCCTCGACGTTGCGGAGCATGAAGTCGGTATCCGTGACTGATCCGTTGCCGTAGGTGGTCGGGTCTCCGTCGGTCAGGAACAGCACGGCGTCGTAGTCGTCACCGGTCGACATCACGTTACGGAAGGCGGCATCCCAGTTCGTGTAGAACACGTTCTGCCCAGGAATGGCGAAGCCCTGAATCCGTGTGTCGAGCAACGTGCGCCCAGCGCCGTTGGCGGGGTTCAACGACTGCAACGGCACGTTCGCGTTGTTCGTGCCGCTGGTGTTCGCCGCCGGCGACTGGCTCGCGAAGGTGAACAGTGCCATCTGCGACGGGGTGCCGGCGAGCGCGTCAACGAAGTTCTTGGCCGCGTCTCGGTACGTCTGGATGTTGTTCCCGATCGAGCCGGAGACGTCCATCACGAGGGCGATGTCGAGCCCGCACTGCGGGGGAAGATCGGGGTTCTTGTAGACGTCGGGCCACGTGCGGTTCTGGTTGGTGTTGTTCGTACTCGTGTTGGGGGCGTAGTAGGTGCGGTTCGCCGGAGTGCCGTCGCGGTTCACGTTAACGAATTTGAACTTGTACTCCTGCGGGATTCCGTTGCCCCACGAGGTGACTGCGGTCCAGTCGCCGCCGGCCGGAGCCGACTGCTCGAGCACGATGAACGTGCGCTGGGTGTTCGACCCGCCCGAAGGGAGCGCAGCCGTGAGCAGACCGCACAGGCCGTTCGCATCGGTCACACACGTATCGATCGCCGGCCCGGTCGTGTTCCAACGATCGTTCGTGTTCGTGTTCGTATTCGCCGCCTGGAAGAGTGCGAACGTGGCCCCCGCGAGACCCGAGACAGTCCCGTCGGCGTTCCTGAATCCACCTTTCTTCACGACGAACTTCGCGCCGTTCGGGACAGGTGGGCCGTTCGGGTCGACGGCCAGCGGCGCGACGAGGCTCTCCGTCGGCGGGGGAGTCTCGGTCTGCTTCTGCTCGGCGGGCGGCTCGGTCGTGGCCGGGGGTTCGGTCTTCGCGGGCGGTTCGGTCTCGGCGGGCGGCTCGGTCGTGGCCGGGGGTTCCGTCTTCGCGGGCGGCTCCGTTTCGGCGGGCGGCTCCGTTGTGGCCGGCGGTTCCGTCGCGGCGGGCGGATCGGTGGCGAGCGTGCCGTCGCCCTCGCCGGCCGAGACGATCCCGGCATTCGAGATTCCGTTGTCGACCTGGGCGAGTGCGATCGTCGGTGCTCCGGCGAAGAGCAGAGCTGTGGCCGCGACAGCGGTCACGAGCACCCGCAATCGCCGCTGGACCCGTTCGCGCCGCGGCACTTGCGATGCGTGGCGCGGCCCCTCGTCGAGAGCCTTGTGGTTTGCGGGTCGTCGTTGAGCGCGCATCTCGGGTTCCTGCCCCGGCCGTCGAGTTCGGCCGAATGCGTCGAGCCGACTGCGAATACCGACGCGTCGTGCCCGACTGTGGGTGATGTCGGGGGCAGTCAAGCACTCGCGGCGAGGATTTCTCAACAGTTCAGAGTCCCCCCGTTCGAGGATGCGCAACCGATTCCGCAGATTCGGTGCCTCGAAACTGACGATTTGCTCTGAATTTGCCCTCTGACCCCCGGTTTGGGGGTGCGTCGCTCAGTCGATTCCCGCAGCCGCCGGTCGAGACGAACTCAGAGCAGTCCGAGCTCCATCGCCCGGGTCACCGCGCGGGTTCGGTCGCCGACCTCGAGCTTCTCGAAGACGTGCAGCAGGTGCGTCTTCACGGTCGCCTCGCCGATGAAGAGCTCGCGCGCGATCTCGGGATTCGAACGCCCATCGGCGACGAGCCGCAGCACCTGCACCTCGCGTGGCGAGAGCGTCGGCGAAGCGGATGCCGCAGCCGCCGTGCCGGCCCGCACCCGGGAGACGAGCTTGGCGGCGATCGTCGGAGCGAGCACGGTCTCGCCCGCGGCGACGGCCCGAATGCCCGCGACGATCTCGGCCTGCGGTGCCGCCTTCAGCAGGTACCCGCTCGCACCGGCCTCGATCGCGGCGAGGATGTGGTCGTCGGTCTCGTACGTCGTGAGCACGAGCACGCGGGTGCCCGGCACCTCGGCGAGAATGCGCGCGGTCGCGGCGGCGCCGTCGAGTTGCGGCATCCGAAGGTCCATGAGCACGAGGTCGGGGCGTTCGGATGCCGCGACCGCCACCGCGTCGGCGCCGTCGGCGGCCTCGCCGACGACCTCGAGACCCTGCTCGGACTCGAGCAGGCCCACGATGCCGGCGCGCACGATCGGGTGGTCGTCGGCGACGACGATGCGGATGCTCATGTGCGGCCTTCCTGTGCGGGGTCGGTCGGGGCCGGGCCGGCATCCGCTCGGGGAATGCCGACGCGCAGCACCGTGCCGCCGTCGTCGCCTGCTTCGATCGCGAACGAGCCGCCGACGAGGGCGGAGCGATCTCGTATGCCGGCGAGCCCGAATCCCGAGGTGCCGGGCGCCGCAGCCCCCGGCCCGACGCCGTCGTCGGAGACCGTGAGCACGACCTCGCCGTCGACGGACTCCACGGTCACGGCGGAATGGCGGGCCCCGGCGTGCTTGCGCACGTTCGCGAGCCCCTCCTGCGCCGAACGCAGCAGCACGACCTCGTGCTCGCGGCTGAGACCGGTCGCGCTCGCCGACACCGTCACGACGACGCCGGTCTCACGCTCGAAGCTCGCCGCGAGCCGGGCGAGCGCGTCGCCGAGCCCGGCCCCAGGCTCGACCGGCGCGAGCGAGGCGACGAGGCCGCGGGCCTCGGTGAGTGCCTCACGCGCCATCTGCTCCATGAGCTCGACGTCGGCGCGAGCGGATGCCGCGGCCTCGCCGGCGACGCCCTCGAGCCGTGTGCCCGTGCGCTGGGCCACCATGACGAGCCCGGTGAGGCTCTGCGCGATCGTGTCGTGGATCTCGCGCGCGAGCCGCGCCCGCTCATCGGTCACTCCTGCGTCGCGGTGCATCGCGGCGAGCTGGCCCTGGGCCGACTGCAGTTCGTCGAGCAGGCGGCCCCGCTCTTCGCCGTAACTGGCGATGCGCGTGATCCAGAGCCCGAGGGCGATGCTGAAGCCGCCCGAGATCGCCGCGCTGATGAGCCCCGCGATGACGCCGGCGGCGCCGAAATGCACGACGTACCCCGACGCGAGCGCAGTGGCGATGAGCAGGTTCGACACGATCGCGCTGCGGATCGAGGGAGCGGTCGTCCAGATGAACGGGTAGACGAACACCTGCACGATCGCGAACGACGGTTCGAACGCGGCACCGACGCCCACGAGCACGGCGAACGCGATCGAGACGACGATGTGGGGTGCGAGGCGATCGGCTCCGAGTCGGGTGCGCGCGTAGGCGAAGTAGAAGACGAGGAACGCGGCCGTCGTCGCCCAGACGCCCCAGTCGTTCGGTCCGTAGGGCGGCGGGTCGAACAGGGTGAAGGCCACGATGACGGATGCCACGGCGATCGCCGCGACATCCCACCATCGTCTGTTCAGCATGCTGCGAGTTTCGCACGTGGGTCACGCGTCGCGCCGGATCCACCGGAAGGTGAGGCGCGACAGCACGAAGCCGACGACGAGCCAGATGCCGAGCGCGATCGCGACACCTGCGAGGTTCCACGAGCCGTTCTGCTCGAGCGCCTCCCAGCCCTCAGGCAGGAACACGGAGCGCATACCCTGGGCGATCCACTTGAGGGGGAACAGGCTCGCGAAGTTCTGCAGCCATTCGGGCAGCATGTTCCACTGCAGGTACACGCCCGAGATGAACTGCAGGATCAGTCCGATCGGGATCACGACCGCGGCGGCGCTCTTGCCCGAGCGAGGCAGCGCCGAGAGGGCGATGCCGAGCAGGGCGCACGTCGTGAGGCCGAGCACGAACACCCACGCGAAGGTGAGCCATTTCTCGGGCTCGGTCGGCAGCGCGATGCCGAGCACGAGCCAGCCGGCGAGGATCAGCAGCCCGGCCTGCAGCGTGCCGGTGACGAAGACCTGGCCGATCTTTCCGGCGAAGTACCCGACGGGTGAGAGGGGCGTGCCGCCCAACCGCTTCAGCGTGCCGTTCGACTTCTCCAGGGCGATATCGACGGCGAGGTTCTGCACGCCCGACAGGAAGATGCCGGCAGAGATCATCGCCGGCAGGTACAGGGCCGCGATCGAGATCTCAGCCCCAGGGGGGCCGATCTCGCCCTGCGCGCTGAACGCGGCCGAGAAGATCGCGAGCATCACGAACGGGAAGAGGAAGGTGAAGAAGAGCGTGTCGGCGGCTCGGAAGTAGGTCTTCGTCTCGACGCCGATGCGCGACGTGCCCTGGGTCATCAGGTTGGTGCTCATGCGAGCGTCTCCTCTTCAGTCGTCTCGGGCTCCACGCTCTGCACGAGCCCCAGGTAGATGTCTTCGAGCGTCGGCCGGATCACTTCGAGGCCGTCGGGTTCGCGGCCGAGTTCGGCGACGACGGATGCCACGCGCAGCCCCGGCTCGTCGGTGCGCACTTCGTGCGTGGCTCCTGTGGCATCCCGCCAGCGCACGAGGGGAGTGCGCGCGGCCGCGCCGCCGATCTCGTCGATCGAGCCGAGGTCGACGAGCCGCCCGCCGGCGATGACGCCGGCGCGATCGGCGAGCTGTGCGGCCTCGTCGAGGTAGTGCGTGGTGAGCAGGATCGTCGTGCCCTCGGCCTTCAGCGAGCGGATGAGCCCCCAGAACTGCCGCCGCGCCTCGGGGTCGAAGCCCGTCGTCGGTTCGTCGAGGAAGAGCAGTTCGGGCCGCCCGACGATGCCGAGCGCGACGTCGACGCGGCGCTGCTGGCCGCCCGAGAGTTTGGCGATGCGGGTCTTCGCCTTCGCCTCGAGCCCGACCGCGGCGATGACCTCGTCGATGTCGCGCGGGTGCGGGTAGAGGGAGGCGAAGTGCCGCAGCAGCTCGGTGACGGTGAGGAGCCCGGTCTCGCCGCTCGTCTGCAGCACGATGCCGATGCGCGACTTCCAGTCGAGACCGCCGCGCGCCGGGTCGACGCCGAGCACGCTCACCTCGCCCGAGGTTCGGAGGCGGTAGCCCTCGAGGATCTCGACCGTGGTCGACTTGCCGGCGCCGTTCGGGCCGAGCAGGGCGAACGTCTCGCCGTGGGCGATGTCGAGATCGAGATCGTCGACGGCGGTCACCTCGCCGTAGACCTTGCGGAGCCCGCGGATCCGCACCGCGGCATCCGTGTGTGTGTTGTCCATGCTCCGAGCATGCCGCGCGGCGGCCGCGGCCGGCAGCCCCCGACGGACCGATTTCGACCATCCACCGGTCGGGGGATGCGCAGACTCTCCTGTTGATGCGTCCCGTGCATCAACAGGAGAGTCTGCGGGTGATGGTCGGCCCGCGAGCGTCGCTGGGCGGGAGTCGCTGGGCGAGAGCCGGTGGGGCGAGGGTCGGTGGGGCGAGGGTCGGTGGGGCGAGGGTCGGTGGGGCGAGCGTCGGTGGGGCGAGCGTCGGTGGGGCGAGGGTCGGTGGGGGGCCGGCCCCTCGAGTCAGCGCGGCAGCACGAGCATGACGCCGAGCCCGACCATGACGACCGCGATGACCGCATCGAGCACCCGCCATGCGCGCGGGCTCGCGAGCACGCCGCCGAGCAGCCGCGCGCCGTAGGCGAGGCCGAAGAACCAGACGAGGCTCGCGACACCGGCTCCCGCGGCGAAGGCCCAGCGGCCGTCTCCGTGCGTGTTGGCGACCGAGCCGAGCAGGAACACCGTGTCGAGGTAGACGTGCGGGTTCAGCCAGGTGAGGGCGAGGCAGGTCAGCACCGCAGCCGCGAGCCCGGTGCCGGTGTGCCGCCGGGTGAGCGTCGTCGTCGCGCCCGAGTCGGTGCCGTGCCGGGGCTCCGGCGCGGTCGCGTCGAGTGCCTGCCCGTTCGGGCGAAGCGCGCGGCGCGCGGCGAGCACTCCGTACGCGACGAGGAACGCCGCACCCGCCCACCGGATGACGTCGACGAGCCACGGCACGGCCGCGAGCACGACGCCGACGCCCGAGACGCCGACCATGATCAGCGCGAGGTCGCTCAGCGCGCAGATGGCCGTCACCGCGAAGACGTGCTCGCGCCGGATGCCCTGGCGCATCACGAAGACGTTCTGCGCGCCGATCGCGACGATGAGCGAGAGGCCGAGGCCGAAGCCGGCGAGCGCGGAGGAGAGGGGCACGAGAATGACCGTAGGCGGCGCGGTGGCTTCATGCCAGCTCAAGATTCTTCATTGGCATTAGCATGGCTTCAGATGGAGATTCCGTTCGACCTCGCCCGCACCCTCGCCGTCGTCATCGACGAGGGCACCTTCGACGCGGCGGCACGGCGGTTGCGCATCACGCCGTCGGCGGTCTCCCAGCGCGTCAAGGCACTCGAGCAGCAGCTCGGGCGCGTGCTCGTCGTGCGCTCGAAGCCGGCCCGGGCCACCGAGGCCGGTGCACCCATCGTGCGACTCGCGCGCCAGGTCGCGCTGCTCGAACACGACGCCCTCGCCGAGTTCGGGCTCGACGAGGCATCCGCTCGGCCGATCTCGCTCGCCCTCGCGGTCAATGCCGACTCGCTCGCGACGTGGTTCCTTCCGGCGCTGGCCCGCGTGGGGGAGCGCCGCTCCGTCGTGTTCGACCTGCACCGCGACGATCAGGACTTCACCGCGGGGCTGCTCGAGTCGGGCACGGTGCTGGGTGCGGTGACCTCGCAGTCCGCCCCGGTGGCCGGATGCCTCGTGCGCCCCCTCGGCGTGATGCGCTACGAGGCCGTGGCCACGCCCGCGTTCGCGGAGCGCTGGAGCCTCATGTCACATGCCGCTGCGCACGCTGCGCACGCTGCGCTCGCCGAGGCGCCGCTCGTCGATTTCGACCGACGCGACGACCTGCAACGCGCACACCTGTCGGCATGCGGCGTCGACCCCGACGGGCCGCCGCGGCACTTCGTGCCGGCGTCGAGCGATTTCGCGTCGGCGGTCAAGCTCGGGCTCGGCTGGGGCATGCTGCCCGGGATCCAGGCGGCCGACGAGCTCGAACGCGGCGCCCTCGTGCGCATCGGCGGCACGCCGATCGACGTGCCGCTCTTCTGGCAGCAGTGGAACCTGCGCTCGGCTCTGCTGACCGCCGTCGCCGACGAACTGGCGGTCGAGGCGCGCACCGCGCTCGCGAACCCGTGAGGCCGGGCCGGACTACGCGAAGAGTCGCTGCAGGCGCTGCACACCCTCGAGCAGCGGGGCGTCGCCGAGCGCGTAGCTGAGACGCAGGTAGCCCGAGGGGCCGAATGCCTCGCCGGGCACCGCAGCCACCTCGGCCTGGTCGAGGATCAGGTCGGCGAGTTCGAGCGAGGTCGTGGGCGTGACCCCGCCCCAGGTTCGGCCGAGCAGGCCCGTGACGTCGGGGTAGACGTAGAACGCTCCCTCGGGCACCGGCACCGTGAGCCCGTCGATCTTCGAGAGCTCGGCGACGATCGTGCGGCGGCGACGGTCGAAGGCCCGGCGCATCTCCTCCACGGCGTCTTGGGGGCCGTTCAGCGCTGCGATCGCCGCGCGCTGCGAGATGTTCGACACGTTCGACGAGAGATGCGACTGCAGGTTCGCGGCGCCCTTGATGATGTCGGCGGGCCCCACCATCCAGCCGAGCCGCCAGCCGGTCATCGCATAGGTCTTCGCGACGCCGTTGACGAGGATCGTCTGGTTGGCGAGCTCGGGCACGGCTTCGACGATGGAGGCGGCGCGCGGCGCAGGGGCATCCGCATCGCCGTCGATCGGCCCGTACGTCAGGTTCTGGTAGATCTCGTCGGAGACGACCCAGAGGCCGTGCTCGAGCGCCCACTCGCCGATCGCACGGGTCTGCTCGGGTGAGTACACCGCGCCCGTCGGGTTCGACGGTGAGACGAAGAGCAGCACCTTCGTGCGGTCGGTGCGGGCGGCCTCGAGCTGTTCGACCGTGACGAGGTAGCCCTGGTCGGCGCCCGCGAACACGTCGACCTGGCGACCGCCGGCGAGCTTGATCGCCTCGGGGTAGGTGGTCCAGTACGGCGCAGGCACGAGCACCTCGTCGCCCGGGTCGAGGAGCGCCTGGAACGCCTGGTAGACCGCCTGCTTGCCACCGTTGGTCACGACGACCTGACCGGGCGAGACCTCGAGGCCCGAGTCGCGAAGCGTCTTCGCGGCGACGGCCTCGCGCAGATCGGGAAGGCCCGCCGCCGGGGTGTAGCGGTAGTTCTTCGGGTCGTGCGTCGCCGCGAGCGCCGCCTCGACGATGTACTCGGGCGTGGCGAAGTCGGGCTCGCCCGCCGCGTACGAGATGACCGGGCGCCCCTCGGCCTGGAGGGCCTTCGCCTTCGCATCGACCTTGAGGGTCGCAGACTCGGCGATGGCGGCGATACGGGCGGACAGGCGCGGCTTCTCGGTCACCCCATCAGCCTAGAGCGAGCGGATGCCCCGTGCCATGACTTCACCGCCATGTGTCACGGGTTGTGGTTGCCGCCCGACATGTTCTCGATATCAAGCGCGACTTCGCGTCGAGCGACGGTTCGTGCGCTCTGTTCCGAGATTTCCCCGTCATATGGTTGACGGATACGCCGCGACCTCTCTATGTTTGCGTAAACAATTGCTCGCACAACGATGTCGTTGATTGGACCTCGTTGCCGGAACGAAGGGTCCATCTTGGACACCACATTGCATGGCAGACGACGCGGTGCGCTCGGTGCGCTGGCCGCGTCGGGGCTCACCATCCTGCTCCTCGCAGGCACCCTGACGAACGCCTCACCGGCATCGGCGGCCGTCGAGCTGCCCGACGTCATCCCCTCCATCGAGGGCTGGACCCCGGCCGAGGGCGTGTTCACGGTCGACGCCGACCCCGCGGTCGTCACCGATGGCACGAGCGAGCGCATCGACGAGCTCGCCGAACTGTTCCGTGACGAGCTCGCGGTCGACCACCCGGGCACGACGCTCGGCTCGGGCGCTGCGGCATCCGGAGACATCGAGTTGCAGCTCGATGCGTCGCGCGACGACCTCGGCACCGAAGGCTACGAACTCGTGGTCGACGACACGATCACCGTCACCGCAGCCGAACCCGCAGGCGTGCTCTACGGCACCCGGACCGTGCTGCAGATGCTCGGCCAGCAGAGCGAACTGCCCGGCGGATCGCTCATCGACGTGCCCGAGTACGAGGAGCGCGGCGTCACGGTGTGCGCGTGCGTCATCAACATCTCGCCCGAGTTCATCGACCGGCTGATCGAGGAGATGTCGTTCCTCAAGCTCAACACCCTGATGCTCGAACTCAAGGTCAAGGTCGACGGGTACCCCGAGACGAACACCTGGTCGTACTACACGAAAGACGACATCCGCACCCTCGTCGAGAAGGCGGCGGCGTACGGCATCGAGGTGATCCCCGAGATCAACTCGCCCGGCCACATGGAGATCTGGCTCGAGAACCTGCCCGAGCTCCAGTTGACCAATCCCACGACCGGGGCGAAAGACGAAGTCCGCATGGACATCACCAAGGACGAGTCGTTCGAGTTCTACACCGACCTCATCGACGAGTACGCCGAGGTCTTCACCGCCGACAGCTGGCACATGGGCGCCGACGAGTACATGCTCGGCTCGGGCTACGCCAACTACCCGCAGATCCGCGAGTTCGCCGAGGCGAAGTTCGGTGCCGGGGCGACCGAAGACGACGTCGTCGCGTGGTACATCAACCGCATCGACGAGTACGTGAAGTCGACGGGCAAGGAGCTGCGCATCTGGAACGACGGCGTCATGACGACGAACCAGTTCGAGCAGGTCGACCCCGACATCGTGGTCGAGCACTGGAACCAGGCCGGCTCCTCGGTGCGGCCGCAGCAGTTCCTCGACTGGGGACACGAGGTCGTCAACAACTCGAACTCGCTCTACATGGTGCGCGGCGGCTACGGCGTGAACAGCCGCGGCCTCTACAACTCGGCGTGGACCCCCGAGGTCTTCTACGGTCAGACGGTCACGAGCGGCACCGAGCAGATTCGCGGCGCACGCATGAGCATCTGGCCGGATGCCGGAACCCCCGCCGAGGCCGAGAACACCACCGAGGCGCGCATGTTCGAACCGCTGCGCTTCGTCGCGCAGTCGACGTGGTCGGGCACTCGCCCGTGGGCGACGTTCGACGCGTTCCGAGCGGCGATGGACACCATCGGGCACACCCCGCTGTGGGAGAGCGCCGAGCGTCAGCCGCTTCCCGGCGGCGCCTTCACGGTGGCCGGCGCCGACGGCGAGGGATCACTGGTCATCGACGCTGCCGGTGCGCTCGCCCTCGGCGACGACGCCGCGCAGTTGTCGTTCGCGCCCACCGCAGACGGGTACTACACCGTCACCGCGCCCGACGGGCGCTGTCTCGACCTCTCACGCGACGGCACCATGCGTCTCGGCGTGCCGGTCGAGATCGGCATCGGCGCCCAGTTCGCCGCGTGCGCGAACACGACGCTGCAGAAGTGGCAGCTGCGCGCGGTCGACGGCGGCTACACCGTGGCGAACGCCGCGAGCCAGCAGTTCGTCTCGGTCTCGGCCGGCCTGGTCGACGTGCCCGTCTCGCACGCGGCGCCGAAGACGGTCGCCGACGGGCTCGTCGTGCAGACACCCGGTGACTGGGGCAAGACGGTGTGGAAGATCACGGGCGATGTCGCGATGCACGCCACCCCGGCCGCGATCACGGCGGCGCCGGGCGACGAGACCGCCGTCACCGTGACAGCGACGAACACGTCCGATGCGGATGTCACCGGTGCCACGGTGCGCGTCGCGGCGACGCCGGCCGGCTGGTCGGCCGAGCCCGGCTCGATCGAGGTCGGCGACCTCGCGCAGGGCGCGAGCGTCGAGGCGGCGTTCACCCTGCACAACGCATCCGCGGCGACGGGATCGGGCGAGTTCGTCTTCGAACTCGTCGACGACGCGGGAGCGGTCGTGGCGCGGGCGACGGCGGCGACGAACGCGATCTGCACCACCGAGCAGCTCACTCCGAGCGCGATCGCCGCGGTCTCGAGCCAGCAGACGTCGGGCGAGCCCGCCCCGAACGGTCCGGCGGCCGCCGCGATCGACGGCAACCCCGCCACCTACTGGCACTCGCAGTGGTCGCCGACCGAGGCGCAGTACCCTCACTCGATCGTCGTCGACCTCGGCGCCGAACAGTCGGTGTGCGGCGTCTGGTACACGGGCCGGTCGAGCACCGGCACCGGCGGGGCCAACGGTCGTATCGCGAACTACGAGGTCTACACCTCGTCGACGGTCGCGACTGTCGACGGCGCGTGGGGCGAGCCGGTGGTGAGCGGCACCTTCGTCGACAACGCGGACGCGCAGCTCGCTCCCTTCGGACCGACGACGGCGCGATACGTCAAGCTCGTCGCGACGAGCGAGGTGAACGGGAACCCGTGGGCGACCGTCGGCGAGCTCGCCGTTGCGGGGCCTGCGGTGGTCGTGCCGGAGGTACAGGTCGATGTCGTGGCCGAGACGCGATGCGTCGGCTCGAAGGCATACGTCACCGTCAAGGCGACGAACCGCGAAGACGAGCCGGTCTCGCTCGAGATGACCACCGCGCACGGTGAGAAGTCGTTCGCGAGCGTGGCGGCGGGCAAGAACGCGGTGCACTCGTTCACGACGCGCCTGGCGAGCGTGCCGGCGGGAACGGCCACCGTCGAGGTGAGCGCGACGCTCAACGGGGCTGCGGTCACCTCGACCCTCACCGCGGCCTACGACGCACGCTCCTGCGGCTGAGTCGCAGTCGGTGATCCGACGGATGCCCCGGGCCCGCGCCGCACGCGCGCCCGGGGCATCGCCGACCCTTCGGCGCGATGGATCGAGCCCGTGTCGCCCGAACGGGGGGTGTTTCCGGAGAGAGTCCTCCGCATAGTCTCATCGTGAACATATGCATCCGAATCGAGCTGCGCCGTGTGCGCGGCTCGATCCATGTCTGCATGCACTTCACGTGCCCTCAGCGAAGACCCACACAGAACAGGACCCATTCATGGCCCTCGAACGACGTACGACCAGATTCGCCGCCATCGGCGCCGCCATCGCGATGGGCGGTGGCCTGGCACTCGTCGGCGCCGCGCCGGCGCAGGCCTTCGATTCCCCTGAGGTGGCCGAGTACGTCGCGGCCGCCGACATCCGCCCCGATGAATCGACGTACGTCGGCTGGCACGACGGCGCCGCAGCGGGGGGTTCGTTCGCCGACGCCACCGACGGCGATTGGGGACTCGACCTCGCCGGCAAGGTGCAGGTCCTCAACGGCTTCGACGAGGACGCCGACAACGGCGACCTGCGCGACCTGATCGCCGGCGGCATCCAGTGGAGCGCGAGCAACGCCTACTTCCAGATCCCGCTCTTCTACGACGACGCTGCCGGCGCACAGCAGTACACGACCCTACGTCCGGCGGATCCGGTCCAGAGCTATGCCGACCTCGGCCAGCAGTGGACGACGAGCAAGGCGATCGCCGGAACCGCATACGCCGCGAACGCCACCGACACCCTCGAGAACCTGCTCGCCGCGATCGAGGGTGCGAACCCCGCCGCCGACGACATCACGCTGCTCGGCTACGGCGTCTTCGTCAATAGCGGTGCGACCGGCAACCTGTACAGCATCAAGTGGGGCTCGCAGCTGACCCTCTTCGGTCAGCCCGAGGCCGCACCGGAGCTCGGCGCAGCTCCCTTCGCCGACTCCACCGCGCTCGCCGAGTACATCGAGAACGAGTACCAGGGCACGATCTATGACGGCGGCACGTTCACGCAGGGCACTGCCGGTCAGCTCTCCGTCGACATGGGCGAGGCATGGGAAGGCGCCGGCGCATGGGCGGCGTTCACCTTCTTCAACGTGTACGCGTACTCGACTCCCGTTCCCGTCGGCGTGTACCAGACCGACAACACCGGGCTCCTCACCGTGCCGCTGTCGGTTGAGACGCTCGCCGCGCTCACGCCCGGCGAGCACCTGGTCACGGTGACCTACGCGATCGGCAGCAGCGAGGAGGCGCAGAACTACGCCGACGCGATCGTGAAGATCAACGTCCTCGCAGCGCCCGCCACGGGTGCCGGCGCGGCCGGGCCCGCCCTCGCCGAGACCGGCTTCGACGCGACCCTGCCGCTCGTCGGCGGTGCACTGCTGCTCGCAGCCGGTGCGGTGCTCGTCTACCGTCGTCGCGCAGGCGCTTCGGCCTGACACCGAGTAACGGCTTCGGGGCCGTGCAGATGCCACGCGGCATCCGCACGGCCCCGTTTCGTTCAGAGGTTCTGGCCGATGTCCCAGAGCCGGTCGGGGCGGCCGTCGAGCGCCTCCGACACCGCGAGGGCCTGATCGTCGGAGAGCGAGGCGACGTAGTCGATCACCCCGCGGCCGACTCCGAGACGGCGCACATCGCCGGCCGCGGGGATCGGGACGCCGTCGGGGCGACCGTCGCGGAGCGACGCGTATCCGTCGGTCGCGATCTCCACGAGTTCCTTCAGCCGCTGCGGCACGCGGTCGCGATCGTGCTCGTCGGTCGCCCACGCGGTGAGCCCCTTGACGGCGCGCGCGAGCACCCGGCTGAGCCCGCGCTGGTACATGACGATGTCGGCCCGGTCGAGGATGAAGTGCCGGTGCACGAACTTCAGGATCTCGACCTCGTGCCAGGCGCGGCGGTCGAGGGTCACGAGGCCCGAGCGCGCGACGTCGTGCGGCGCAGGCACGACTGACGACTGCAGGTGGCTGATCCAGCGATTCGTGAACGACGAGAGCGCCCGCTCCGAGGCGATCGATCCGTCGAAGGGCGTCGCGAGCAGTCCGTCGACGAGGTCGTCGGCCACGACGGCGACGGCCTCGGCGAAGGCGTCGTCGTCGGCGACCCACGGGTCGTCGCGAGCGAACTTGCGGCGCAGCGACTCGAGGGCGCTGCCGGGCGGGGCCGTGCGCGCGGTGAGGGCCGCGCCGTCGAGCGCGCGGAGCTTCGACCCGGTCATCGCCCAGCCGCGGAACTCCCGCGCGACGGCGCCCTGGCTGAGCACGCCGGCGCGGTAGAAGTCGTCGACATCGTGGATCGAGTAGGCGACGTCGTCGGCGATGTCCATGATCGAGCACTCGAGCGACTGCTGCATGGGCGGAAGCCCGGATCGCGCCTGCTCGAGATCGAGGGCATCGATGCCGTAGGCCGAGTACTTCACGACCTCGATGCCCTGCTCGGTGCGCCGCAGCCCGCGCGGCAGCGGCCCGGTGCCCAGCGACGCCGCGTCGACGTATCGCGTCCACGGATACTTCGCGACGGCCGTACGCACGGCGGCCGTGAGGTTGAGCCCGAGCGGCGCGGCCGCGCTCACGTCGAGGGCCGTGAGGATCCGGTAGCTCTGCGCATTGCCCTCGAAGCCGTCGACGAGCCCGAGGGTCTCGCGTGAGAGGCGGTCGAGCACGCGCTCGCCGAGGTGGCCGAAGGGCGGGTGCCCGAGGTCGTGGGCGCTCGCGGCGGCCTGCACGACGACGGCATCGCAGCCGTGCTCGAGTGCGAAGTCACGGGCCGGCGACGCGGCATCCGACAGCTTCACCGCGATCGCCCGCGCGACCGCGGTGACCTTGATCGAGTGCGTGAGCCGGTTGTGGATGAGGGGGCCGGCCCCCGGCTGTGCGATCACCTGGGTGACGGCGGAGAGGCGCGAGAAGTACGGCGAGAACCTGATGCGCTCGAGGTCGAGGCGGAACTGCGAATGCTCCCCGGTGACGTCCGCGCTGCTGCGCGGCTCGGGGACGAGGCGCGACGCGCGGTCGATGGTCATACGCCCAATCTATGCCGATCGGGCCGTGGAGGAAGGGTGCACGGATGTGTCGGACTGCCGCCGCGCGCCGGGGCATCCGCTCGGCTTTACTCTGCCTTCGGCGTCGCATACACTTGGTGAGGTTGCTGAAGTCAGCCAAGATTCTCTGCGCCTATTTTCGGGCCATCACCTGGTGAGAAACGTGAAGAATCGTGGCGCTCGGCAACCGGTGGAAGAGTCCCGGTCGCCCGGGGCGATCCATAGGGCGGTGGCTCAATTGGTAGAGCAGCGGTCTCCAAAACCGCAGGTTGCAGGTTCGAGTCCTGTCCGCCCTGCGAGCCGGCAGCGATTGCCGGCCCATGAAAGGTGTACGAGGTGGCACGCAAAGTAATCGACGAACCGAGTGAAGACGTCGTCGCCAACGCGAAGCGCGAACGCGCATCGCGTCGGAACCCCTTTTCGCGCGTCGCCCTGTTCATCCGGCAGGTCATCGCCGAACTGAAGAAGGTCGTCACGCCGACCCGCAAAGAGCTCATCAGTTTCACGACTGTCGTGCTCGTGTTCGTCATCATCATGATGGCGATCGTGTGGGTGTTCGACCAGGTGTTCAGCGTGGCAGTGCTGTACGTCTTCGGAACACCGGGGGTCTGATCGGGCCTTCGGGTTCGACGGATCCGGTTCGCCGCTGGCGCACCGGAGAAAAGGAATTGAGAAGAAGTGTCAAGGACTGAGCGCGACGACGTCGACTGGGCCACGGCTGCCGAGCAGTCGGCCGAAGACGACGAGGCGCAGACGGGCAAGGTGCTCGAGCACGACGAGCACGCGGTCGAAGCGGCCGAGCACCGTGCCGTGCACGTCGTCGACGACGGCGAAGAGGTCGATCTCGATGCGGTGCTCGACGCGATCGCCGAGTCGAACGACCCCGAGGCCGACGCCGTGGTCGACGACGCTCTCGACATCGACTCGGCCGACGAGGCCGAGGCCGCTGCCGAAGCCGTCATCGAAGAAGACGAAGAAGAGACCGACCCGTACGCGGAGTTCCGCGCCGAGCTTCGTTTCCTCCCCGGCAAGTGGTACGTCATCCACTCCTACGCGGGCTTCGAGCGCCGCGTGAAGGCGAACATCGAACAGCGCCGTGAGTCGATGGCCATGGCCGACTACGTCTACCAGGTCGAAGTGCCGATGGAAGACGTCGTCGAGATCAAGAACGGCCAGCGCAAGATGGTCACGCGCGTCCGCATCCCCGGCTACGTGCTCGTGCGCATGGACCTCAACGAGGACTCGTGGTCGGTCATCCGCCACACCCCGGGCGTGACCGGCTTCGTCGGCAACGCGCACAACCCGACCCCCCTTCGCTTCGAAGAGGCCTTCGGCATGCTGAAGAGCCTCGTCGAGATCAAGGATGTCGCCCCAGTGAAGGGCGCGAAGGCGGGCGCCGCCACCGGCGCAGCCCGTGCGATCCCCGCCGAGGTCGACTTCGAGGTCGGCGAGACGATCACCATCAAGGACGGCTCGTTCGCGGGCCTGCCAGGCACGATCAGCGAGATCAAGCCCGAGAGCGGCAAGCTCATCGTGCTCGTCTCGCTCTTCGAGCGCGAGACCCCGGTCGAGCTCAGCTTCGACCAGGTCACCAAGCTCTAGGCACCACCCAGACAGCACGCAGCGGCCCTCCGGTACACTCGGAGGGTTGTGCTGCGTCAGGCACGTGCTTGTTCAGGCGTTTCCGACGCAAGACACCAGATCACCGCCTCCCGGAACGGCCGGGGGTGCGGGAGAGTGCCCCGGCAACCGGGGCGTTCGAACAGAAAGAGAGAAATCATGGCACCGAAGAAGAAGGTCACCGGTCTGATCAAGCTTCAGATCAAGGCCGGCGCCGCGAACCCGGCCCCGCCCATCGGCCCGGCCCTGGGTCAGCACGGCGTGAACATCATGGAGTTCTGCAAGGCCTACAACGCGGCGACCGAAGCCCAGCGCGGCAACGTCATCCCCGTTGAGATCACGGTCTACGAAGACCGTTCGTTCACCTTCATCCTGAAGACCCCGCCCGCCGCCGAGCTCATCAAGAAGGCTGCCGGCGTCGCCAAGGGTTCCGGCGTGCCGCACACCACCAAGGTCGGCAAGCTGACCCAGGCACAGGTGCGCGAGATCGCCGAGTCGAAGATGGTCGACCTGAACGCGAACGACCTCGACGCAGCGTCGAAGATCATCGCGGGCACCGCTCGCTCGATGGGCATCACGGTCGAATAGGCCCGACGGATGCCACGCGGCATCCGCTCACCAGACACTCAGCATCAGTGGCAGCGCCCGCCAGGCGCAGATGACCACACTCTCTCAAGGAGAAACAACATGGCACAGAAGTCCAAGGCCTACCGCGCCGCGGCCGAGAAGATCGAAGACGGCAAGTTCTACACCCCGAGCGAGGCCGTCGGCATCGCGAAGGAGACCGGCTCGGCGAAGTTCGACTCGACCATCGAGGTCGCCCTGAAGCTCGGCGTCGACCCCCGCAAGGCAGACCAGATGGTGCGCGGCACCGTCATCCTCCCGCACGGCACCGGCAAGACCGCCCGCGTCATCGTGTTCGCGACCGGCCCTGCGGCCGAGGCCGCGATCGCGGCGGGCGCCGACGAGGTCGGCGGCGCCGAGCTCATCGAGAAGGTCGCCGGTGGCTACACCGCGTTCGACTCGGCGGTCTCGACCCCCGAGCTCATGGGCCAGGTCGGCCGTCTCGGCAAGGTGCTCGGCCCCCGCGGTCTCATGCCGAACCCGAAGACCGGCACCGTGACCCCCAACGTCGGCCAGGCCGTCTCCGACATCAAGGGCGGCAAGATCGAGTTCCGCGTCGACAAGCACGCCAACGTGCACTTCGTCGTCGGCAAGGCCTCCTTCACGAAGGAGCAGCTCGAGGAGAACGCCAACGCCGCCCTCGAAGAGGTGCTGCGTCTGAAGCCGTCGAGCTCGAAGGGCCGCTACATCCAGAAGGGCGCCGTGTCGACCACGTTCGGCCCCGGTATCCCGCTGGACGTCAACGCCATCTGAGCCACGCTCTCGTGAACGGGTCCGTCGCATTCGCGGCGGGCCCGTTCTGTGTCTTTCGGATGTCGCGGAGGTGCGGGGCTCCGCGTGCCGGCGTGCCGTCAGCGTCTCAGACGGTCGACGAGAGCGGTGCGCGCAGGGGGCCGTAGGCCTCCTGGTACGTGCGCGGACCGAGCACGGGCCCGACCAGGTTGCGAAGCCAGATCGGAAGGCCGGCGAGACGGGACAATCTCTCGGTCGCCGCCTCGACGAGTTCGACGCGAGGGCGGCGGAGCCGCTCGAACTCGGCGCCGACGACCGTCCAATCGGAACGCTCGGCGAGCAGCCCGGCGAGCACCAGGGCGTCCTCGAGCGCAAGGCCGGCGCCCTGCGCCCAGACCGGCCCCATGGAGTGGGCGGCGTCGCCGATCAGCGCGATGCGACCGAGGCTCCAACGCTCCGCGCGCACCACCTCGACGGGCGAATGATAGGGCCGGCCCGGATGAGTCAGGGCTGCATCGACCGCATCGCGGACCGGAGCGGGGAAGGCCCGTGACGTGTTCGCCAACCAGTCGGGGTTGTCAATCGCGGCGCCGCGCCGAGTGGTCGAGGCGTAGCCGTAGACATGCTTGTCGTCGATCGGAATCAAGAGGAATGTTCCGTCTCGGCCTGTCCAGGCCGTCCAGCAGGCCACCCCCGGGTTCGGTGCTTGGAATCGCCAGCTCGCGGACGACATGCGGGACGGTTGCAGGCCCGCCTCGCCGGTCACCGCCCCTCGCGTCGTCGAGTGCACGCCGTCAGCGCCGACGACGAACCCGAACGCTTCGGCCGCGCCGTTGCCGAGCCGGACTCGGACGGTGGCACCGGCGGATTCAGCACGGACAAGAGGGTTGCCCCAGCGCACCGTCGCCGGGTCCGTTCCGGCCCGAAGAAGATCGAGCAACGTCGAGCGGCGGAGGCAGACGGACGAGGCGACGCCCTTCCAGAAGTCACGCTCGTCGACATCGAACAGGAGCCGGCCGGACGACGTTCGGTACTCCCGCCGTACGATCGGCCGACCGGATCGCACGGCTTCGTCACCCACCCCGAGCGCGTCGAGCGCCCGAACCGCATTGCCCGGCAGGTTGATGCCGAGAACGGATGTCGGCGGCGGCGTCTCCAGACGTTCGACCAGCGTGTACGGCACGCCGCGCAGCGACAGTGCTCGGGCCGCGCCGAACCCGGCGACGCCGCCGCCGACTACGAGCACGCGCTCGGACATCAGCCGCTCGGCTGACCGCCGCTGGGCCGTGGGGTGATGGGTCGATCCATATCCGAAACCTATCAACGACCGCTCGGCGGCGCATCGGGAGAACTCCCCACTTCGACCCATTTCGGTGAGTTCGACCCGTTTCGGTGGCGAGTGCGTGCAGAACTGCTGGGGGCTCACTCGGCGATGCGGAACCCGCGCTCACCGCTCGGCTCGCGCGCCGAGACATCCGTGCGCTCGACGATCGCGCCGGGCGGGCCGGTCGCGAGCCAGTCGAGCATCGCGGCGACGGATGCCTCTTCGCCCTCGACCTCGGCCTCGACCACGCCGCCCCGTCGATTGCGCACCCACCCGGCGACGCCGAGTCGTTCGGCCTCGCGGCGCGCGGAGAAGCGGAACCCCACGCCCTGCACGATGCCGTGCACGAGCACGCGTCTGCGGATCATCCGTCTACCGTACGACCGCGCAGCAGATGGCGCGTCACGCCGTTGGTCCAGCCGAAGCCGTCTTGCAGCGGGTACTCGCCGCCGCCGCCGCCGAAGGTCTGGTCGGGGTCGGGCACGAGCGTGTACTTCTCGACGAGCTTCGTCTCGCGGCGGTAGAGCGCGCCCACCGTCTGCAGCCATCGCTCGGTGATCTCGTTCGCGAAGTCGGTGTGCCCGTATCGTCGCAGGCCCGCGATCGCGAGGCACTGCAACGGGGCCCATCCGTTCGGCTTGTCCCACTGCTCGCCGCTCTCGTGTTCGCTGGTGCCGATGCCGCCCGGGCGGAGCAGGCGATCGCGCAGCGCAACGGCGACGCGATCGGCCTGCATGGGGCTTGCCGCACCCACGAAGAGCGGCATGACCGTGGCCGTCGTCAGCGGCTCACGCGGGGCGGCCAGCTCCCAGTCGAAGTCGAGATAGGCGCCCGCGTCGTCATTCCACAACCAGCGGTCGATCGCCGTGCGACGGTGCTCGGCGAGCGTGCGGTAGTGCTGCGCCGTGCCATGATCGCCCGCCGCGTCGCTCTGCCGTGCGATCACGGCCTCGAGCTGCAGCAGCAGGCCGTTGAGATCGACCGGCACGATCTTCGTGGTGCGGATGCTCGAGAGGTCGCTCGGGTCGGCGCACCAGCGCGAGGAGAAGTCCCAGCCCGAGGCTGCACAGGCGCGAAGTTCTCGGTAGACCTCGTGGCTCGGCCGTCTCGACCCCTGCGCTGTGAGCACGTCGGCCAGGTACATCTCCTCACGCGGGGCGTCGCTGCGATCCCAGTACCGGTTGAGCAGGCTGCCGTCTTCGAGGCGCACGCAGTGGTTGCGCACCTCGCCGGGTCGAAGCCGGTCGGAGCCCTCGGTCCACCAGCGGTGTTCGAGCATCAGCTGCGGAAGGAACTCCGCCGTCTCGCCGATGCCGTGCTCGGCGAGGAGTTCGACCATCAGCACGAACACCGGCGGTTGGGAGCGGCCGAGGTAGTACGTTCGGTTGCCGTTCGGCACGTGACCGTAGGTGTCGATCAGGAACGCGAAGTCCTCCACCATCGAACGCACGAGGTCGAAGCGGCCGCTCTCGGCGAGCCCGAGCATGGTGAAGTACGAGTCCCAGTAGTAGATCTCGCGGAACCGGCCGCCGGGCACGACGTACGGCTCGGGCAGTGCCAGCACCGAACTCGCCGGCGGATGCGACGTCGGCTCCCTCGTGAGCACCGGCCAGAGATCGTCGATATGTTCCGCGAGCGACCTCCCGGGCGCGGCGATGTACTCGCTCGACGCAGCGGCAGGAGGGGCGAAGTGCTTCGCGACGAACGCCCCGAGGTCGAACCCCTCGCGTCGGACGTCGGCACGGTACTGCTCGAGGATGTCGAGCGGGCGGCCGCGAGGTACGGCATCCACGAAGGTCTTGCCGTCGTCGAAGACACGTTCCATCTGCACGGCGACGAAGAGCTCTTGATAGCGGTCGGCGGGCGTGAGCGTATCGGCCGCCGCGACCGCCGCGAGATGGGCCTCGCGGCGCGCTGCCGCAACACGGGGGAGTTCCACAGCAACCCTCCACTCGGTCGACGATCCGGTGCAACGAGCCTAGCTTTTGTGCGGCTGGGCAGCCTCGTGGGCGTCGAGGGTTGTACTTCCGGAGTGTGTATGAAGACCGTGAGTTTCAGAGCCAGCCGCGGTCGTTGGCTACGCGTGCGGCGTCGTGGCGGGTATTGGTGTTGGTCTTTCTCATGGCGTTGGAGAGGTAGTTGCGGACGGTGCCGGATGAGAGGTACAGGCGACGGGCGATGTCTTTGACGGCGTAGCCGTTGCGGGTTTCTCGGAGTGCATCGGCCTCGCGTTCGGTGAGTGGAGAGTCGTCGGTCATCGATGCTTCGAGGACGTCGTGGGCTATCCATCTCTTGCCGGCGTGGACCTGGTGGATGGCGTGGACGATGTCATCGGGGTCGGAGGACTTGCTGATGAATCCGAGGACTCCGAGCTTGAGGGCGCGGCGCAGGACACCGGGTCGTGCGTGTCGGGTCAGCATGAGTACGCGCTGGCCGGGATGTCGATCGAGAATGGTTGCCGTGGCTTCGAGCCCGTCGACGCCGGGCATCTCGAGGTCGATGACGAGCACGTCTGGGCGGTGGGCGAGGACGGCGGTGACGGCGTCCGCGCCGTCGTCGGCTTGCGCTATGACTTCCACGGTGCCGTCGAGGGGGAGAAGGGTGGCGAGGGCCGTTCGCAGCAGATGCTCGTCGTCGACGAGGATGATCCGGACG
Source organism: Agromyces laixinhei (assembly GCF_006337065.1). NCBI lineage: Bacteria > Bacillati > Actinomycetota > Actinomycetes > Micrococcales > Microbacteriaceae > Agromyces > Agromyces laixinhei. The sequence continues at coordinate 3,348,360 of NZ_CP040872.1, read as the reverse complement.
CGGCCAGCCGAAGTCATTGCGCATCCTCAGGCGGGCAGGCGGGCGGGCGGGCGGGCAGGTCGAGGTCAGTGCGGGCCTGGATCGTGAACGTCGGTGGCGAGCTCTCGATGGTGAGCAGTCCGCCGGTGTGCTCGAGTCGTTCGCGAAGGCGGGCGAGCCCGCTGAGGGATCGAGGATCGGTGTCGACGCCGTCGTTCGTGACGGAAACTGTCGTGGGTGTCGCTCGAATCGACACGAAACTGGGGCGGGCATGCCGGAGGAGGTTGGTCGTCGCCTCTCGCAGAGTGTGAGCGAGCAAGGGGTTGCTGGCGGTGCTGCCGACCTCGATCTGTGCGCGGACGGTGATCCCGGCGGCTTCACAGAGCCGCTTCGCATTCTCCACTTCTGCGAGCAGGTTCAGTTGGTGATGGGCGTAGACGAGATCTTTGGTCGCCGTGATCGTCTCATCGGTCAGCCGCCGGATCTCAGCGAGCTCGGCCTCCGACCGCGCCGGCTCGGTGCGCAGCAGTTTTTCGGCGACGGCGGCCTTCAGCTTTATGACGTGCAGAGTGTGGCCCTGGATGTCGTGCAGATCGCCGGCGAAGCGGATGCGCTCGTTGGCGACGGCGAGTTCCGCTTCGGTTTCGCGGGCGCGCTCGAGGCGCCGGACGAGGAGCCAGATGTTCTCGCTGAGGAGAATCACCCCCGCAATGAAGATCGTTCCGAGGGCAGGGACCAGCACCCATACGAACGCGAGCTTCCAGGTCACAGGGTGGAAGATCAGCGCGCATACGCCGATGGCAGCCACCCCGAGGGCGAAGGCGATGAGCCAGCGCTTGCGCGCTCGTGTTCGAGCCAGCAGCACCGCGCCGACGAGCGAGAAGGGCACGAAGCTGACTGGGCTGGTGAGGGTAAGGGCTCCGCACGCCCACACGACACCAGTGAACGTCAGCGCGAACATCGCGCGGCGGGGGTATCCCTCCAGGCTCCATTCTCGGAGAATCCCGAGAGTCAGCAGGTATCCCGTCGCGGCGATGACGCCTTCCCACCATGACGGGGCCGTGATGGCCACACCGACGACGCTGAGCGGTCCGATGGCCGCTACCGCGGTGATCATCGCCAGACGGCGTACCCGCCGCTCATCGTACGTCGTGGGGGTGGTGGAGGCGTCGATAGTCAGTTCCGATTCGTTCGCTCGTGCTGTTTGATCGCCCGTCCAACGGGGATCTTCGCGATCATGGCTGCGAGGAACAGCGCCAGCATCACGTATTGCAGAAACCCGTTGCGGACGAAGAAGTCGGTGATCTCGGCCGGAAGGGTGACGAAGATGCCATAGTCCCAGTAAAACAGGCCGATGTAGGCGAGAAATACGGCTGCCGTGAGGGCGATGACCGCGTTCAGCGTCAGGTCGAGAATCTTCATAGTGCCCTACCTTCACCGATGTGACACGCTCACGACAGTGACGCTGTGTCACCTTGTCTGGTGATGTGTTGTCACTACGAAAGCTCGCACCGACACGGTTGAGTGGATGCATGACCTCAGCATCGACCGTCCTGGATGATCCCGCGCGGGTGCCGTTCTGGCAGCGCCCGTTTCGCCTCGTGGGCGAGAACAGGCGCGCCTACCTCTGGCTCAACATCGCCGCGTACGGGCTCGTTGCCGTCGGGTTCGTGGTCGGTTTCATCTTCCCCGAGCTCAATACCGCGCAGGGGGACGCTCTGGAGCACGACGGCACCGGCGATACCGTCCGGGGCCTGGTGGGAATCCCGCCGCTGTTCGCGCTGGTGATCTTCGGGGTCAATGTCTGGCGTCTCAGCTTCTTGACGATTCTGCTGCCCTCATTCGTCATCCCGTTCGCAGGTCTCGCCACGTTCGGCTACTGGGCGGTGCAGACCGGGATCACGCTCGCTCCCGTGACCGCGGAGAAGTGGGTGCTGTTCATCCCGCACTCGCTGACAGTTCTCATCGAGTTGCAAGCGTACGTGCTCTTGCTCCTCGGTGTATGGCTGCTCGGCCGGGCTTGGCTGTATCCCCGCACCGTCGGAGCACCGAGCCGCCGCCGCGGGTACCTGCGCGGGCTGCAACGTATCGGAGTACTTGCCCTTCCTGCGCTCGTTCTGCTCGTGATCGGAGCGGTGTGGGAGGCGTACTCGTTGCGGTACTTGGTCCACCCGCTCATGCAATGGATCCTGTATTGATGAGACGTTCCGGATCGGTTGAAGGCGCCCCGGGTGTGATGGTGATCACACGCGCCGCAGGCCAACCCACGTTCTCCTCTCGTACGAGTTGCGCATGAGTCGCCCGCGTCACCGCGAGTACCATGGCGTTCATGGGCGAGATGAGCGAGTACATCGCCGGGCTCGAGGCACCAGAGCGCGACCTCGTCGAACGCATGCGAGCTCAGGCGATGTCGCTGGTGCCCGAGGCCGTCGAGGGGAGGAGCTACGGAATGCCGGCGCTCCGATATCGTGAGTCTCCGCTCGTCAGCGTCATGTCGGCGAAGGACCACATCGGCCTGTACCCGTTCAGTCCCGAGGTGGTGAGCGCGGTATCGGGCGAACTCGACGGGTACTCCTGGGCGAAGGGCACCATCCGGTTCACCGCCGAGCATCCGTTGCCCGATTCGCTCGTGGAGCGAATCATCCTGCTGCGCCGCGACGAGATCGACGCGGCGAAGGCGCGCTGACGCCGCGAGGCGCGACGTCCCTGTTCAGCCGACGCGGATCAGCTTCTTGTTCACGAACTCGTCGGCGCCCAGACGGCCCATCTCGCGGCCCGTGCCCGACCGCTTGACGCCGCCGAAGGGCAGCTCGGCGCCATCCATGAGCACGCCGTTCACGAAGACCATGCCGGCTTCGATCTGGTCGGCCACGCGCATGGCCTGTTCGGCGTCGGTCGTGTAGACGTAGGAGCCGAGTCCGAACGGGATGTCGTTGGCGATGCGAAGGGCGTCGGCCTCGTCGCTCGCGCGGTAGACCTGCGCCACCGGGCCGAAGAACTCCTCCTTCGACGCGGGATTCTCGGGCGAGATGTCGGTGAGCACGGTGGTCTGGAAGAACGCGCCGTCGCGAGCGCCGCCGTGCACGAGGGTCGCCCCGTGCTCGACCGCACGCTTGACCTGCTCGTCGAGTCCCTCGGCCGCCTTCAACGACGACAGCGGGCCGAGCAGCGTCTCTGCCGACGTCGGGTCGCCGGTCTCGACCTCGGCGAGCTTCGCCGTGAACTTCTCGAGGAAGGGCTCGTAGTACTCGTCGGCCACGATGAAGCGCTTGGCCGCATTGCACGACTGGCCGTTGTTGTCGAGGCGCGCATCGACTGCGGCCTGCGCCGCGCCGTCGAGGTCGTCGGTCGACAGCAGGATGAAGGGGTCGGAGCCGCCGAGTTCGAGCACGACCTTCTTGAGGTGGCGACCGGCGACCTCGGCGACCGCGGCGCCGGCGCGCTCGGAGCCGGTGAGCGAGACGCCCTGCACGCGCGGGTCTGCGATGACGGTCGCGATCTGGTCGTGCGTGGCGTAGAGGTTGACGTAGGCACCCTCGGGGAAGCCGGCGTCGAGGAAGATGCGCTCGATCGCGGCCGCCGACTCGGGGCACTGCTCGGCGTGCTTCAGGAGGATCGTGTTGCCGATGATGATGTTGGGGCCTGCGAAGCGGGCGACCTGGTAGTACGGGAAGTTCCACGGCATGACCCCGACCAGCACGCCGAGCGACGAGCGACGGATGACCGCCGAGCCCTCGCCCGCGAGCAGCGGCACCGGCTCGTCCTTCAGGAAGTCGGCCGCGTGATCCGCGTAATAGCCGTAGATGTCGGCTGCGAAGTCGGCCTCGGCGTAGGCCTGCTCGATGGTCTTGCCCATCTCGCGCACGATGATCTCGGCGAGCTCCCGGCGGCGCTCGGTGTGCAGCTCACTCACGCGGCGGATGAGAGCGGCCCGTTCGGCGACGGTGGACGAACGCGACCAGCCGCGATGCGTCTCGTCGGCCGAGGCGATGGCCGCCTGCAGATCGGCGTCGGTGATCGTCGGGTATGTCTTGATCGTCTCCCCGGTCGCCGGGTTGACCACTGCGTAGCTCATTGGGCTCCTTCTCGACGGTGCACGTTCTCACGCGCCGGTCGGCGACGATGCACACCTGCGTCAAGCCTATGCCTCGGAACTCGGCCGCCATATCGACGCGGCGTCGGTTCCGCGGGTGCCGATCGACAGCGCGTACAACCACGAGACCGGCTGATCTCGGTATCGTGGCGTGCATCGACCCGAGGAGGGCGGATGACCCCGGGAGCCTTGGACGGCGTGCGCGTCGCCGACTTCTCGCGGGTGCTCGCCGGCCCGTACGCCACGATGACGCTCGCCGACTTCGGCGCCGACGTCGTGAAGATCGAGTCGCCGGCCGGTGACGACACTCGGCACTGGCGCCCGCCGGTCGATGCGAGCGGGCAGGCCACCTACTTCGGCAGCGTCAACCGCAACAAGCGATCGGTCGCCCTCGACCTGCGGGATGCCGCGGGGCTCGCCGAGGCGCGGCGGCTCGCGGCATCCGCCGACGTCGTCGTCGAGAACTTCCGCCCCGGCGTGATGGATCGTTTCGGACTCTCCTACGACGCGGTGCGGGCGTCGAACCCGGGCGTCGTCTACTGCTCGATCACGGGCTTCGGCACGGGGAAGGGCGCAACGCTCGCCGGCTACGACCTGCTCGTGCAGGCGGTCGGCGGGCTCATGTCGATCACGGGCGCCACCGACGGCGAGCCCGCGAAGGCCGGCGTCGCCCTCGTCGACGTGCTCACCGGGCAGAACGCCGTCGCCGGCATCCTGCTCGCCCTTCGCGAGCGAGACCGCACGGGGCTCGGCCAGCGCGTCGAGGTCGACCTCCTGCACGGCCTGCTCTCGGCACTCACGAACCAGGCCGCGTCGACGCTCGCCACCGGAGAGCCGCCGCGCCGCCTCGGCAACGCGCACCCGAGCATCGCTCCCTACGCCGTCTTCCACGCGGCCGACCGCGAACTCGTGATCGCCGTCGGCAACGACAAGCAGTTCCGAGCGCTCGCCGCGTCACTCGGCGAGCCAACCTTCGCCGACGATCCGCGGTTCACTCGCAACGTCGACCGGGTCGCGCACCGTGCCGAACTCACGGCGGTGATCGAGGAGCGGGTCGCCGCGGCATCCGCTGCGCACTGGGTCTCACGGCTGGGCAGGGTCGGCGTGCCCGCCGGACTCGTGAACGACGTGGCCGAGGCGATCGCGTTCGGCGAGGCGCTCGGTCTCGAGCCCGTCGCCGAGATCGACGACGGTCCGCGTTCGAGTCGCACGATAGCCAGCCCGATCGGCCTCTCGGCGACGCCCGCCGTCTACCGCAGCTCACCGCCCGCGCTCGACGAGCACGCCGGCGCCAACTGGCATCCTTCCCCCTTGAGAGGACCGCAGACATGACCCACGCCCCCATGATCGACGCCGTGTTCGACCTCGACGCCCTGCTCAGCGCCGAGGAGCGCGAGTGGCAGCAGCGGGCTCGCGCGTTCGCACAGGAGCGCATCCTCCCGGTGATCGAGGCGGACTTCGAGGCGAAGCACTTCCGCCTCGAGCTGGTGAAGCAACTCGGCGACGCGGGATTCCTCGGCATGCACCTGCAGGGGTACGGATGCGCCGGCGCGGGCGCCGTCTCGTACGGCCTCGCGTGCCTCGAGCTCGAGGCGGCCGACAGCGGCTGGCGCACCTTCGTGTCGGTGCAGGGCTCGCTCGCCATGAGCGCCATCCACAAGTACGGTTCCGAAGAGCAGAAACAGCAGTGGCTGCCGGGCATGGTCGCCGGCGACCTCGTCGGATGCTTCGCGCTCACCGAGCCGCAGGGCGGCTCCGACCCCGCGGCCATGACGACGACCGCACGCCGCGACGGCGACGGCTGGGTGCTCGACGGCGCCAAGCGGTGGATCGGGCTCGCCTCGCTCGCCGACGTCGCCGTCGTGTGGGCGAAGATCGACGACCCGTCGTTCGGCGGGGGCGACGGCGGCCGCGCGGTGCGCGGATTCCTCGTGCCGACGTCGACCCCGGGCTTCACGGCGACGCCGATCGACGGCAAGCTCTCGATGCGCGCCTCGGTGCAGTGCGACGTCTCACTCGACGGCGTGCGGGTCGACGGCGACGCGATCCTGCCTGGTGCGAGGGGACTCTCGGGGCCGTTCGAGTGCCTGAACGAGGCGCGCTACGGCATCGTGTGGGGTGCCATGGGCGCCGCGCGCGCGTGCCTCGATGCCGCGATCTCGCGCTCGACCTCCCGCGAGGTGTTCGGCAAGCCGATCGGTGCGAACCAGCTCATCCAGGCGAAGCTCGCCGACATGTTCGTCGAGGTCGAGAAGGGCATCCTCCTCGCCCTGCACCTCGGGCGCCTCAAGGAGCGCGGCGCCCTCACCGCCCCACAGATCTCCGCCGGCAAGCTCAACAGCGTGCGCGAGGCGCTCGCGATCGCGCACGAGGCCAGGGCGATCCTCGCCGGAGACGGCATCACGAACGAGTGGCCGGTCATGCGGCACGCCGCGAACCTCGAGTCGGTACGCACCTACGAGGGTACCGACGAGATCCACCAGCTGATCCTCGGACGCGCGCTCACGGGGCTGAACGCGTTCTGACATCGTGAGCCGAGCGCGGTTCGCGGCGTTCGTCGCCGACCGGCGGGTTCGGAATGAAACGCGGAGTAATGCCGTTTTCTTCGCGGGGTGAGGTCGTGATGGACTCGACCGCACGGCACGCACCACGTCGCCGTACTTCACCCCTTTGAACGTTCTTCACCCCCGTGAACGGAGCCCACATGTCTCGCGCACCCCGCGTTCGCACCCTGCTCGGCCTGGCCGCCGCATCCGCAGCCGTCGTCGCCCTCGCCGCCTGCTCGAGCGGCGAGCCCGCGTCCGGCGATGCAGCGACCGGCGACGAGTACGGGCTCGTGAAGGCGGGAACGCTCACCGTCGCGACCGAGGGCACCTACCGCCCGTTCAGCTTCCACGAAGACGGCTCGGGCGACCTCGCAGGCTACGACGTCGAGGTTGCCGAAGCAGTCGCCGACAAGCTCGGCCTCGAGGTCGAGTTCCAGGAGACCCAGTGGGACGCGATCTTCGCGGGCCTCGATGCGGGCCGGTTCGACGTCATCGCGAACCAGGTGTCGATCAACCCCGAACGCGAAGAGAGCTACCTCTTCTCGACGCCCTACACGGTGTCGCCGAGCGTCGTCGTGGTGAACGACGGCGACACCTCGATCTCGAGCTTCGACGATCTGCAGGGCAAGACGACCGCCCAGTCGCTCACCAGCAACTTCTACGAGCTCGCCGTCGACGCCGGCGCGAACGTCGAGGCCGTCGAGGGCTGGGCGCAGGCCGTCGCACTCCTCGAGCAGGGCCGCGTCGATGCGACCGTGAACGACCGCCTCACCTACCTCGACTACGTGAAGCAGACTCCGGGAGCGAAGCTCGCCGTGGTGGCCGAGACCGACCCGAGCGAGAGTGCGCTGACGTTCACCGAAGACAAGGCCGACCTCGTGAAGGCCGTCGACGCCGCCCTCGCCGAGCTCGGCGCAGAGGGCGTTCTCGCCGAACTGGGCGAGAAGTACTTCGGCGAAGACGTCTCCGAATAGTCCCTCGGCCGGCTCAGCCCGAAAGGCGGTGAGGCGATGAGCGGCTGGCAGCTGTTCCTCGATTCCTTCTGGCCGATCGTCTGGGGCGGGCTGAGCGGCACCATTCCGCTCGCGCTCGCCTCATTCGCGATCGGTCTCGTGCTCGCGCTCGGCGTCGCGCTCATGCGGCTCTCGAAGAACCGGGTGGTCTCGGGCATCGCCCGGTTCTACATCTCGGTGATCCGCGGCACGCCGCTGCTCGTGCAGCTCTTCGTCATCTTCTACGGCCTGCCGTCGCTCGGCCTCGTCATCGACCCGTGGCCGAGCGCGATCATCGCGTTCTCGCTCAACGTCGGCGGCTACGGTGCCGAGGTGATCCGCGCGGCGATCCTCTCGGTGCCGAAGGGGCAGTGGGAGGCCGGGTACACGATCGGCATGTCGAGCACAACGACGTTGCGCCGGGTCATCCTGCCGCAGGCGGCTCGCGTCTCGGTGCCGCCGCTCTCGAACACGTTCATCTCCCTGGTGAAGGACACGTCGCTCGCCTCGCTCATTCTCGTGACCGAGCTGTTCCGGGTCTCGCAGCAGATCGCCGCATTCAGCCAGGAGTTCATGCTGCTCTACCTCGAGGCCGCGCTCATCTACTGGCTCTTCTGCCTCGTGCTCTCGAGCGGGCAGGGCCTTCTCGAGAAGAGATTGGACCGTCATGTCGCACACTGATCCGCTCAGCCCCGCCGCGGCGCCCGACGACTCGGTGCTGCTCGCGGCACGAGGCATCCGCAAGTCGTTCGGCGACAACGAGGTGCTGCGCTCGATCGACCTCGAGGTGCGGCGCGGCGAGGTCGTCGTGCTCATCGGGCCGAGCGGCTCGGGCAAGACGACCGTGCTGCGTTCGCTGAACGGGCTCGAGACGCCGAGCGCCGGCACCATCGACTTCGCCGGAGGCCCCGTCATCGACTTCGCCTCGGGCGTCTCGAAGGCCGAGCGCCTCGCCCTGCGCGATCGTTCGGCGATGGTCTTCCAGCAGCACAACCTGTTTCCGCACATGACGGTCATCGAGAACGTCATCGAGGGGCCGCTGCGCGTGCAGCGCGTACCCAAGGCGCGGGCGGTCGCCGAGGCATCCGCTCTGCTCGACCGGGTGGGACTCGCCGAGAAGCGCGACGCCTACCCGTTCGAGCTCTCGGGCGGGCAGCAGCAGCGCGTGGGCATCGTTCGTGCGCTCGCACTGAAGCCGCAACTGCTGCTCTTCGACGAGCCGACGAGTGCGCTCGACCCCGAACTCGTGGGGGAGGTGCTGCAGGTCATCAAGGAGCTCGCCGACGAGGGCTGGACGATGGTCGTCGTCACCCACGAGCTGAGCTTCGCGCGGCAGGCGGCCGATGAGGTGCTCTTCATGGACGACGGCGTCGTGGTCGAGCGCGGGGCGCCCGGCGAGATCTTCACGAACCCGACGCACGAACGCACCCGGCGATTCCTCGACCGGATCCTGCGCCCGCTCGACTGAAGAGCGCCCCCGCAGGGGAGGCGCCCTTCAGGGGAGTAGTGCATTCGAGCTAGGCGTGCACCTTGCCGATCAGCTCCTCGCCGAGCTCGAGCCGCTCCTGGTCGTCGTCGCCGGGCACGACGTCGCCGCGCAGCGACCGGCCGGCCGTCTCGTTGAAGGTCAGCACCGCCACCAGGCCGATGATGCCGGCGATCGTGAGGTAGAACCCCGGGATGAGGGTCGAGCCGGTGGCGTCGATGAGGGCCTGGTTCGCGAGACCCGCGGTGCCGCCGAGCAGCGACGTGGCGATGTTGTAGCCGAGCGCGAATCCCGCGAGGCGCACCGGAGTCGGGAAGAGCGCCGGCAGCGTCGCCGAGATGTTGCACAGCAGCATCACGAGCATGAGTCCGAAGATCGAGATGCCGAGGATCTGCAGCGCCAGGACGCCCGTGTCGAGCAGCATGACCGCCGGAACCGACAGCACGACGAACCCGATCGACGCGGTGATGAGCAGCGGCCTCCGACCGATGCGATCGGTGAGCGCGCCGAGGGGCACGATCACCGCCATCATCACGAGCTGCACGCCCACGAGCATGAGCCCGGACGTCGTCGCGTCCATCTCGAGGGAGACCGTCAGGTACGTCGGCATGTACGTCAGCACCACGTAGAAGGCCACGTTGATGAGGATCACGATGCCCATGATCTTGAGCAGCTGCTTCGGCTGGTTGCGGATGAGGTCGCCGAGGGTCTGCCAGGCGCTCGTGTTCTTGTCCTGCGCGTGCGACTCCTCGAAGGTGTCGGACTCGTGGAGCGACTTGCGCATGTACAGCGCGACCGCGCCGAGGGGCAGCGTGAGCAGGAACGGGATGCGCCATCCCCACTCCTGCATGAACGCATCGCCGAGGGTGAGCTGCATCACGGTGACCAGGACGGCCGCCGCCGAGAAGCCGAGCAGCGTGCCGAACTCGAGGAACGAGCCCCAGAATCCGCGCCGGTTGTCTGGCGCGTGCTCGGCCATGAACACGGCGGCGCCGGCGTACTCACCGCCGGCCGAGAAGCCCTGGATGATGCGCAGCGCGAAGAGCAGCACCGGCGACCACCAGCCGATCATGTCGTACGTCGGCAGCAGGCCGATGCAGGCGGTCGAGATCGAGATGAGCGTGATCGTGAAGACGAGCACCTTCTGCCGGCCGATGCGGTCGCCGAGCGGGCCGAGGATGATGCCGCCGAGCGGGCGCACGAGGAACGACACGGCGAAGCCGAAGAGTGCCCAGAGCAGGGCCTCCTCGGTGCCGCCGAAGATGTGCACGCTCAGGTACACGGTGAGGTACCCGTAGATGCCGTAGTCGAACCACTCGATGGCGTTGCCGGCCATCGCACCCATCACCGACTTCTTGACGGTCTTGCGCTGGATCGGACTGAGGTCGATCTCGCGCGTGATGGGCGGTGGAGTGCGGTGCTCACCGGTGTCGGTGGTTTCGGTCATTTCGGGACCTCCTGAGGGTCGGTGGCGGGGGTGGCTGAGGTGGCCGAGGTGGTTCGAGCCGGCCGGGTGGTGGATGGACGGTCGCGAGTGCGACCGCGCGTGCATTCCGGGTCGTCGGCGACGGCGATCGCGAGGCGCGCGTAGGCACGTGAGGCGACTGCGAGATCGGCGATCGGCACCGATTCGTCGGGTTGGTGCGCTTGGCCGAGGATGTCGCCGGGGCCGAAGACGACGGTGGGCATGCCGTGGTGGGAATGCATGAAACCCCCTTCGCAGGCTGCCGACCACGCTTCGACGATCGCTTCGTGCTGCTCCGCGACGAGGGAATCGACGACGTGGGTCACGAGGGGATGCGTGTCGGGCACGTCGAACCCGGGCATCTCCATGAGCGTTCGCACGGTGACGGTGGCGCCCTCGGGGCATTCGAGGGCCGTCGCCTGTTCGAGCCACGTCAGCACGTCTGCGGCTCGTTCGCCCGGCATGAGGCGCCGATCGAGCAGCAGCGTGCATCGGTCGGGCACGATCGAGGTTCCGTGACCGCCGTCGATCCGGCCGATGTTCCAGGTGCCCGAGCCGAGCCTGCCGGAGGCGGAGGCGCGCATGTTCCGGTGGTCCTCATCGATCGCCTCGATGATGCGAGTGGCGATCAGGATGGCGTTGAGGCCTTCTTCGGGGCGGCCGGCGTGCGCAGCCCTGCCCTGCACCTCGATCTCGAAGTTCGCAGCTCCGCGGCACGCGACGACGGCCGCCAGGTTCGTGGGCTCGGCGACCACGCACGCCCAGTACGGCCTCGGCGGGACGGATTCGAGGTGGGCGAGTGCGCCGGTGGCGAGATCCTCTTCGTCGACGGTGACGAGCAGCTCCATCGGGATGTCGGGGCGAACCGCGGTGACGGCGCCCATCGCCTGCAGCACGGCCGCGAGACCGCCCTTCATGTCAGCGGCGCCGCGGCCGACGATCGCACCGTCGATGACCCGGGGGGTGAACGGGCCACCGGTCCAACCCTCACCCCCGGGCACCACGTCGGAGTGGCCGAGGAAGAGGATGCCCGGCGCATCGGGGCCGGCCGTGATCGAGAGGTTGGGGCGTCCGGGTGCGACGTTCTGGCGCTTCGTGCGCATCCCGAGCCGCGAGGCGATGCCCTCGAGCATGCGCACCGACAGGATCTCGGTGCCGCCCGGATTCTCGCTGGCGGCGACGATGAGCGACGACGTGTCGGCGACGACGGTCGCCTCGTCGATGAGCGCCAGCGCTTCGGAGAGGTGCGTACTCATGCGGCCTCCTTCACGATGAGCTGCCGGGGTGCGCTCGTGAGCACTTCGATGCCGGCGTCGGCGACCGCCACCGTCTCGCTGATCTCGCAACCGTAGTCCCGCATCCACATGCCGGCGATGACATGGAAGCACATGCCCGCTTCGAGCACCGTCTCGTCGTCGTCGCGGATGCTCACGGTGCGTTCTCCCCAGTCGGGCGGGTAGCCGATGCCGACCGAGTAGCCGAGCCGCGACTCCTTCTCGAGTCCGGCACGTGCCAGCAGGCTCGTCCAGCCGCTGACCACCTCGCGCACCGGTACGCCCGGTCGCATCGCGCCGAGCACGAGTTCGAGGCCGTCAGCGGTGACCCCGGCGATTCGGTCGAGCTCACGCGACGGTCGCCCGAGCGAGACGGTGCGGGCGAGCGGCGCGTGGTACCGGCGGTGCACGCCGGCGAGTTCGAGCGAGACGCCCTCGTCGGCGACGAGTCGCCGTGCGCTCCAGGTGAGGTGGGGAGTGTCGGCGGCCTCTGCGGTGGGCAGCAGCGGCACGATCGACGGGTAATCGCCGGCCGCGCCGTCGACGCCGCGTGCCTGGGCGGCCTGGATGACCGCGGCGAGCTCGTGCTGCGGAACGCCGACCCGGATGGCATCGATGCCGGCGGCCATCACGGCGCTCGCGATGCGGCCCGCGCCGCGCATGAGCTCGAGCTCGGCGGGCGACTTCACGAGCCGTACCCACCCGACGAGGTCGTGATCGTCGACCATCGTCCACTCGGGCAGGCCCTGCGCGAGCGCCGCGAACGAGCGAGGGCTGAAGAAATGCGCCTCGCCCTCATAGCCGACCCGCATCGCGGTCGCATGGCCGCGATCACGCAGCTGCGTCGCCGCCCAGTCGAACGGGTGGCGGTCACGGCGATGGATCAGGTCTTCGGGGTACCCGAGAATCTGGTCGGGCGGGAGGTCGGCGGTGCGGTGCGCCCCGACCGCGTCCATGTGCCGGGTGACGAACAGCACGTCGCCCTCGAGCGGCACGAACAGCAGTTGCGGCATGTAGAACGACCAGGCGTCGTAGCCGGTGAGGTAGTGGAGGTTCGCGGGATCGACGACCACGAGTGCATCGAAGCCGTGTGCGCGCATCCGCTCGCGGGTGGCGGCAAGGCGACTCACGTGATCTTCGGCCATCGTCCTCCTCGTGCTCGCGGCAGAACGCCGCGACGTTGCGAGCCGTTCGTCCACTCTACGAGTCTCGGCCTCTCGAGCACCACTTGCGAGGGAACGGAGGGCGGATCGGGTGCGGCTAGCGTTGAGGCATGGTCGGTCCGGCGAACTCCACTCGCGGGGCCGAGGCGCGGCGGGCCCTCGGCGTGTTCCGCCTGCTGGTGGCGGTGCTCGAGATCGTGGCGATCGTCGGCAACTTCCAGTACGTGCTCGGATTCCGCTTCTTCGCGACCGCGAACTTCTTCAGCTACTTCACCGTGCAGTCGGCGTTCGCCGCGGTCGTCACGCTCGGCATCGCGGGATGGTTCGCGCTGCGCCGGCCCCGCGACCCCGCGTGGCTCGGCGTTCTGCGCACGATGGTCACGGTGTACCTGCTCGTCTCGGGAATCGTCTTCGCCGTCATCGTCGCGCAGGCGTCGACGCGCGACTACCGGGTCGACGTGCCGTGGTCGGACACGCTCCTCCATTTCGTGGTGCCCGCGCTCGCGGTGGCGGCCTGGTCCACCGATGCCGTGCTCGCGGTCAACCCGCGGGTGCCGTGGTCGACCGTGGGATGGGTGCTCGTGTACCCGTCGCTGTGGCTCGTCTACACGCTGGTTCGAGGTGCGGATGTCGGCTGGTATCCGTACTTCTTCCTCGACGAGGCGCAGGTCGGAAGCGCTCTCGGCGTCGCCTTCTACTGTCTGCTCGTGCTCGCGATCTTCGTCTCGTTGACGGCGGGGCTCGTCTCGATCAACCGGTTGCTGTGGCGAAGGGCGCAAGCGAATCGAGCACCTCTGCCTGGAACTCCTCATCGTCGAGAGCCTCGAGCCGAGTCGCCCGTGCTGCAGCGATGAGGCCGAGAAGGAGGGGCTCGCCCGAGGTGAGGCCCGCGTCGATCCACAGGGCGACCGGCGTCGGGGCGCCGACGACCGTGAGGACGTTCGCGGGCGAGGGCGCCGCGGCGTCGGCGGTGTCGTCCGGGTCATCGGGCTCGCCCGCGGCATCCGCTCGCCAGAACGCCTCGTCGAAGCGCAGCCAGACCGTGTCGACCACGCCCATGCCGAGCACCGAGATCGCACGCTGGTGCATGAGCGGCAGCGCCGGAGAGAACTCCACGGTGTCGGTCTTCAGCACGCCGAGCGGCACGGTGACGACCGCCCGGTCGACGTTCAGCGATTCGCCCGAGTCGAGCCGAAGGCTCACCCGAGCGTCGTCGTAGGCGATGCGCGTGACGACGCTCGACACCGCGATCTCGAGCGGCTCGGCGAGGGCGTCGACGTAGTCCGCGAGCCGACCGGTGACGAGTTCCCCGAGGCCTCCGAGCCGGTCGGGATCGTATCGCTCGGCGGAGACGGTAGACGTGGCGGCGCCGGTCGATGGGGCGACGCCGCTGTTGATCGTGTGCGCGAGCCAATCGGCGGGGCTCACGCCGGATTCATCCGGCACCGCCGACAGCGGAGTCGCACCCGAGCCGGCGAGCGCCGTCGCGAGCGACACATCGGCGGGCCGGCCGGCCGCCCACTGCTGCGCGATCGCGACGGCATCGGGGCCGGTCGGCGGAATGGGCACGCTGAGGCCCGCGGTCGTCGTCGCAGAGACCTCGGCGACGAACGGCACGGTGTCGACGGATGCGTCGCGCAGCGCGTCGATGACGGCGGCATCGTCGCCGGTGAAGACGGCCCCCATCTCGATCGAGGTGTCGAAGCCCGAGGCATCCACGCTCTGGATCCGGCCGCCCAATCGATCGCGCGCCTCGATCACGAGCACCTCGAAGCCCGCGTCGACGAGTTCGCGTGCCGCCGTCAGCCCCGCGAGGCCCGCGCCGATGACGGCGACGCGTTCACCGCTCGTGCCGAGTCGCGTGACATCGGCAGCGGCACGGAGGCCCGATTCCCTGGCACCGGCCAGGGTGCCCGGCCGTTCGGGGTCGGTCGCCTCGCCCGCGATGATGAGGCGATCGCCGACGGGTTCTGCCAGTGCACGTCTGAGGTCGGGGGTGCTTCCGACGGCGTCGAAACTGAGCGCCCCGCGCGAGAACGCATCGTCGCCCCAGCTCGAACGGCTCATGGCGGTCGGCAGCGGAACGCCGTTCGTCGGGGCGGGCGGTGTCGTGGCCGGCGGCACCGTGGTGGGCGGCGGGCTCGGGCTCGGCTCCGACCACGTGCAGCTCGCGAGTGCGAGCGTCGTGATGCCCGAGAGCGAGGCGGCGAGGAAGGTTCGCCGTCCGATGCCCTCGGGGGCCGCCCCTGACTCCATGGGATTCAGGCTAGCCGACGGGTCGGCGCGTGCAGCGTGTCAGGCGACGTGGCCGTCGGCGATGCTCAGCGCCTCGTCGATGATGTCGAGCCCCCGCTCCAGTTCGTGCTCGGTGATCACGAGCGGCGGTGCGACGTGCATCCGGTTGAAGTGGATGAACGGCCAGAGCCCCGCCTGCTTGCACGCCGATGCCACGGCCGCCATCGGCGCGGCATCCGCCCCGCCCGCGTTGAACGGAACGAGCGGTTCGCGGGTCGCAGGGTCGCGCACGAGCTCGATCGCCCAGAACAGTCCGGCACCGCGAACTTCGCCGACCGACGGGTGCTTCGCGGCGATCTCGCGGAGGCGCGGGCCGACCACCCGCGACCCGAGGTCGCGAACCCGTTCGAGGATGCCATCGCGCTCGAACACCTCGAACGTCGCCACACCCGCCGCGCAGGCGAGCGGATGCCCCGAATACGTCAGCCCGCCGGCGAACGCGACCGTGTCGAAGTGCGAGGCGATGCGCTGCGAGATGACCACGCCGCCGAGCGGCACGTAGCCCGAGTTCACGCCCTTCGCGAAGGTGATGAGGTCGGGCACGACGTCGAACGCGTTCACCGCGAACCACTCGCCGATGCGGCCGAAGCCGGTCATGACCTCGTCGGCGATGTAGACGATGCCGTACTTGTCGCACAGCGTGCGCACGCCCTGCAGGTACCCGGGCGGAGGCACGAGCACGCCGTTGGTGCCGACGACCGTCTCGATGATGATCGCCGCGACCGTCGAGGCGCCCTCGAGCACGATGACCTGCTCGAGGTGGGCGAGGGCGCGCTCGGCCTCCTGCTCGGGGGTCTCCGAGTGGAACGACGAACGGTACGCATACGGGCCCATGAAGTGCGCGACGCTGCCGTCGCTCGACTCGTTGGCCCAGCGGCGCGGGTCGCCCGTGAGCGAGATCGCCGTCGCCGTGCCACCGTGGTAGCTGCGGTACATCGACAGCACCTTGCGGCGACCGGTGACGGCCCTGGCCATGCGCACGGCGTACTCGTTCGCGTCGGCACCGCCGTTGGTGAAGAACACCCGGTCGAGGTCGCCCGGGGCGACGTCGGCGATGCGGCGGGCGAGGTCGCCGCGGACATCCGACGCCATCGACGGCTGGATGGTCGCGAGCCGGCCCGCCTGCCGCTGGATCGCGGCGACGAGGTCGGGGTGCTGGTGGCCGAGGTTCAGGTTCACGAGCTGCGACGAGAAGTCGAGGTACGCGTTGCCCTCGTAGTCCCAGAAGGTCGAGCCCTCGCCCGCGGCGATCGGCAGCGGGTCGATGAGCGCCTGCGCGCTCCACGAGTGGAACACGTGCGCGCGGTCGTCGGCGCGCACCTTCGCCCCGGCAACGGCGTCGGGCAGCGGATGCCGCGTGCCGAACCGGTCGGCGTAGGCGGCCGCGGGCGCGGCGGTGATGGTGTCGCTCATGATGCTCCTCGGGGCAGTCGTCTCGGTCGGGGAACGGGCGGGTTCAGTGGTTGGACGGGAAGCCGAGGTTGATCTGCGACTCGGAGGGCTGCGGCCACCGCGAGGTCACGACCTTCGATCGGGTGTAGAAGTGGATCGACTCGGGGCCGTAGATGTGGGAATCGCCGAAGAGCGAATCCTTCCACCCGCCGAACGAGTACGCGCCGACCGGAACGGGGATCGGCACGTTGACGCCGACCATGCCGACCTCGATGTCGAACTCGAACTGCCGCGCGGTGCCGCCGTCGCGGGTGAACACGGCCACGCCGTTCGCGAACCGGTTGGCGTTGATGAGCGCGACGGCCTCGTCGTAGTTCGCGACGCGCACGACCGCGAGCACGGGGCCGAAGATCTCGTCTTCGTACACCTTCATGCCCGGCTCGACGTGGTCGAGGAGCGACGTGCCGACGAAGAATCCGCCGCCCTCGAACTCGGCGGCGGTGCCGTCGACGACGACGGTCGCGCCCTCTGCGGCCGCGCCGGTCACATACGACGCGACCCGGTCACGGTGCTCGCGGGTGATCAGCGGGCCCATTTCGCTCGCGTCGTCGGTGCCGTCGCCGATCGTGAGCTTCGACATCCGCTCGGCGACCTTCGCGACGATCTGGTCGGCGACCTCGTCACCGACGGCGACGAGCACCGACACGGCCATGCAGCGCTCGCCGGCCGAGCCGTACGCGGCGGAGACCGCGGCGTCGGCCGCGCCGTCGAGGTCGGCATCGGGCATCACGACCATGTGGTTCTTCGCACCGCCGAGGGCCTGCACGCGCTTGCCGTTCTGCGAAGCGCGCTCGTAGATCGACTTCGCGATCGGCGTGGAGCCGACGAAGCTGATCGCGCGCACCGTAGGGGAGTCGAGGATGGTGTCGACGGCGACCTTGTCGCCGTGCACGACGTTCAGCACGCCGTCGGGAAGCCCCGCCTCCTGGAACAGCTTCGCGATGAAGACCGCGGCGCTCGGATCCTTCTCGGAGGGCTTCAGCACGACGGTGTTGCCGCACGCGATCGCCGAGGCGACCATCCAGAGCGGCACCATGACGGGGAAGTTGAACGGGGTGATCGCGCCGACGACGCCGACCGGCTGCTTCAGGGAGTGCACGTCGACGCCGCGGGCGACCTGCTCGGAGTGCTCGCCCTTCAGGAGGTGCACGAGCCCCGCGGCGAACTCGACGTTCTCGATGCCCCGCGAGACCTCGCCCGCGGCATCCGACAGCACCTTGCCGTGCTCGCTCGTGACGATCGCGGCGAGCTCCGACTTGCGCTCGGCGAGCAGCTGGCGAAGGCGGAAGAACACGTCGGCCCGCTTGATCAGGCCCGTCGCGCGCCACCCGGGCAGTGCGGCCTCGGCAGCGGCGATCGCCTGCTCGACCTCGTCGACGGAGGCGAAGGCCACCTCGTGCTGCTGCGCGCCGGTCGCCGGGTTGAAGACGGGGCCGGTGCGCTCGGCGAGTGCGGTCTCGTGGCCTGCGATGAAGTGGCGGATGACGCTCATGGAGCTCCCTTTCGCGATTGTCCGGACAGATTGCCCGATGGTGCTCTCTGAGCGTGGCGACTGGGCCGTGAGGTGAGCTTCTTCCAGAAGGCCCAGAGAACGATTGATCGTCTAAGATCTGATGATTCCAGCATGACAGAGGAAGAGAGGCGGCCCCGGTGGCAGATCGTCGCGAAGATGAGGCGATTCGAACGAATCGTCCGATACCGGACCCGGCCGATGACGGGCTTCCGACGGTGCGCGAGATCCTCGCGATCCCGGCCGTGGCGCAGGGCCTGCCCGAGGTACTCTCCGGCACCGAGGAAGCGCTCGATGCGCACGTGCGATGGGCTCATGTCTCCGACAGCGCGGGCGTCGCCCGGCTGCTCAACGGCGGCGAGCTGCTCCTCTCGACGGGATCGGGCTGGCCGACCGATCCGTCGGAGCTCTCGGCGTTCATCGGAGGGCTCGTCGACGCCGGACTCGCCGGTCTCGTGCTCGAGCTCGGCGCGCACTACCGCTACGTGCCGGCCATCGTCGAGTCGGCGGCGCGCGAGCACGGCCTCGCCCTCGTCGCGCTGCATCGCGAGGTGAAGTTCGTCGCGCTCACCGAGGCCGTGCACCGCCGCATCATCTCCGAACAGACGGCGGCGCTGCGGGCCCGCGATGAAGTGCGCGAGCGGTTCACGGCGCTGGCCCTGCGAGGTTCGCCCGCCGACTTCATCGTGCGGCAGCTCGCCGAGACCCTCGGCGCCGCGGTCGTGCTCGAGAACCTCGCGCACGAGGTCGTGGCCGCCGAGGTGCCGATCGCTGCGGAGGAGGAGCTGTTCACCCGGTGGGAGGCGCAGTCGCGGGCGGCGCATCGGCGGGCCGAACGGCAGCGCGGGACCAGGCCCACCGGCGCTCCCGGCGAGTGGCTCATCGTGCCGGTCGAGGCGCGCGGCATCCGCTGGGGCCATCTCATCGCGCTTCCCGGCCCCGCGCACCCGGCCGGCCGCACGAGCGTGCTCGAACAGGGTGCGATCGCGCTCGCGCTCGGCCGGCTCGCCGACGGCGGCGTCGACGAGTGGACGCGCATCGGCCGCCAGCAACTGGTCGACGGACTGCTCGCGGGGCGGTTCGCGGGGCTGACCGCGGCATCCGCGCGCATCGAGGCCGCCGGCCTGCCGCTCGAGGGCGCGCGACTCTTCGGCATCGCGGTCACCGGCTCCGCGATCACGGCAGCTGCAGCGGATGCCGCGGCTCGCGAGCTCGGCGGGCGGGCGCTCGCCGGGGCCGCGCCCGAGAGCATCGGTGCTCCGACGATCGTCGTGCTCTCGCTGCCGGCCTCGCGCGTCTTCGACGATGCCGCATCGCATGGCTTCGCCGCTGCGCTGGCCACGGGAGACGCGGCGATGCGCGACCGACTCGTGCTGTCGATCGGCTCCGAGGCGAACGGGCTCGACGCCCTGCTCGGCTCGGTGCAGGAGGCGACCGACCTGGCGAGGGGCCCGGCACCCCGCGCTGCGCGCGGCCCGGTGGTGCGGCGTGCCGACGATCGCCCGCTCGTGCGACTCGTGACCGCGCTCCGCGACGACCACCGGCTGCTCGAGCACGGGGAGCGCATGCTCGAGCCGCTCATCGACTACGACCTGGCGCGCCGAGGCGACCTGCTCGAGGTGCTCGGCGCGGTGCTCGCCCATCCTGGCAACCGCACCGCCGCGGCATCCGCTTCGCATCTGTCTCGTTCGGTGTTCTATCAACGGCTCGCGCTCATCGGCGATCTCCTGGGCGTCGACCTCGACGACGGCGAGACCCTGACGGCGCTGCACCTCGCGCTGCTCGTGCGCCGCAGCGCCCTTCGCTAGCCGACCCCGCGGCACCCGGTGCTGAGCGACCCCACGGCATCCGGGTTTGTAGGACGATGCTTCGTTCGTAGGACGATGCGAGCTCTCGCTGTCCTACACAGCGCCCGAAGTCCTACAAATCCACTGCCTGCCTTCATCTTCGCGCGCTGCCTTCATCTTCGCGCGCTGTCTTCGCCCTTTGTCTTCGCCCGCTCGCCCGCCTTGGCATGCGCCGGCCACCCGCTCCTTCGATCTCGTACTTGCTATTGACAAGTGCACTTGCAAAGAGCAAGCTAAGGGTGCAACATCCAATAGACCAGTGACGATCACCCGGAGGCGATCATGACCGCGACCAGTATTTTCGTGAACCTGCCCACCACCGACCTCGAGCGCTCCAAGAGCTTCTACGAGGCGCTCGGGTTCAGCATCAACCCGCTCTTCACCGACGAGAACGCCGCATGCGTCGTGCTCAGCGACACGATCTACTTCATGGTGCTCACTCGTGAGTACCTCGGCACCTTCACCGACAAGCAGATCATCGATCCGAAGACGCAGGCCCAGGTGTCCATCGCGCTCAGCCGCGACTCGCGTGAGTCGGTCGACGACGTGCTCGCGAAGGGCCTCGCCGCCGGCGGCAGCGAACCGCGCGAGGCGCAAGACTACGGCTTCATGTACTCGCGCGATCTCGACGACCCCGACGGCAACAACCTCTCCTTCCTCTTCATGGAGCCCGCGGCATCCGAGCAGGGGCCCGAGGCGTACATGGCCCAGCAGGGCGCGGCCACGCCGGCTTCGGCCTGACGCGCGACCGCATGGCGACACGCGGCGCGCGCGGCTTCGGCCAGTACGGCGGGGTGGCTCGTGCGCTCGAGCGGGTCGGGGACCGATGGGCGCTGCTCATCGTCCGCGACCTGCTCGTCGGTGCGCGCCGGTACGGCGACCTGAAGTCGGGGCTGCCGCGCATCCCGACCAACATCCTGAGCGATCGGCTCCGAGAACTGCAGGAGTCGGGCGTCGTGCGGCGCGTGCCCACCGTGCGGGGCGGCTACGAACTCACGCCGCTCGGCCTCGGCCTCGAGCCCGTCGTCATCGCCCTCGAGCGATGGGGGTGGTCGGTGCTCGGCGAGCCCGGCGAAGACGAGACGATCGGTGCCGACGCGCTCGCCGTCGCGCTGCGAGCCGCATTCCGAGCGGATGCCGCGGCGTCGCTGCCCCCGACCGAGTATTTGCTCCACGTGGGCGACGTCTCGGTCTCGGCGATCGTCGTCGGCAGCACGCTCGACATCGTGCCTGTCGGCGCCGGAGCGCTGCCGCAGCCCCGGCGACGCTCGGCGTTCGAACCCGTGCCGTCGGCCGTGCTCGAGCTCGAGGTGACGCCCGCGGCGCTCCATGACCTGCTCGCGGGCGATGCCGGCCGGGCGATCGTGCTCGCCGGCGGCGCCGAACTGCTCGAGCGGTTCGGGCTGACCTTCCGCATCGAACCGGCGGTGCCGCCGACCGAAGAGGCGACCGCCGCGGGTGACGCGGCAGCCGCCTGAGATCGCGTCGTGACGGGGGCCGGAGGTCGGCCGGTCCGCCGGTCTGCCGGTCTGCAAGGCCGCGGCGCTCAGACCGTCAGTACGGCGGATCGTCAGACCGTCTGGAGCGCTTCGTGTTCGCCCTCGGGCAACGTCACCGCGATCGGGTCGCCGGGGCTGACGACGCCGTCGTGGAGCACGACCGCCATGATGCCGGCGAGCCGCACGATCTCGCCGTCGTCGCCGCGCGAGACCAGGCGCTTCATGAGGCCGGCGCCGAGCTGGTCGATCTGCGCGCAGGGGTTTCGGAGCCCCGTGATCTCGAGTTCTGCGGTGTCGCCGAGTTGCACTCGGCTGCCGCGTGGCAGGCCGAGCAGGTCGACGCCACGCGTCAGCACGTTCTCGCCGAGGCCGCCCGGCGCAACCTCGTAGCCCTCGGCCGAGAGCTCGTCGAGCAGCTCAGCATGAATGAGGTGCACCTGTCGCAGGTTGGGCGTCGACGGGTCGCGCTTCACCCGCGAGAGGTGCTGCACCGTGCGGCCGAAGTGGGCGTCGCCCTCGACCCCGAGCCCGGTGACGAGCCGGATCTCATCGCGTGTCGGCTTGCTGAACCGATGCTCGTCGTCGCGCGACACCGAGACGACCGACGCGGGCGCCCAGAACAGCTCGTCGAGAATGGCCATGGTTCGAGGCTAGCGCGAGATGAACACACCTTGCGGAGCGTCTCGCGCACGGTCCAGATCGTCTTCATGCCCGCCTCGAGGCGCACGACGGCACCCGTCGCTTCGGCGTCGCACGTTATCGGATCGGTACCGGGGCTTCGCGTTCTCCCGGCGCGCAGTCGATAGTGTGGGGCGACTCACCGTCGACGACGGCCCGACTCGAGGAGACGCATGCCCCGCATCAGCACGACCCGACCGGCAGCCGCGGCTGCGATGTTCCTGCTCGTGGGCCTGACACTCAGCGCATGCGCCGTTCCGGACGCCGATGGTGCCGAGGCGACGACACCGCCGCCGGCATCGGAGCCGGCGCCCGACGAATCGACGACGACCCCGTCGCCCGCCCCGATCGATCCGGCCGATGTATCGACATGGGTGGTCGCACAAAACGGGATCGGCCCGATCTCGCGTGGGGCAGCGTACCCCGCCGTTGTCGAGGGGCTCCCGTTCGAAGTCGTGGAGTGGTGCGCGGGTATCGCTCGGATGAGTCTCGACGACGCCGGTATGACCATGGTGCTCGATCTCAGTGACGACGGCTCGCTCGTCGACGAGATCTGGATCATGGGGCAGTCGGGCGATGGTTCCGCTTCGCCGGCGACGGAGGCGGGTATTCGCCTCGGAGCGTCGACCGCTGATCTGACCGCGGCATATCCGGGCCTCGAGACCATCGTTCAGCGCGGGTCGAACACGTGGGTCTTCGCGACACCTGACGAGGGCGACGACCAGGTGAGTTTCGTGGTCGATGACGACCTCGTCACGCTGATCGGCGCACCGGGTCAGGCCGACCCGCCGAAGGAGTGGTGCTCCTGAGCAGCTGCCGAATCGCGGGCATGCTCGGCCCGAGATGAACATCTTGCGGAGCGTCTCGCGCACGGTCCAGATCGTCTTCATGCCCGCCTCGAGGCGCACGACGGCCCCGGGGCGAGGATGATCGGATCGGCGGGCCGACCCGTCGACGGCACGTGCTCGAACTCGACGGTCGCGGCGCCTGCGAGCACGACGAAGACCTCGTCGACCTCGACATCGCGTGTTGCGCCGGGGGTCATCTCCCATACGCCGATCTCGCCGGCGTCCGACGCGTTGAGCCCGAGGCATCCGTCACCGTGCCGGCGGGCAGGCGAAGCCCATCGTTCATGAGTCGAACCCCAGCCCGAGGGCGTCGAGGGTCTTCAGAAGGATGTTGCGCCTGCCGCGGTTGTGGTCGGCGCGGTCGAGCGACCAGCGGGTCGCGTTGATGCCCAGTGACGCGGCGGGCTCGGGAGGGAAGGGCAGCGGGCGCTTCCGCACCATCTCGAGCGAGGTGCGCTCGTTGTCTCGGCCCTCGAGCAGGTCGAG
The DNA here is from genome assembly GCF_006337065.1 of Agromyces laixinhei. Classification (NCBI taxonomy): domain Bacteria; kingdom Bacillati; phylum Actinomycetota; class Actinomycetes; order Micrococcales; family Microbacteriaceae; genus Agromyces; species Agromyces laixinhei. The sequence goes on along the minus strand of NZ_CP040872.1, from coordinate 3,324,747 downwards.
CATGACCTCCGCCGCGAAGCGCGTCGATCCGACGCCGAGGCCGGTGAAGCCGGCGGCGTAGGCGACGCGATCGTCGCGGGCGGTGCCGAAGAACGCCGTGAACTGGGTGCTCGTGTCGACCGCACCGGCCCACTGGTGGCTGAACTGCAGCCCCTCGAGCTGCGGGAAGGTCGTGAAGAAGTGGCTCGCGAGCGTCTGCCAACTCTCGGGCCGGTTCTCGTAGGCCGAGCGCATCGTGCGACCGTAGTGGTAGATCGCGTCGTAGCCGCCGAACAGGATGCGGTTGTCCTTCGAGAGCCGGTAGTAGTGGAACTGGTTGGCCAGGTCGGCGATGCCCTGGCGATCCTTCCAGCCGATGTCGGCGAGCTGCTGCGCCGAGAGCGGCTCGGTCATGAGCACGTAGTCGTAGACGGGCACGGTCATGAGGCGGTTGCGTTTCAGGAGCGACGGGAACACATTCGTGGCCAGCACCGCGTGGGCGGCGTCGACACGACCGCTGCTCGTGATGGCCGAGACGGCGCCGGTCGATCCCGGGGTGTCGAGGCGCATCACGGGCGAGTGCTCGAAGATCTCGACACCGAGGTCTTCGGCGACGCGGGCGAGTTCGGAGGCCAGGCGCGCGGGATGCACCATGGCGTTCGTGTGTCGTTCCCAGACACCGGCGAGGTAGGTCGGCGATGCGATCGATGCCCGCATCTCCGCTTCGTCGAGGAGGACCACGCCCTCTTCACCGCGCTCGACGGACTCGGCGTGCCACTCGCGCAGCCATTCGACCTGGTGCTCTTCGATCGCCGGCGCGAGCTGCCCGGTGCGCTCGAAGTGGAAGTCCATGCCGTACTCGGCCTCGGCAGCTCCGATCGCGTCGAGGTTCGCCATGCCGAGTCGTTCGAGCGTCGCCATCTCCTTCGGCCAGCGGGCCATGCCGTTCTCGTGGCCGTGGGTGAGGCTCGCCTCGCAGAAGCCGCCGTTGCGGCCGGATGCCGCCCAGCCGATGCTCTTCGCCTCGATGAGCACGACGCGGGCGCCGGGGGCGCGGCGCTTGGCCAGCACCGCCGACCAGAGGCCCGTGTAGCCGCCGCCGACGATCACGAGATCGGCGACGTGGTCGCCGGTCAGCTTCGGTCGCCCGCCGACGGCGCCGTCGGGCAGGTCGTCGAGCCAGAAGACCGAGCGCCGTGTGCCGGCGAGCGCATGCTCGATGACGGATGCCGCCGGCGGCTGTCGTTCGAAGACGGTCGTTCCCACGGGGTCACTCCGATGCGGGTTGTGGTGGTTCCATCCTCCCGCGCCGCGTATGCCGCACACCAGACCGTGGTGTCCCGACATCCGCCCGGCGCCGGACATGCTGGCCGAGTCCGAACCCGACCCGGTCGACTCACGTGTTGATGCGTGGCATGCATCAACATATGAGTCGCGTCGGGTGACTCTGTCGTTGATGCGCGCCACGCATCAACACGTGAGTCGCGTCAGGTGCGCGGTGCGTGCGCCTCGAGAAACTGGTAGACCTCGGTCTGGTCGACGCCGGGGAACGTTCCGGTCGGCAGCGCCGCGAGCAGCGAGGTCGGCGTGCGCGCGGCGGGCCACGAGGCATCCGCCCATCGATCGGCGAGTCCGCTCGGCGCCTGGCAGCATGCGGGGTCGGGGCACCGTGAAACCGCACGATGCGGTGTCTCGCGACCGCGGAACCACTTGACGTGCTCGAACGGCACGCCGACCGAGACCGAGTACTCGCCTTCCTTCGCCTTCTCGATGCGAGAGGTGCACCAGAACGTGCCGGCGGGCGTGTCGGTGTACTGATACCAGGGGCTGAAGCGGTCCTCGACGTCGAAGACGGTGCGGGCGGTCCAGTTGCGGCACATCGTGGTGCCCTCGATGGCGCCCAGCGCGTCGGAGGGGAAGCGCACGCGATCGTTCTCGTAGGCCTTGATGATCGTGCCCGACTCGTGCACCTTCGTGAAGTGAACCGGGATGCCGAGCCTCGCCGTCGCGAGGTTCGTGAACCGGTGCGCGGCGGTCTCGTATGAGACGGCGAAGGCGTCACGCAGCTCCTCCATCGAGATGCGGCGCAGGTTCTTCGCCTCCGTGAGGAAGCGCACCGCCGCCTGCTCGGGCAGCAGGATCGCGGCCGTCAGGTAGTTCGTTTCGATGCGCTGGCGCAGGAAGTCGGCGTATCCGCCCGGCTCCTCATGGCCGAGCAGATGGCTCGTCAGCGCCTGCAAGATGGGTGAGCGCGAGTCACGCGACGGCGACTGCTGCGTCGGCAGGTAGACGCGCCCGTTGCGCTTGTCGGTCACCGAACGGGTCGAGTGCGGCAGGTCGCCGACATAGTGCAACGAGTAGCCGAGGTGGCTCGCCATGTCGGCGACGAGCTGGTGCGACACCGGGCCGCCCGCATGCCCGACGGCCTCGAGCAGCTCGGCGGCCTTCGCCTCGAGCTCGGGATAGAAGTTGTCGCGGGCTCGCATCTCGTCGCGCAGCTGCGCGTTCGCCCGCCGCGCCTCCTCAGGTGTCGCCGCACGCTCGCGGTGCAGCCGGTCGATCTCATTGTGCAGGGTGAGGATCGTCTGCAGGGTCTGGTCGTTCATGCCCTTGGCCACGCGGAACGACGGCAGCCCGAGCGCCGCGAACACCGGGCCGCGCAGTGCGCGTTCGACGGCGATCTCGAGGCCGGCTCGTTCCGACGGGGCATCCGCTCTCAGCAGTTCGTCGACGGTCGTGCCGAGCGCGAGTGCGATCGTGCGCAACATCGAGAGCCGGGGCTCGCGCTTGCCGTTCTCGATCGCGGAGACCTGCGACGGCGCCCGGTCGATCGCAGCAGCGAGTTCGCCGAGGGTCAGGCCCCGGGCGGTGCGACGGTCGCGGATGCGGCGGCCGAGCGTGAGCGCGTCGACCTCGTCGGCGAGAGGCTCGGCGGCGTGAGGCTCGGCGGCGTCGGGGGAGGGGTTCGCGCTGCGATCCGCGGTGATCATGCTTCGATGGTCACACGGGCGAACGGATGCCGCAAACGGAAGAACGGCGAAAGTTCTGTGCGGGAAGCGCTGCGACATACGGCGGAGAAGGCGTCAATGGGGAGCGCTCCCCATGTCGTGACGCCACGGTGGATGGTTGGATCGCCCGGGGGCCGGACCGGCCCGGATCTGAAGGGGACACCACACCATGACTGCAATCCGCCCGATCGCCGCGGCGTCACTCGCCCTGTTCGCCCTGCTGCTCACCGGCTGCGCCTCGGGCGCATCGAGCGCCGACTCGGCCGCCGAGCCGAAGTCCGACTCCAAGTCCGACTCCAAGTCCGAGTCGAAGCCCGCCGCCGACCAGTCCGCTGCAGAAGCCTGCGACCTCATGAAGGGCAGTCTCGACGAGCTCGTCGCCCTCGCGAGCGGCGAGAACGCCGCAGCTCTGTCGGGCGACCCGAGCGCTGCGGTTGCAGCTCTCAAGACGACCGAGGTGAGCATGCGCGACGCCGCCGCCCAGGTGACCAATGCCGACGTCACCGACGCCGCGAACGGCGCCGCGGCCGCGATGACCGGGTACGTCGCGTTCCTCGACTCCGTCGTCGCCGACCCCGCGAACGCCGACATGACGAAGATGACCGAGCAGGCCACCTCGCTGCAGGCGGGCATCGCCGGCCTCTCCGAGGCCTGCGCGGCCTGACACCGGCGCGCGTCGGGCGTGTAGCGCCCGACGCGCGCATCACGCCTCGGACGCCGCGTACACGCGCTCGCCCAGTCGCTGCCCGCGGCGAGCACCGCTCCTGAACGCAGCAGGTCGCCGAGCGGGTACTGCCAGGCGTCGCGAGGCGACCCGCGGAACGGCCTTCACGACCGATCGACCGCCGGGGCCGGCACGTAGCGCTTGGTGACGCCGTCGAGCAACACCGCGCCTTTCGCCTCTTCCCCGCCCGGCGTCGGGCCGGTAGTCGCCGCAGTCGTCGCGGAGGTCACGTGGACCTCCGGGTTCGATCGCACGTCGTCGTGCGTTCCGCCGTTCAGGCCACGGCGGGCGGCAGCCGCCCGACACACTCCGTCCGAATGCGGGATGCGAAGACGATCAGGGTGCCGTGGAGCACGCAATCTTCCGGTGCGCGGAAATTAGCTGGAAGTTCACCCCCTGAATCGTCGGTTCGGGGTGGCGAGCAGGCGCAGAGTGGAGACACAGCCACCCCGACGTCGCCGAGTGAGACGCCGAACGGAGCACCACGAGGCATCCGCCCGCTGCAATGAAGGAGCAACACCATGAGCACGAACCGCCCAGGCGACCAGACCCAGACCGCAGCCGAGCTGCAGCTCGAGTGGGACGCGAACCCGCGGTGGGATGACATCAGCCGCGACTACACCGCCGACGACGTCATCGCCCTGCGCGGCCCGGTGCGTGAGGAGCGCACGCTCGCAAGGCGCGGCGCCGAGAAGCTCTGGGAGGACATTCAACAGAACACCGGCACGGCGTTCGCCCCGCAGGAGGATCCGCAGTGGTCGGCCGCGCTCGGCGCCCTCACCGGAAATCAGGCCGTGCAGCAGGTGCGCGCCGGGCTGAAGGCGATCTACCTGAGCGGCTGGCAGGTCGCGGCCGACGCGAACCTCAGCGGCCAGACGTACCCCGACCAGTCGCTCTACCCCGCGAACTCGGTTCCGGCGGTCGTGCGCCGCATCAACAATGCACTGCTGCGCGCCGGTCAGATCGAGGCATCCGACGCGAAGGACGACCGCGACTGGATGGCGCCCATCGTCGCCGACGCCGAGGCCGGCTTCGGCGGCCCGCTGAACGCCTACGAACTCATGCACCAGATGATCGAGGCCGGTGCCGCCGGCGTGCACTGGGAGGACCAGCTCGCGAGCGAGAAGAAGTGCGGCCACATGGGCGGCAAGGTGCTCGTGCCGACGTCGCAGCACATCCGCACGATCAACGCCGCACGCCTGGCCTCGGATGTCGCCGGCGTGCCGTCGATCATCATCGCCCGCACCGACGCCCTCGCGGCGACGCTGCTCACGAGCGACCACGACGAGCGCGACCGGCAGTTCGTCACCGGCGAGCGCACCGCCGAGGGCTTCTACGAGGTGGCGAACGGCATCGAGCCGGTGATCGCCCGCGGCCTCGCCTACGCCGAGTACGCCGACCTGCTCTGGGTCGAGTCGGCCGAGCCCGACCTCGACCTCGCGCGCCGGTTCGCCGAGGCCGTCCACGCGAAGTTCCCGGGCAAGCGACTCTCGTACAACTGCTCTCCCTCGTTCAACTGGAAGCGTCACCTCGACGACGACCAGATCGCGAAGTTCCAGCGCGAGCTCGCGTCGATGGGGTACGCGTTCCAGTTCATCACCCTCGCCGGCTTCCATTCCCTGAACCACGGCATGTTCACGCTCGCGAAGGACTACAGTGAGCGCCACATGTCGGCATACGTCGAACTCCAGGAGGCGGAATTCGCCTCGGAGGCATCCGGATACACCGCAACGCGCCACCAGCGCGAGGTCGGCACCGGCTACTTCGACCAGATCGCCACCGCGCTGAACCCCAACAGCGCCACCCTCGCCCTCGTCGGATCGACCGAGGAAGACCAGTTCAACCACTGACCCATCCCCCCAACTCTTTTCAGGAAGAGTGGGCCGGAATCGCACCCTTCTCAGGAGTTTCGGGCCGCATACGCGACCCCGACACGAATTTCTCCTGAAAAGAGTGCAGTGAAGGAGAGAGATAATGAACACTGCACCGGCCATGACACTCGAGCGAGGCGCAGCGGCAGCATCCGCCACCCGATTCGAGCCGAAGCCCGCCACCGGCAGTTTCCAGACCGTCGCTCCGCGCATCGAGATCACGGCACCGCTCGACGAGCGGTACGACGAGATCCTCACGCCCGACGCGCTCGGCTTCCTCGCCGAGTTGCACGATCGCTTCGCGCACACACGGCACGAGTTGCTCGCCGAGCGCCTGCAGACCCGGGTCGACGCGGCGAACGGGCGCGACCCGAAGTTCCTGCCCGAGACCGAGTCGATCAGGAACGACCCGAGCTGGCGCGTCGCCGGCGCGGGCCCGGGCCTCGATGACCGACGGGTCGAGATCACCGGTCCGACCGACCGCAAGATGGCCATCAACGCGCTGAACTCGGGTGCGAAGGTCTGGCTCGCCGACCAAGAGGATGCCACGAGCCCCACCTGGGCGAATGTCATCGAGGGCCAGCTGAGCCTCTTCGATGGGGTGCGCGATCGCCTCGAATACACGAGCCCCGAGGGCAAGCAGTACCGCGTCACGGCCGAGCAGACGCCGACGATCGTGATGCGTCCGCGCGGCTGGCACCTCGTCGAGAAGCACCTGAAGTTCCACGACCGGGCCGGGCGAGCCATGCACGCCTCGGGCTCGCTCGTCGACTTCGGGCTCTACTTCTTCCACAACGCGCAGGCGCTCATCGCCGCGGGCCGCGGCCCCTACTTCTATCTGCCGAAGCTCGAGTCGCATCGCGAGGCGAAGCTCTGGAACGACATCTTCGTCTACGCGCAGGACCGGCTCGGCATCCCGCAGGGCACGGTGCGTGCGACGGTGCTCATCGAGACGATTCAGGCCGCGTTCCAGATGGACGAGATCCTCTACGAGCTCCGCGACCACTGCGCGGGCCTGAACGCCGGCCGCTGGGACTACATCTTCTCGATCGTGAAGACGTTCCGCTCGCGCGGCCGCCGCTGGGTCATGCCCGACCGCACGGCGATCACCATGACGGTGCCGTTCATGCGCGCGTACACCGAGCTGCTCGTGGCCACGTGCCACAAGCGCGGGGCCCATGCCATCGGCGGCATGAGCGCGTTCATCCCGAATCGCCGCGACCCCGAGGTGACCGAACGCGCGCTCGCCGCGGTCTCCGCCGACAAGCGCCGCGAGGCCGGCGACGGGTTCGACGGTACGTGGGTCGCGCACCCCGACCTCATCCCGACCGCGCGCGCGGAGTTCGACGCCGTGCTCGGCGACCGGCCGAACCAGGTCGATCGGCTCCGCGACGACGTGCACGTGACCGCAGCCGACCTGCTCGACATCCCGTCGATCGGCGGCGAAGTCACCGAGGCCGGTGTGCGGGGCAACATCTCGATCGCGATCCGCTACATCGAGTCGTGGCTGCGCGGCACGGGCGCCGCGGCGATCGACAACCTCATGGAGGATGCCGCGACCGCCGAGATCTCACGATCGCAGCTCTGGCAGTGGCTGAACGAGAACACGGTCACTGCCGAGGGCACTCGCATCGATCAGACCTCGATCGTGCGCCTCATGGCGGCGGCAGTCGCCGAACTGCCGCGCTTCGACGGCGACCGCTTCGACGACGCGATCTCCGTGTTCCGCAGCGTCGCGCTCGAGCCCGAGTTCCCGACCTTCCTCACCGTCGGCGCCTACGCGCGCTTCCTCTGAGACAGGGCCCGAAGGGGCCGCCCCGACCGCGTCCGGTGATCCCGGAGGTGCCACGGCCGGGGCGGCCCCTTCGTCGCGCTCGCCGCGTCTGCCAGAATCGTGCCCGTGATCCAGTCGACCGCCAGCGCCGTGCGCATCCGCCCCGCAGAGATGACGGATGCCGCTGCGCTCGCGTCGCTCGCCGCCGAAACGTTCCCGCTCGCGTGCCCGCCGCACACGACGGCCGAGGCGATCGCCGACTTCATCGATCGCAACTTCACGGTGGGCCATTTCGAGCGGTACCTCGCCGATGCCGGGCGCATCCTGCTCGTCGCCGAGGCGCCGACGACGAAGCTTGCCGAGGAGCCGCCCCTCCTCGGCTACACGATGCTGATCGCCGGCGAGCCCGCCGACGCCGACGCCGCTCGCGCCGTCACGGCGAGGCCCGCGATCGAGTTCAGCAAGGTCTACGTGCTCGCCGAGTCGCATGGCACCGGCGCGGGTTCTGCGCTCATGCACGCGTCCCTCGATGCGGCGCGCGCGGCCGGGGCTGCGACCGCCTGGCTCGGCGTCAACGAGCAGAATGCCCGGGCGATCGCGTTCTACGAACGCCACGGGTTCGCGAAGGTCGGCCGGAAGCACTTCACGGTCGGCGGCCGGGTCGAAGACGATTGGGTGCTCGAGCACCCGCTCGCCGAGCGCCCGAGTTGAGCGGTGTCACGAATCAGCGCAGCGGCACGCTCACGTCGCTGCCGCCCTCGGGCGTGAGTCTCGCGTTCATCGCGAGCAGCGTCGGCGCGGGCACGAAGCCGCCGGCGAAGAGCGCCTCGCCCTGCCGGAACCACGGCGAGCGTGCGATGAGCGCTGCCGGGGCGTAGCCGAAGTAGGTCGCGAGCCCCTCGAGGTCGACGGGCGAGGTCATCTTCATGAGGGCGAGGTTGTCGCACTGCGAGATGATGCCGGGGGCCACCTTCGACGGTCGCTGCGTCGAGAGCAGGAGCCAGAGCCCGAACTTGCGGCCCTCGGCCGCGATCTGCACGATGCGCTCGCGCACCGCGACGGCGAGCGGCGAGGTCAGCATCGGCGAACAGAGGTTGTGCGCCTCGTCGATGACGAGCAGCACGGGTCGTCGTTCCTCGCGGCGGGCCCACAGCTCATCGAGCACCGAGAGTGCGACGACGAGGTGCTGATCGGGCGTCGAGAATCCGCCGAGGTCGAGCACCGTGGCATCCGCTCGCTCATCGATGACCGCGGTCGCCTCGCGGTCGCGGCGTGCCCAGACCTCCCACCCCAACAGCCCCATGTTCTCGACGCGGAGGCCGAGCGCGCGCTGCGCCGGATCGTCTGAGCCGAGCAGTCGGGGCAGCAACTCCGCGGTGTCGACCGAGCTGAGCAACTCGCGAAGGTGCAACGCGGCGTTGAACTCCTCGCGGTCGGCCACAGGGTCGAGCCGCAGCACCGCGGCCTTCGCCTCCATCGTCATCGCGGTGAGGCGTGCGCGCAGGGGCGCGGCTCCCGGCGTGTTCGGTCGGAGCACCCGGATGTCGCGCTGCGCCAGCAGCTCGGCGGTGGGCCCGTCGGCATCGGGATTCAGCTCGCCGAGTCGCACGAAGTCGGAATTGGGGTCGAACACGACCACCGGCAGCGCCGTGTGCGCGATGAGCTGCTCGAGCACGACCCCGAGTGCATACGTCTTGCCGGAGCCGCTCTGCCCGCACCAGAACGTGTGACGGTTGAAGCGGTGGGCGAGAAGGCGGGCGGGCCGGCTCGGCGGGCTGAGGTTGACCCCGATCTCGAGGGTCGCGCCCATGGCCGAGTGCACGAGGTCGATCGTCGCTGCGTCGGCCGCCCTGACGTCGGCCGCGGTGAAGGCGTGCCCGCCGCGCGGGTCGAAGACGGCGTCGTCGATCGCGCCGAGGAGGCGCCCGCGCAATGCCTCGGGTTCGCCCCGAGTGTTCGTCTCGCGCTCCTCGACGAGCGCGAGCTGGCGCCCTTCGGCGTTCGCGACGAGCAACAGCGTGCCCGCGATGAAGGGCGTGCCCGTGGCATCCCGAACCGTGAACGATCGTCCGTCTTCGGAGTGAGCCGAAAGCTGCGCGCTGTGCTCGGTCATGCGCCGATCATGCCACGCGAGCAGCCGTGCGCGCAGCGCGCCGCGCGAGCCACCAGGTGCCGAGGCCCGAGGCGAGGAAGATCGCCGCGAGCACGGCCCAGCCCGAGAAGCCGTGCGAGATCGCGGTCGCGTTGACGACGAGCGGAGAGGCGAGGGCGCCGACCGAGTAGCCCATGCCGTAGACACCCTGGTAGCTGCCCGCCCGCACCGGGTCCGCGAGCTCGAAGCTGAGCCCCCAGCCGCCGGCTTGCGAGAACACCTCGGCGAAGGCATGCACGATCGCAGCGATGATGAGCACGGTGATCGCGAATCCGATGGGAAGGCCCGCCGCCGAGGCGTACACGAGGCAGGCCGCAGCCATGAGCCACGCCGCGATGCCCGACACCCGTGCGGCGATGCGCAGGTCGTGCGTGCCGCGTGAGAGCGGCACCTGGAAGATCACGACGATGATCGTGTTGAGAATGAGAAGGGCGGCGACGACGGACTCCGGTGCCGTCGTCTCGCGGGCGATCCAGAGCGGCACGCCGAGCTCTGCGACGCCGAACTGCATGCCGAACACGGCGCTGAGCGCGGTGAGCACGAGGTACCGCGGGTCGCGCCACGGTGAATGCCGGCGCCACACGCGCCGTTCGGCGGCGGTGGCCTTGGCGCTGGCCGCGGCGTCGACGGAGCCGGTTGCGGTCGTCACCGGGGCTGCCGCCGTGCGCGCCGGAGCATCGACCCGCGATGGCAGGCGAACCATCTGGATGATGCCGAGCAGGTAGAGCGCGCCGGCGCCGGCGATGAGGATGCGGTACGCGTCGGCGGTGCCGATCGCGAGGGCGAGCGCTCCGAGTCCGGAGCCGACGGCGATGGCGCCGTTCGTGACGGTGCGCAGCACCGCGCGGGCGTGCACCCGGCTCTCGCCCGTGAAGGCGCGGGCGATGATCGCCGATCGGGTCGAGTTGGCGCCCTGCTCGAAGAGCCCGCAGACGACGGCGATCACGAGCGCGGTGACGAAGTCGCCGGCGAAGACATAGGCGATGAGCGCGACGCCCTCGATCGCCGTGAAGAGGATGAGCAGGCGCTTGGCGCTGAACCGGTCGGCGAGGAGGCCCCCGGCGAGCGACGCCACGACGCCCGCAGCGCTCGCCGCGGCGAGCACGATCGCGATCTCATGCGGCGCGAGTCCGACGATGAAGGTGAAGTAGAGCACGGTCACCGTGAGGAAGATGCCGCGCCCGACCCGCGAGATCAGGGTGGCGCCGACGAGGATGCGGAGCACCGGGTCTGCGACGGATGCCGCGAGGCGGGCGCCCAACGACGGCTTGCCCGGGCGCTCGGGGTCGGGCGTCGGCGCGGTGCCGGCACCCGTGCCGGTGTCAGGTGTCGCGGGGGAGGAATGGCTCACTCGTACAGTTCTGGCAGATCGGTCCGGCGCGAGAAATTGATGTAGCGTTTCGCTACATGTTGCGATACGTGCTGAACGAGGGCGACGTCGCGGCCGTGCGCTTCGGCATCTCCCCGCTCTGCGAGCTCGGCCTGTCGCTGCGCGCGATCGACGACCCGGCGCGCTACCCGCTGCAGTTGCCGTGGCTGCGCCGCACCGAGGCGGCGCGGGCCGACCTCGATGCCGAAGCCCTGCGCGGGCTCATCGACGACCGGCTCTGGACCCCCGACTTTCTGAACCCGCGACCCGAGTCGCCGCTGACCCGGCTCGACGACGAATTCGAACAACTGCTGGCGACCCCGGCCGAGACGTTCATCGGCGACCTCGTCGCGGTGCACGGGCATGTGCCCGCGGTGTTCGAGGGGTCGCCGCGCGCGGCCCTCCGTCGCATCGTGCGGGCGCTCCATGAGCTCTGGGATGCCTCGTTCGCCCCGTATTGGCCACGCATGCGGGCGGTGCTCGAGGCCGATGTCGTGTACCGCGGCCGCCAGATCGCGCAGAGCGGGCTCTCCACCATGCTGAACGGCATCTCGGGCACCGTCGGGTACACCGACGGCGTCGTCGAGGTGCGGCTGCGCCAGCCTGTCGATCGGGTGCAGCCGATCGGCGGACTCGGGCTGACCCTCGTGCCCACGATGTTCACGAGCCGGGGCTCGACGCCGGTGGGAGAAGGCCCGCCGATGATCATGTACCCGGCGAGGGGCCAGGGTGCGCTCTGGGAGACCGAGCGGGTGGCGAACCCCGCAGCGGTCGCTGCGATCCTCGGCGAGACCCGGGCGAGCCTGCTCTCAGCGCTCGGCGACCCGGCGTCGTCGACCGAGCTCGGGGTGCGGTTCGGCGTGACCCCGTCGGCGGTGAACCAGCACCTGCGAGCGCTCCGCGACGCCGGACTCCTCGTCTCGACGCGGTACGGCCATAGCGTGCTCTACCTGAGGAGCGAACTCGGCAGCGCCCTGCTCGACGCTCGCGCCGGCTGACGCTCAGGCCGGGTCGGGGGCGACCCGCAGCACGACCTTGCCGCGCACGTGGCCGGCCTCGATCAGGCGGTGAGCCTCGGCGCCGGCTTCGAGCGGGAGTTCGCGATCGAGTTGCACACGCACGGCGCCGTCGTCGATCAGGCGCGTGATGACCGAGAGGGTTCGCGCGTCGGGCGCGACGGTGTAGCCGGTCGAGCGGATGCCCCGCTCCGCGGCCTCCTCGGCCATGGCGGGCCAGGCGCCGGTCGGTACCGACACGATGAGCCCGGCCGGCCGCAGCACGTCGAGCGAGCGGCTGCCCGTGGCATCCTTCACGTTGCCGATGAGGTCGATGACGACGTCTTGTTCGCTGACGACCTCGTCGAAGCGCTCGCTCGTGTAGTCGACGACGCGGCGGGCACCGAGCTCGTGCAGGAACTCGGCGTTGCTCGCCGAGCAGGTGGCCGTCACGATCGCACCGAAGTACGCCGCGAACTGCACGGCGAAGTGGCCGACGCCGCCCGCGCCGGCGTGCACGAGCATCCGCTGTCCGTCGTGGACGCGCGCCGTGTCGACGACGGCTCCCCATGCGGTGAGGGCAGCGAGCGGCACCGCGGCCGCCTCGGCGAACGACAGCGTGGTCGGCATGCGGGTGACGCCCAGCGAGCTCACGGCGATGAGCTCGGCGTAGCTGCCGCCCACGCGCGGCACCCGGCCCATGCCGTAGACGCGGTCGCCCGGCTGCAGGGGATGGGCCGAGTACGGCACCGACTCGACGACTCCGGCGAAATCGGCGCCGAGCACGGCGGGGTAGGAGGGGATGGCCGCGGCGACGCCGCGCCCGGCACGCGTCTTCGCGTCGATCGGGTTCACGCCCGCCGCAACGACCCGCACGATCACCTCGTCGTTGATGCGGATGGGGTCGGGTACCTCGGCGATGTGGAGCTCGTCGGCCCCGCCCGTCTGATCGATCACCAAAGCCCGCATCGACACACCCTCCCGAGTTCGTCCTTCGCACTGTATCCGACCTCGCTATGATCTCACCGACCGTCGAGCGACGGGGAGATCACTGACAGCGGAGGACGCATGCGCACTGTCTGGGGCGTCATCAGGGTGGCGGCGGCCGCCGCCGTCGTCATCGCGATCGTCGGGCAGTTCGCGAAGAGCCTGTCGATGGTGCCCGATCCCGCCTTCTTCGTCGTCAACTTCCTGAGCTTCTTCACGATCCTCTCGAACGCGCTCGCAGCGATCGTGCTGCTCATCGGCGCCTGGTACGCCGTCCGCTCGCCGAGCGACCCCACCTGGTACAACCTCGCGCGCGCCTCGATCGTGACCTACATGGCGACGACGTTCGTCGTCTACAACCTGCTGCTGCGCGACATTTCGCTCGACCAGGCGGCCACACTGCCGTGGTCCAACGAGATCCTGCACGTCTGGGCGCCGCTGTACGTGGTGCTCGACTGGGTGCTCGCCCCGGGGCGCCGGCCGATCGAATGGCAGCGCATCTGGGTGATCGCGATCTTCCCGATCGTCTGGGTCGTCTACACGATGATCCGCGGTGCGGCCGTCGGCTGGTACCCCTACCCGTTCCTGAACCCCGACATCGCGCCGGGCGTCGGCTATGACGGCGTCACCGTCTACGTCATCGCGATCGCCGCGTTCATCCTGCTCGTCGGCACCGGCATCCTCGGCATCAGCTGGGCGGCGTGGCCGTATCGTGGTGCGGCGGAGGCGGCGGAGGCGCCGGCGGCGGAGGCGTCCGAGTCGATCCCTCGCTGAGCGCAGCGAAGCGCCGACTCAGGCGCGGGTGTGCTGCAACCAGCGCGCGATGCCCTCGCGCAGCAGCGCCGTCTGCACCGGCAACCCGTCGTCACGGGGCGGCAGCTCGACGAGCGGCGCCTTCAGGGCGGCGGCCCAGCGCTCGGCGAGCGCGTACGGGTGCACGGGGTCGCGCGGCGCCCCGATCACGAGCGAACGGATGCCGCGGCCCTCGAGTGCCGTGAGCTCGGCGTCGTGGTCGAACGCGCGGTTGCGCGGGATCTCGACGAGCCGCATCGCGCGCCGCGCGGCATCCGGCGCCGTGAACTGGGTCAGGAGCCCGCGAGCTCCCGCAGGTGAGACCGCGGCGACCTGCTCGAAGATCGACCGCTCGCGGAACTCGCCGATGCCCGCCGGACCTGCCTCGGCGAGGATCTGCCCGATCACCGGGAAGACGCGGAGGTGCTCCGGCAGCGAGCGATCGCTGAACGACGGGCGCACGAAGACGGCGCGTTCGATGGGCAGCAGCCCGTCGAGCGCGATGCGCAGTGCGAGCGCGGCGCCGAGCGAGATGCCCATGATCATGAGCGGGCCGGATGCCTCGGGCTGCGGTGCGCCCGCCTCGTCGATCGCCTCGCGCACCGACGCGGCGAGCTCGGCCGCGAGCCGGTCGAATCGGAAGTCCGCGGGCGAGCCGACCGACAGGAACCCCCCGTGGGCGCGGATGTCGGGCGCGACGATGAGCTCGTCGCCGCCGACCGCGGCGTGCACGGCGGGCGTGAAGAGATCGAGCGGCTGGCGTCGATCGGCGCCGAGCCCGTGCAGCAGAACGGTCGTCATCGGGGGAAACCTCCCGGCAGAGGGGGATGCGGGGGCGGTGCGCGGTGGTGCTGGGAATGCAACGTACGGTCGGGCTCGGGGCTCACACGCGGCGCCCGCCGAGTTCGGCGATAAGTTCGTCGGCCAGCCGCACGAGAACCGCGATCTGGTCGTCGTCGCGGTCGACCCAACGGTACTCCGGCTCGTCGCGAATGGGAATGAAGTCGTCGTGTTGTTCCCACACGACGAGCGTACGCTCGGCCCCGAGCACGTACTGCTGCCACCACACCTGGCGCAGGTAGCTGCGGGGTATGCCGCGCCACGCACGAGACGTCGTCTTGATCTCACAGAGCTCGAGCACGCCCGCCGGGGTCACCCGCAGCCCGTCGGGCGTCGCGAGATGGCGGCGCTCGTGCTCGGCGTGGAAGAGCAGGCTGGACGGCTCGATCTCATGCGCGCCCCGGGCCCACTCGGCGATGACGGGCTCGCGCGCCCTGCCGTGGTCGGTGTAGCGGCTGCCGCCGAACGAACTGCCGTGCCGCTTCTCCCACGCCGCGGAGCGCACCGAGGCGAGCGAGGCGAGCTTCGCGGCATCCGTCGCGGTGATGCCTCGCGATCGGGCGCGAAGCCAGGCGACCCGGTCGCTCGAGTCGGCGACGACACGCGAATGGCACGGATGCCGCGGGCGTTCGTCGACCGCGACCACCGGTGCCGCGCCCTCGAGATCGAAGAGGGCGAACGGGGTGTCGGGCATCTTCTGAGCGTACCCGCACGACTCGCCGGCGGGCGGTGCGGCGCGCGTGCACAGGCGGAGGGAACCGGCGCGGCCGGATGCCGTCTCAGCGGGCCGCGAGCGCGTCGATGCCTTCGGGCGAGAGCACGTGGTGGATCGCGAGCATGCTCGCCCCGAGCACCGCGGCGTTCGCAGCGGCGGCCGACTGCACGATCGTGAGGTGCTCCGTGGCGAGCGGCATCGAGCGGGTGTAGACGACCTCGCGCACGCCGGCGATGAGGTGCTCTCCGGCCCTGGCCATGGAGCCGCCGATCGCGACGACCGAGGGGTTCACGAGGCTGACGCACGCGGTCAGCACCTCGCCGATGTCGCGGCCTGCCTGCCGCACGGCCTGGATCGTGTCGATGTCGCCGTGCTTGACGAGTTCGATGACGTCGTTGCCGGAGTTCGCCTCGATGCCCTGTTCGCGAAGCGCGCGGGCGATGGCCGGGCCGGAGGCGAGGGCTTCGAGGCATCCGCGGTTGCCGCAGTGGCAGGGCACGTCGCTGCCGCGCGCGACGCGAACGTGGCCGATGTCGCCGGCGATGCCCTGTGCGCCGCGCTGCAGGAGTCCGCCGGAGATGATGCCCGAGCCGATGCCGGTGGCGACCTTCACGAACATGAGGTGCTCGACCTGCGGCCAGGCGACGGCGCGCTCGCCGAGGGCCATGATGTTCACGTCGTTGTCGACGAGCACGGGCACCTCGAGGTGCTGCTGCACCCAGCCGGGCACGTCGAAGCGGTCCCAGCCGGGCATGATCGGCGGGTTGACCGGTCGCCCGGTGGAGTACTCGACCGGGGCCGGGCACGCCGACGCCGATCGCGACGAGCTCGCGACGGTCGCGGCCGATGCGCTCGATGAGGGAGAGCCCGGCGTCGACCATCCAGCCGAGCACGGCTTCCGGCCCGTTCGCGATGTCGATCGGCTCGCCGTGTTCGGCGAGCACGGTGCCCGCGAGGTCGGTGACTGCGATCGTCGCGTGCGAGGCGCCGAGGTCGGCGGCGAGCACGATGCGGGGCGCCGGGATTGAGCGCGAACTGCGACGGCGGGCGTCCGCCGGTCGAGGCCGCGTCGGCGACCGGGGAGACGAGGCCGAGTTCCATGAGCTCGTCGACGCGTGCGGCGATCGTCGAGCGGGCGAGACCGGTGCTTGCGGCGAGCGCTGCCCGGGTGCGCGGCGCGCCGTCGCGGAGCAGTTGAAAGAGCTCGCTCGCACCCGAAGCGCTGAGTGCCGAGCCGCGACTGATGTCGAACATGCACTGAGTAAAGCACACGAGCTTGTCGATATACCTGCGCATGCTTGTTCTGTCGACAAATCTCGAAGATGTAACGACTTTGGCAACTTTTGCCGAAACACTGGCAAAAGGTGCCGCACGTGTGTAAACATGGCGACCATGACAACGGACGTCATCGCCCCAGCCCGCACGATACGTGCCGGCTTCGTCGGAGGCGGATTCATGGCCACAGTGCATTCCCGAGCCGCCCGCGCGGCCAGGGCCGAGCTCACCGGCGGTGCATCCTCGACGGCGCCTCGTGCTCGCGACGCCGCGCAACGCCTCGGATTCGCCACTGCCTTCGATTCGCTCGACGAGCTGCTCGCCGACCCCGACATCGACGTCGTGCACGTGTGCACGCCGAACGCGACGCACGCGCCGATCGCCCGAGCGGCGCTCGAGGCCGGCAAGCACGTCATCTGCGAGAAGCCGCTGGCCACCTCGGTGTCGGATGCCGCGGCGCTGGCCGCGCTCGCCGCCGATCGCGGTCTCGTGGCCGCGGTGCCGTTCGTCTACCGCTTCCACCCGATGGCGCGCGAGGCCAGGGCCCGCGTCGCCCGGGGCGAGACCGGCCGCCTGCTGAGCGTGCAGGGGGCCTACCTGCAGGACTGGCTCGCAGGCCCCCGCGACGACGACTGGCGGGTCGACGCCGCGCTCGGCGGCCCGTCGCGAGCCTTCGCCGACATCGGCTCGCACCTCGTCGACCTGCTCGAGTTCGTCTCGGGCGAGCGCATCACGCGACTGAACGCCTCGACGCGCACCGTGTACGAGGCGCGCGCGAAGCACGACGACATCGCCACCGAAGACCTCGTCGCCGTCGTCGTCGAGCTCGCCTCGGGTGCCGTCGGCACCCTGCTCGTGTCGCAGGTCGCGCCCGGGCGCAAGAACGCCCTGTCGATCGAACTCTCGGGCACCGACGCGAGCGTGCGCTTCGAGCAGGAGCGCCCGGAGACCCTCTGGCTCGGACGCACCGACGCGTCGAGCATCATCGACCGCGACCCCGCACGGCTCGCCCCCGACGCGGCGCGACTCTCCAAGGTGCCCCCGGGGCATCCGATGGGCTACCAGGACGCATTCAACGCGTTCGTCGCCGACGCCTACGCCGCGATCGACGGGCAGGCACCGGAGGGGCTCCCGCGATTCGACGACGGACTGCGCGCGGTGCGCGTGACCGAGGCAGTGCTCGCCTCAGCAGCGAGCGGCAACTGGGTGGAGGTGGCGGGATGACCGCGGAACAGTCACAGACCGGAGCCGGTCGCGGTGCCGTGCTCGACGGCGAGCCCGTGCTCGTCGCAACGGATCTCGAGAAGTCGTTCTTCGGCGTCACCGTGCTGCACGGGGTCGGGCTCACACTCCGCCCCGGCGAGGTGCACGGCCTCGTCGGCGAGAACGGCGCCGGCAAGTCGACGTTCATGAAGATCCTCGCCGGCGTCTACCAGCGCGACGGCGGCAGCATCACCCTCGGCGGCAAGGAAGTGGCCTTCAGCCACCCCGTTCAGGCCGCGCACGCAGGGCTCGCCACCGTCTTCCAGGAGTTCAACCTCCTGCCGGAGCGCACCGTCGCGCAGAACGTCTTCCTCGGTCGCGAACCGCGCCGCAGGGGCTTCGTCGACAAGAAGGCCATGATCGCCGAGACGCGCACGCTGCTCACCGACCTCGGCATCGACTCGATCGACGCGGACGCCCCGGTGCGCACACTGACCGTCGCCGAGCAGCAGATCGTCGAGATCGTGAAGGCACTCTCGGTCGACGCGCGGGTGATCCAGATGGACGAGCCGACCGCCGCGCTCGCCGACCACGAGGTCGAGCTCCTCTACACGATCGTCCGCCGGCTCTCCGAGCGCGGCGTCGCGATCCTCTACGTCTCGCACCGCCTCAAAGAGATCTTCGACCTCTGCGACACGATCACGGTGCTGAAAGACGGCGCGCTCGTCTCGAGCGGGCCGGCAGCCGAGCTCGACACCGATGAGCTCGTGCGCCGGATGGTCGGTCGCCCGATCTCGGCTTACTTCCCAGCCGCCGAGGAGGGCACGGTCGTGGGCGAGCCCCGCCTCGAGCTGCGCGGCGCGGGCAACTCCTACGTCGACGGCATCGACCTCGAGCTCCGGGCCGGCGAGATCGTCGGGGTCGCGGGCCTGCAGGGCTCGGGTCGCACCGAACTCGTCGAGGCGGTCTTCGGCATCGCCCCATTCACGCGAGGCAAGCTGCTGCTCGACGGCCGCCCGGTGAACATGACGTCTGCGCGACAGGCCGTGAAGGCCGGCGTCGCGCTCATCACCGAGGACCGCAAGGCCCAGGGCCTCGCCCTCAACCAGTCGATCCTCGACAACGCGCTGCTCGTCATCCGCTCGGTCTTCGCGCGCCGCACCACGGAGGCGCGACGCGAACTGCCCGGCGTGCTCTCCTCGCTCGAGGTCGCCTCGCAGGGCGTCGATCAAGAGGTGCAGTACCTCTCCGGCGGCAATCAGCAGAAGGTCGTGCTCGCGAAGTGGCTCGCCACCAAGCCGCGTGTCGTGCTGCTCGACGAGCCGACTCGAGGCATCGACGTCGGCGCGAAGGTCGCCGTCTACACACTCATGCGCCGACTCGCCAAGGAAGGTGTCGCCATCCTCATGATCTCCTCGGAACTGCCTGAGGTCATCGGCATGTCTGATCGCATCCTGGTCATGCACGACGGCCTGGCCTCGGCCGAACTCCCCGCCCGCAGCGATGAGGCCACGATCCTCTCGGCCGCCACCGGCACCCTCAAGGTCGACGGCGAGCGCGTCGTCGGCACTGCGGATGCCCCAGAAGAGGAGGCAGGGCGATGAGCACCGCAGCATCCGCTCGCCGCAGCCGGCGCCGCCCGCTCGACGCGAGCCTCATCGTCGGCATCGCCCTCGTCGGCGTCATCGTCATCGGTGCGATCCTCGTCGCGAGCGTCGGGCGCAACTTCTTCAGCGACGGCAACATCCGCGACATCCTGACCGGCATGAGCGTGCTCGGCTTCGTCGCGATCGGCCAGACGTTCGTGATCCTCTGCGCCTCGCTCGACCTGTCGGTGCCCTACGTCATCAGCCTTTCGAGCCTCATCGCCGCCGACCTGATGGCCGGCAACCCGGCGAACATCCCGATGGCCGTGCTCGCCGTGCTCGTCGTCGCCGGCCTCTTCGGTCTCGCGAACGGCCTCATCGTCACGAAGCTCAAGGTCAACGGGTTCATCGCGACGCTCGGCACCGGCCTCATCGTCAAGGGCTACCTCGACTCGAACTACAAGGGCACGAGCGGCGAGGTGCCGTGGGAGTTCCAGCTCATCGGCGCGACCGGCATCGGTCCGGTACCGGTGTCGACCCTCCTGATGCTCGTGGTCGCCCTCGCCGGTGCCTTCTTCCTGGCCCGCACTCGCATCGGCAACCACATGTTCGCCGTCGGCGGCAACGAGCAGGTCGCACGGCTCTCGGGCATCCGCACCGCTCGACCGATCATCGTCGCGCACGTGCTGTGCTCGATCTCGGCGGCCCTGGCGGGCCTGCTGCTCGCGAGCCGTCTCGGCGTCGGCAGCCCCACCGTCGGCATCCAGGGCGGTTACGACCTGCTCTCGATCGCCGCAGTCGTGCTCGGCGGCACCCTGCTGCTCGGTGGCCGCGGCTCGATCTGGGGCACCATCGGCGGCGTCGCGATCTTCGCGGTGGTCGACAGCGTCATGAGCGTCATGCAGGTCAACCCCTTCCTGAAAGACGTCGTTCGCGGCATCGTCATCGTCGCGGCCGTCGCCGTCTACACGAGCCGTTCGATCGACCGCAGGCGCCCGCGCTTCGGCGCAGGGTCGACGAGTTCGGCAGGCGGGGGCTCGGCCGCCGAGCCCGTCGGTGTCGCTTCGGCGGGCTCGCCGGGCAGGGGATCGCCCCCAGGGTCCGCCGAAGCGACCGGAACGCACGTGAAGGAGGATCGGGCATGAGCGCCGTGACCACCGAGCAGCCCACCCTGGGCGAGCGACTCGCCGGATTCGGCCGCACGCTCATCAGCCCCAAGGGCGCCGTCTTCCTGCTGCTGATCGTGCTGCTCGTCTCGATCACCGTGCTGAATCCGTCGTTCGCCGAGCCGTCGCAGTTCATCCGGTTCATCCAGCGAGTCGCCCCCGTCGCGATCGTCGCGATCGGCCAGTACTTCGTGATCGTCGGCGGCGAGTTCGATCTCTCGATGGGCTCGGTCGTGACGACGCAGGTCGTGATCGCCGGCAACCTCATCGGCGAGGATGCGTCGAAGTCGGTGCCCGTCCTCTTGTTCATGCTCGCCTTCGGCGCGTTCATCGGCCTCGTCAACGGGCTGATCGTCACCCTGCTCAAGGTGCCGAGCTTCATCGCCACCCTCGGCATGATGCTCGCCCTGCTGGGAGCCACGCTCTACTGGACCGGCGGCGCGGCGACCGGAAACCCGGCCGAGGAGTTCCGTGAGATCGGCCGCGGCGGCATCCGGGGCCTGCCCGTCATCGACATCCTGCCGTGGTCGGTCGTGGTGCTCGTGGTCGTGCTCGTCGTCGCGATCTGGTTCTCGCGTCGCCCGTTCGGCCGCACGATCATCGCCCTCGGCGACAACCCGACGACGGCGCGCTACGCGGGCACCCGCAACTGGTGGGTGAAGACCTCGACGTTCGTGATCTCCTCGCTCTCGGCCACCGTGGCAGGTGTGCTGCTCGTCGGATACGCCGGCGTGCACCCGAGCGTCGGTCGCGGCTACGAGTTCATCGCGATCACCGCGGTCGTGCTCGGCGGCGTCGTGCTCGGCGGCGGCCGCGGCTGGGTGGTCGCGGCTGCAGCCGGTGCCTTCGCGCTCGAGGCGCTCTTCACCCTGCTGAACTTCGCGGGCGTGCCGTCGACCTATCGCGATGCGGTGCAGGGCGCGATCATCATCCTCGCCGTCGCATACTCGGCGACCACACTTCGCGCCCGCCGCAAGGGCCGCGCCCTCGAGGCGCCCGTCACCCACACTTCGCCGGAGGACCCGGCGACCCAGACTTCGCCGGCACCGGCGGAGGAGCAGGATGCCGCGGCATCCGCTCGCCCTGCACCCATTCCCTCGACGCAGAGGGCTGACAACGAAACCAATGGAGGTTCGTGATGCGACGCAAGTACACCGTGGCATCCGCCATGGTCGGCGCTCTCGCGCTGATGGCACTGGCCGGATGTACGACCGACCCCAACGTGGCTGCACCGACGGATGACGCCGCAGCCTCGGAAGAGGCGGTCGAGTGGTTCGACCAGGAGCTCTACGACAAGCAGTACGACGAGCGGACCGTCGTGCCCGAAGGGCCCGAGGGGCAGCCGTGGCTGCAGCACATCAACGCCGAGATGATCGACACGTCGCAGTACGCGGCGACGGGCGCGAAGAAGGGATGCTTCGCGAACGCGTCGATCTCCAACCCGTGGCGCCAGACCGGCTGGATCACGATGAACCAGCAACTGCAGGTGCTGCAGGAGGCCGGCGTCATCTCCGAGATGGAGACCCGCGACGCGCAGGACTCCGATGACACGCAGATCGCCGACATCGACTACTTCATCAATGAAGGCAACTGCGACTTCTTCATCATCTCGCCGAACTCCACGGCGGCCATGACCCCGGCCGTCGAGCGCGCGTGCGACACCGGCAAGCCCGTCGTGGTCTTCGACCGCGGTGTGCAGACCGACTGCCCCGTCACGTTCATCCACCCCATCGGCGGATTCGCGTGGGGCATCGACACCGCTGAGTTCCTGATCGAGGAGCTCGAGCCGGGCTCGAAGGTCGTCGCGCTCCGCATCCTCCCGGGTGTGGACGTGCTCGAGCAGCGCTGGGCCGCGGCCGAGAAGCTCTTCGAGGAGAACGACATCGAGGCGGTCGACTACTTCACGGGCGCCGACCCCACCGAGATCAAGAAGATCATCTCCGACGAACTCGCCAAGGGCGATGTCGACGGCATCTGGATGGACGCCGGTGACGGCGCCGTCGCCGCCATCGAGGCCTTCGAGGACGCCGGCGTCGACTACCCCGTCATGACGGGTGAAGACGAGATGAGCTTCCTGCGCAAGTGGAAGGACACGGGCCTGACCGGCCTTGCTCCGGTGTACTCCAACTTCCAGTGGCGCACGCCGCTGCTCGCGGTGCAGAAGATCTTCGCGGGCGAGGAGATCCCCAAGGAATGGGTGCTTCCGCAGTCGCCGATCACCGCTGAGGAGCTCGACCAGTACCTTGCGGCGAACGAGGGCATGCCCGACGGCCACTACGCCAAGTTCGGCGGAGAAGACCTGCCCGGTTACCCGCAGGTCTGGCAGGACCGCGTGATCCCGTGACGGGTGATCGTATGACAGCCTGATCTGGTCGGGCGGCGGTGGGTCACCCACGGCCGCCCGACCTCGCACGTTCAACCGCTTCGACCGCACGTTCCAAGGAGGCAGCATGCGCCGCATCATCGGCGTCAACACCTGGGTCTGGACCTCACCGCTGCGCGACGACTCGCTCGCCGAACTCGCCGCGAAGGCCGCGGGCATGGGGTTCGGGTCGATCGAACTGCCCGTCGAGTCGCCGGGCGACTGGTCGCCGGATGCCGCGGCGGAGGTGCTTCGCGAGCACCGGCTCGCACCCGTGGTGATCGGTGCGATGGGCCCGGGCCGCAACCTCATCGCGGCGCCCGCCTCCGAGATCGTCGCCACCCAGAACTACCTCGTGCACTGCGTCGGCGTCGCCGAGCAGCTCGGCTCCCGCATCGTCGCCGGCCCGTTCACCGCCGCCACCGGCCGCACCTGGCGCATGGACGCCGAGGAGCGGGCCGCCCGCTCCCGTGAACTTGTCGACAGCCTCGCCCCGGTCGTGCGTGCGGCGGAGCGCAGCGGCATCCGTCTCGCGATCGAGCCGCTGAACCGGTACGAGACGAGCCTCATCAACACCGTCGAGCAGGCGCTCGAGGTGCTCGGGCCGCTGCTCGGCCCCGGCCTCGGCCTCGCCCTCGACAGCTATCACCTGAACATCGAGGAGCAGCGCGTCGGCGACGCCATCCGCCTCGCCGGCGAGCACCTCGCCTACGTGCAGGTCTGCGGCAACGATCGCGGCGCGGTGGGCGACGACCACATCGACTGGCCCGACTTCCTCGATGCCCTCGATGACGTGGGCTACGCCGGGCCCCTCGGTCTCGAGAGCTTCACGGGCGACAACGACACCATCGCGGTCGCCGCATCGGTGTGGCGGCCGCTCGCCGCATCCCAAGACGAACTGGCGGCACGGAGCATCCGCTACCTGACCGCTCTCCAAGACGATCGGGAGACACGATGACCACCACGCGCCGCCCCGTCACCCTCTTCACGGGCCAATGGGCCGACCTGCCGTTCGCAGAGGTCGCCAGACTCGCCGCCGAGTGGGGGTACGACGGGCTCGAGATCGCCTGCTCGGGCGACCATCTCGACCTGAAGCTCGCCGAGGAGGAGCCGGGCTACCTCGACGAGCGCCGCGAGATCCTCGACCGTCACGGGCTGAAGGTCTACGCGATCTCGAACCATCTCACCGGCCAGGCGGTGTGCGACGCACCCATCGACTTCCGCCACGAGGCCATCGTGCGGCCCTATACGTGGGGTGACGGCGACGCCGAGGGCGTCCGCCGGCGCGCGGCCGAAGACATGAAGCGCTCGGCGCGGGTCGCCCGCGCGCTCGGCGTCGACACGGTCGTGGGCTTCACCGGCTCGTCAATCTGGCCCTACGTCGCGATGTTCCCGCCTGTGGCCGCGTCGGTGATCGAGGCCGGATTCGAGGACTTCGCTGCGCGCTGGAACCCGATCCTCGATGTCTTCGACGCCGAGGGTGTGCGGTTCGCACACGAGGTGCACCCGTCTGAGATCGCGTACGACTACTGGAGTTCGGTGCGCGCACTCGAGGCGATCGGGCACCGGGAGGCGTTCGGGTTCAACTGGGACCCCTCGCACATGATGTGGCAGAACATCGACCCGGTCGGCTTCATCTGGGACTTCAAGGACCGCATCTACCACGTCGACTGCAAAGACACGCGTCTTCGGCCTGCCAACGGCCGCGCCGGCGTGCTCGGCTCGCACCTGCCGTGGGGCGACCCGCGACGGGGGTGGGACTTCGTCTCGACCGGCCACGGCGACGTGCCGTGGGAGGACTCCTTCCGGGCGCTCGACGCGATCGGCTACGCCGGACCGATCTCGGTCGAATGGGAGGACGCGGGCATGGATCGTCTGCACGGGGCGGCGGAGGCGGTCGGATTCATCCGCTCGCTGCTCTGGCCGAAGCCCGAGACGTCGTTCGACGCCGCGTTCTCGAATCAGTAGCCCACGGGGCATCGATGAACGTCGGCGCATGAATTCCGATCTCATGTCGATCGGGGCGAGGCTCGTTCGTACGCAAGGTAGGAGATCATCGAGCCGCACGTGAACCGCGGCTCCCTACCCGTGCAAGGAGCAACCCATGGAACTCAGCGTCAACACCTTCATCACCCTCGACGGCGTCATGCAGGGCCCCGGCGGCGCCGACGAGGATCGCAGCAACGGCTTCACGCGCGGCGGATGGATCGTGCCGAACGCCGCCGACGGGCAGCTCGACCCGGTCGACGGATGGTTCGGGAATGCCGACGCCTTCCTGCTCGGGCGCACCACCTTCGAGATGATGCGCGAGTACTGGTCGCAGGTCACCGACCCCGAGAACCACGTCGCCACCGCGCTCAACACCTGGAAGAAGTACGTCGTCAGCGACACGCTCTCCGACGCCGATGCAGCGTGGGGCGACACGACCGTGCTTCGGGGTGACATCGTCGAGCAGGTGCGCCGGTTGAAGGAGCAGCCAGGCCGCGAGCTGCAGGTGCACGGCAGTTGGCAGTTGGCGCGCAGCCTGCACGACGCCGGTCTCGTCGACACCTACCGGCTCCTGCAGTTCCCGGTCGTGGTGGGCGAGGGCAAGCGGCTGTTCGCCGACGGGGCAGCACCCGCCGGGTACCGGATCACCGAGTCCGAGGTGCTGACCGGCGGTGCCGGCGCCGTCTCGTTGACCCTGCGTCAGACCGAGTTCGGCGAGCTCGAGACGGGCGCGTTCGTGGTGCGCGACGGCAAGGACGAGATCGCGTGACGGCCGCGGTTCACTCGGGGATGCTCCAGTAGTAGGCGACGCCGCCGGGGTGCAGCTCGGTGATCGCGAAGTCGACGGAGCGGTCCCAGGTCGGGTCGGTGTGGCCGGCGTAGAGGATCGTGACCTCGCCCGCGGCGTCGGTCTCGACCGCGGTCACGATGCCGGTGTGGTCGCGGTCGCCCGAGTCGTCCCAGTCGAACTGCACGATGTCGCCGACCTTCACCGATGAACGCTCGTCGTCGGTGAGCACAGTCGCCCGCTCGGGGTGCGACTCGAGGTAGTCGCGCAGCGCCGTCGAGCTGATCCAGGCGTCGGCATGGCTGTAGGCGTCGCCCGACTCGTCGAACCACCACTCGTCGTCTTCGACCCAGCCGCGGGCGAGCAGGGTCTGGCTCGTGAAGTTCACGCAGTCGTTCTCGTCGAGGTAGCCGTAGGTCTCGCTCTCGGTGTCGGCCCAGTGCTCGTGTGCGTAGGCGAGCTGGGCGGCGACGCTGTCGGAGTAGGCCGAGAAGTCGGCGACCTCGGTGCCGGATGCCTCGGCGCGATCGACCTCGGTCGTCGTGAAGCCCGAGGCGGACTCGGCGGCAGACCCGATCGCCCCCTGCCAGGCAGACCACGCGATGGTCGCCCCTCCGGCGACGAGCACGACACCGGCGATCGCGGCGGCGATCAGGGTACGGCGGCGGCGGGTCTCACGGGTCTCGGTGGAGTGGGGCATCCATTCGATCGTATGGATGTTGCCTGTGCGTCACCCGGGTGGCTCAGTCCACGACGCTCCAGTAGTACACCTTCGTCTCCGGATGCCGTGGGTGGTCGTCGACCGATCTGTCCAATGTTGCGGCCGACTCGAGTTGGCGCAGCACAGGTGCCGGCAGCACCGAATCGCGGTCGGATGGCCCGAATCGGCCATCGAAGACTGGCCCGGACGCGCGATGCCCGGCGCCGAAGGTCGCGTTGGAATCGGAGGTGTCAGAAGGCCCCTCGTCGGGGCCCCGATCCGAGGAGCGTCATCATGTCTGCCTTCCATACCCCCGCAGCGGCCGCCATCCGTGCGTCGATCCGAATCGGCCGCGAGCGCGGCTACTACCGGGTCCTGTTCGACGCTGGCCCCGTGGATGCCCTCACGTTCGCCGTGCTCACGGGCCTGGGTGAGCAACAGGCATGCACCTGGCTCGACGAACAGCTCGACGCCGGGGTGCTGCGGGTGGTCGCGGCGCCCGCGGGCGGTCGCGCCGAGCTGCTGCTGCCCGGCGAGCACGTGCCGATTCTGTTGGACGGCGGCGACGAGCCGGAGTTCGACGGCGCTCGTGCGCTGCTCGCGGAGCACCGCGCCGAGCTGCCGACCGCGCTGGCGGAGTTGGACGAGGAGGTCGCGGTCTTTCATTGAGGTGCGGGGTGCCGCAGACTTGTGGAGTGGATCCCGAGGATCAGGTCGTCCGGTACACGCAGCACGGTTCGTCGCCGATCGCGTGGTCTGCCGTCGGCCAGGGCCCGCCACTCTTCGTCGGCGGCTGGTGGTCGAGCCACCTCGAGCTCGACTGGCGGAACACCGGATTTCGGCGGTTCGTGAGCTCGCTCGCCGGGTATCGCACGGTCATCCGCTACGACCGGCCCGGCGTCGGGGCTTCCGACCGGCGGGCGCTTCCCGCCCGCACGCTCGAAGAGGAACTCGCGACCCTCGAAGCGATCGTCGACGAGGCGGCGCCGGGGCCGGGCGCGATCGCGCTGTTCGGCGGGTCGTCAGGGAGTGGTGTCGCGGCCCTCTTCGCCGCGCGGCATCCCGAGCGCGTCACGCGACTCGTGCTGTACGGCGGCTACGCCCGCGGAGCCGACCTCGCGCCGCCCGCGGCGCGAGCGGCGATGATCGCCGTCATCGATCAGCACTGGGGCCTCGGCTCGCGGGTGCTCGCCGACCTGTTCCTGCCCGACGCGACAGCAGAGGAGCGCGCCGAGTTCGCCGAGTTCCAGCGACTCTCGGCGTCGCGCGAGGTCGCGCTCGCGTCGTTGCGTGCGGTGTACGACTTCGATGTCACCGACCAGCTCGGTGAGGTGCTCGCGCCGACGCTCGTGCTGCATCGACGTGACGATCGAGCCATTCCGTTCGCACTCGGGAAAGACCTGGCCGGCCGCATCCGCACGGCCCGGTTCGTGGCGCTCGAGGGCGATGACCACTTTCCGTGGCGGGGCGACGCCGACTCGGTCACGCGCGAGACCCTCTCCTTCCTCGGCGCACCCCTCGGTCCAGCGCCGCCGCACGGCGCGCCGGGCGGTTCGGCCCGGCTCACCGAGCGCGAGCGCGACGTGCTGCGGCGTGTCGCCCGCGGTGAGACCGACGTCGAGATCGCTGCTCACTTCCTGCTCTCGCCGCACACTGTGCATCGCCACATCGCGAACATCCGTACGAAGCTCGGTGTTCCCTCTCGCGCAGCGGCTGCGGCGTGGGCGCTGCGCCACGAGCTGATCTGACGCGTCGACGAATCCGATCGGCGCGCCCCGCTCCAGGAACCGTCAGCGCTCGGGCAGGAGCCCTGCGATGAGCATGTCGATGACCTCATCGGCCGACGAGTCGGGGTCGAGCGGGTCGGTGAGCCTGTCGAGCAATAGTCCGTCGATGGCGTAATGGAACAGGGCGATCTCGCGGCGCCCGCCCGGAAGACCGGCAGCGGTGTTGAACTTGACGTCGGCCTCGAATCCCGCACGTCGCCACGCACCGAGCACGGCGGCGAGCTCGGGGCGCCGGGAGCTCTCGAGGCGGAGCTCGAACAGGGCGAGCGTGACCTCGCGCTCGGACGTGAGTCGGCGCACGATGTCGCGGATGTAGTCGGCGAACAGCGCCCGGCTCGGTGTCGCGGCGCTGCGACGCTCGAGATCGTCGGGCGTGGGAGCGAGGCGCTCGCCGATGCGCTCGACCAGACCCGAGACCAGTGCCTCGCGGCTGCGGAAGTAGTTCGACGCGGTTCCAACGGGGACGCCGGCCGCCTCATCGATCGCGCGGTGGGTGAGCCCGCGTGAACCTTCGCGAGCGAGCACGCGCAATCCCGCGTCGGCGAGCAACCGTCGTCGCTCAGTGTTTTTCGCCATGCTTGATGGTAGCCCAACCACTACAGATGATGTAGTCTTCCAATCACTACAACAGTTGTGATTGGAGCACCCATGCGAGAACTCGTCTACTACGTCGCCGTCAGCCTCGACGGATTCATCGCCGGCCCGGCCGGCGAGTTCGACGCCTTCCCCGTGGAGGGCGATCACATGGCGGCCCTGAATGATCGGTTCGCCGACGCCATCCCGACCGACATCGCCGACGCCTACGGCATCCAGAGCGACGGCTCGATGTTCGACTCCGTCCTGATGGGCTGGAACACGTACGAGGTCGGGAGGACGGCCAGTCCGTATCGGCACCTCCGGCAGATCGTCTTCTCCCGAACGCGCACAGAGTCCGACATCCCGGGCGAGACCCGGAACCTCACCGTCACCGATGAAGATCCGGTCGATGCGGTGCGGCGGCTGAAGGCAGAGTCGGGCAGGTCCATCTGGCTGTGCGGCGGGGGCTCGCTGGCCGGCGCTCTCGTCGATGAGATCGACCGGCTCGTACTGAAGCGCAACCCGGTGCTGTTCGGTGACGGAATCCCGCTCTTCACGCCGGGTGCGTACGATCCGCAGCGCTTCGACGAGATCGAGACGACGGCCTACGAGTCTGGGGTCGTCGTCTCGGAGTACGTGCGGCATTCGGCCCAGAGAGTCATAGGGAACGCATAGCTCGACCCGGATACTGGAGGTATGAGCACGAACGCCGAAGCGACCCCGCACCGCGCCCCAGCCATCGCCAAGGGCGACGGCTCGATGGTTCGCGTGCTCGTGGTCGACGACGAGCACTCCCTCACCGAGCTGCTCAAGATGGCGCTCAAGTACGAGGGATGGGACGTTCGCACCGCGAGCGACGGTCAGTCCGCGGTGAAGATCGCCCGCGAGTTCCGGCCCGACGCGATCGTGCTCGACATCATGCTTCCCGATATCGACGGACTCGAGGTGCTGCAGCGTGTGCGGGCCGACGGCTCGGAGACGCCGGTGCTCTTCCTCACCGCGAAGGACTCGCTCGACGACCGCATCGCCGGGCTCACCGCGGGCGGCGACGACTACGTCACCAAGCCCTTCAGCCTCGAAGAGGTCGTGGCGCGCCTGCGCGGACTCATCCGTCGCTCGACCCTCATGCTCGCCCAGGCGAAGGACCCGGTGCTCGTCGTCGGCGACCTGACCCTCGACGAGGACTCGTACGAGGTCGCACGCGCGGGCGCACCCGTCGAGCTGACCGCCACCGAGTTCGAGCTGCTGCGCTTCCTCATGCGCAACCCTCGCCGGGTGCTCTCGAAGGCGCAGATCCTCGACCGCGTGTGGAGCTACGACTTCGGCGGCAAGGAGTCGGTCGTCGAGCTCTACATCTCCTATCTGCGAAAGAAGCTCGATGCAGGCCGTGAGCCGATGATCCACACCGTGCGCGGCGCCGGGTACATGCTCAAGGCGGTCGGATGATTCAGCCGGGCGATACCGGCTACGCGGCGGCGGCTCGGGCGAACGCGACCGGTGTGATGCCCGTCGCAGGCGACTCGCTCGGACTCCCGGCCGCTGCAGAGGCGCAGCGGAAGCGCCGTCGGGAATGGACGCTGCAGCGGCGCCTCCTCTTCGTGGTCGCCGCGCTCCTCGCAGCGGTCAGCGTGGTCGTCGGCGTCGTCAGTGTGAGCGTCTTCCACACGTCCTCGGTCGCCGCCGTCGACACCGACCTGCGCTCGGCGATGGACCGCGCCGTGCTGAACATCCAAGGGCCGTTGCCCTTCTCCGGAGATGAGGAATCGGCCGATGTGCTGCTCGATATCGCAGGCCAGTCGGCTGGAACACTCGCCGCGGTGGTTCCCGACTCCGGCCCCGCCGATGCCGCGTATATCGCCGAAGGCGCGCAGGGCATCCTGACCCTCGGCCCGGGATCGACGGCGAGTCTCGCCGCGGTCCCCGACGACGGGCAGGCGCACACGATCGACATGGGTCGCACGCTCGGCGAGTTCCGCGCGCTCGCCGAACGGAAGGACGTCGCTCCGGACACGCGTGTGGTGCTGGCGCTGCCCCTCGCGGAGGTCAACGCCTCGGCGAGGGAGCTCGCCGTGACGATCGCCGTGGTCGCGCTCGCGGGCCTCGTGATCGCACTCGGATTCGGCTCCTTCATCGTGCGGCGCGCCCTCGTGCCGCTCTCGCGCATGACTGAGACGGCGTTGCACGTCTCGGAGCTGCCGCTCGACCGGGGAGATGTCGCGCTCGCCGAGCGCGTGCCCGTCGACGATGAACGCACCGAGGTGGGCCGCCTCGGCGGTGCGTTCAACCGCATGCTCGGGCACGTGGCATCCGCCCTGTCTGCACGCGAGGAGAGTGAGCAGAAGGTGCGCCGATTCGTCGCCGACGCCTCGCACGAACTGCGCACCCCGCTCGCGTCGATCCGAGGGTACGCAGAGCTCACGAGGCTGCACGGCGGCGCTCTGCCGCCCGATGTGGTGCACGCGATCGGGCGCATCGAGTCGGAGTCGGTGCGCATGACCGATCTCGTCGAGGATCTGCTGCTCCTCGCCCGGCTCGACGAGGGCCGCGCGCTCGCGGCGCTGCCGGTCGATCTCGGCGAGGTGGTCGTCGAGGCGGTCGGCGACGCGCAGGCCGCGGGCCCCGGCCACGAGTGGGAGGTGCGAGTTCCGGATGTCGCGGCGATCGTCGTCGGCGATGAGCCGCGCCTGCGGCAGGTCGTGACGAACCTGCTGGCCAACGCCAGGGTGCACACGCCCGACGGCACCTCCATCGTGGCGTCCGTCCGGCGCGACGGAGCCGAGATCGTGCTGAGCATCGAGGACGACGGACCCGGCATTCCGCCGGCGCTCGCCGACTCGCTGTTCGAGCGCTTCGCGCGCGGCGACTCCTCGCGGTCGAGACTCGCCGGCAGCACGGGTCTCGGGCTCGCCATCGTCAGGGCGGTGACCCTCGCGCACGGCGGCACGGCCGACGTCGAAAGCGAACCCGGCAGCACCCGCTTCACCGTGCGATTGCCGGCCGCGCCGGCGCCGGCTGCACCGACCGTGCCCGCCGCGCCTGCCTAGCTCCGAGGATCCGCCACGGGGTCGGCGCCGTCACGGGGAGGGGCCTGCGCGGCCTCACGACGACCGGCCTCGCGCGCCTCATCGACGAGGTGCTCGATCTGCTTCGTGCGGCGGCGACGGCCCCAGAACAGGCCGGCGATCACGAGGCCGAGCGCGAGGATGATGATGAGGTGCGGCCAGGGGATGGCCCAGGCCGTGACCTCGAGCTCGACGGGGTCGAGCGTCTCGGTCTCTCCGTCGGGCGCGATGACCCCCTGCGTGATCGTCAGGGGGAGCGTGACGGGTCCGAGCGGCCACACATCGGGCACCTGAATGCTCACCGATCGCCGATCGCCGGGCAGCAACTCGATCGGCAGCGCCTGTTCGCTGTCGGGTGCCGGGTAGGTGCTTCCGCCGTGCTCGACGGAACCGCTCACCGAGAGCCGCACGTTGCCGGTGTTCTCGAGGGTGTACTCGAGTTCGATCATCCCCGGCTCGAACGGATTCCACGAGATGACGTAGTTCGGGTTCGTGTCGACGTCGAGCCCGGGCTGAACGGTGCCGGTCACCCGGGTCATCACGCGGAATCCGACGCGGCTCTCGACGCCGAGTCCGGCACCCTCGTCGGCGCTCTCGGTGTAGATCGACGCGGCGATGCCCGCGGCATGATCACCGGGAGTCGCATCCTCGGGCGCCTGCACCGTGAATGGGAGCACGGCGGTGCCTCCGGGCGCGACGGTGACCTGATCCGCCACGGTGATCCAGGTGCCGGCGGCGACCGACTCCGTGTCGGACGGGAGCATGTTGAACCGGCCCGTGGGCGTGAAGTACCCATCGGCCGCGGTGAGCGCGAACGTGACTTCGCGGTTGCCGAAGTTCCGTACGGCGAGGTGCTCGGTGGCGGCCTCGCCGGGGTCGAGTTCGAGTTCGACCCACGACCGGCCATCGGGGCCGGACTCGTCTGCGGGGCTCACCGCCCACGTCACGGGCGATTCCTCCTCGGTCGCGGTCGCGGGCAGGGGCGCCGCGAGCGCGGTGACCCCGACGAGAGCGAGGGCGGCGACGACGAGACGCAAGGCTTTCATGCTTCGACGATACTTCGCCGAGCCCGGCCGCGGCGTCACGTGACGTGACG
Source organism: Agromyces laixinhei (assembly GCF_006337065.1). Lineage (NCBI taxonomy): Bacteria > Bacillati > Actinomycetota > Actinomycetes > Micrococcales > Microbacteriaceae > Agromyces > Agromyces laixinhei. The sequence continues at coordinate 3,291,952 of NZ_CP040872.1, read as the reverse complement.
GTCGAGAGCCGGTGCTCAGTCGCCGAGGCGACCGAGCAGTTCGGCGAACGTCGCGATCTCCTGGGGTTCCCACTCGCGCAGCCGTTCGCGCAGCTCCGCCTGGCTGCCGGCGCGGATCTCGGCCACCCTGGCGGCCGCCTCGGATGTCGCGGCGAGCACCCGCACGCGCGCGTCGTGCTCGTCGACGCTCGACTCGACCAGCCCGAGCTCCTCGAGCGTACGGATCTGGCGGCTCAGCACGCTCTTATCGGTGTGCAGCTTCTCGGCGAGCGCACTCGCGTGCGCCGGCCCCGCGGTCGCAAGGCTCGAGACCACCTTGTAGCCGAGCGGCGGCAGATCGGGGTGGAGCTCGGCCGCGTACCGCTTCCAGTTCGCTCGCACCCGATGGAAGAGTCGGCCGAACTGCTGCTCGACGGCGGCGATGGCACGCTCGGCGTCGTTCTCCGATTCGGCGGTCATGCCGGTCATCCTAGGCTCGACCGCCCTTCGGGCTCCTGCCGGCATCGACGGCCGCGAACGACCCGGTGATCGGCACCGCGACCGACCCCTCGCTCACCTCGAACATCTCTTCGCCCGCCTGTTCGAGCTCGCGCTCCAGCGGGGTGCCCGACCGCTGCTCGGCCCTCGCGCGCTGGATCGCGCTCTGGGTGCCGAGGTCGGCATTGGGCAGGAAGACCACCGCGAGGAGGGTGACGATCGCGAGCGGCACGGCGGCCATGAAGACGCTGCCGACGCCCGTTCCGTATGCCGACTCGACCACGATACGCAGGAAGTCGGGGAGCTGGGACACCTGCGGGATCGCTCCGGAGCCGAGGGTCTGCGCGGCCTCGGCCTGCTGCTCGGCCGGGAGCGATGCGATGCCGGTCTTGATGTCGTTGGCGACGACGGTGCCGAGGATCGCACCCATCACCGAGACTCCGATCGTGCCGCCGAGGCTGCGGAAGAACGTGACGGTGCTCGTGGCGACGCCCATGTTCTTCACCGCCGTGGTGTTCTGCACGACGAGCACGAGGTTCTGCATCACCATGCCGACGCCCGCGCCGAGCACGAACATCGCGGTGCCCACGAACCAGTAGTTCGTGTCGTAATGCAGTTGCGTGAGCAACAGCGTGCCGACGACCATGAGCGCGCTGCCCACGACCATGAACGCCTTCCACTTGCCGCGGCGGCTCACGAGTGCGCCGATCACGGTGGATGAGATGAGCACGCCCGCCATCATCGGGATCGTGAGCAGACCCGACTCGGTGGGTGTGGCCCCGCGCGCGAGTTGCATGTACTGGCTGAGGAAGACGGCGGTGCCGAACATCGCCACGCCGACCGAGATCGAGGCGACGACCGAGAGGGTGAAGGTGCGGCTCGTGAAGAGGCCGAGCGGGATCACCGGCTCTGCGACCTTCAATTCGACGACGACCGCGACGATGAGCAGCACGGCGGCGGCGCCGACCATGAGGAGGCTCGGCGCGGAGATCCAGTCGAACTCGGTGCCGGCGAAGGTGACCCAGAGCAGGAGGAGCGAGACGCCCGCCGAGATCAGCACGATGCCGAAGTAGTCGATCGAGACCTTGGTCTTCGGGCGCTTCGGCAGGTGCAGTGTGCGCTGCAGCAGAATGAGCGCGGCGACCGCGATGGGCAGGCCGACGAAGAAGTTCCAGCGCCAGCCGAGCGTGTCGGTGAGCACGCCGCCGAGGAGCGGGCCGCCGACGGTCGCGACGGCCATGACGGCTCCGAAGAGGCCGGCGTACTTGCCGCGTTCGCGCGGGCTGATGATATCGGCCATCACGATCTGGCTGAGGGCCGCGAGGCCGCCGGCACCGAGGCCCTGCAGGACCCGCATCGTGATGAGCGTGCCCGCGTCTTGCGAGAAACCTGCGAGGGCAGAGGCGACGACGAAGATCACGAGCGCCAGCTGCAGGAGCAGCTTCCGGTTGAAGAGGTCGGCGAGCTTGCCCCAGATGGGCGTCGAAACGGTGGTTGCGAGCAGCGTCGCCGTGACGACCCAGGTGAACGCCGACTGATCGCCGCCGAGGTCGGCGATGATGACGGGCAGCGAGCTGCCGACCACCGTCGACGCGACCATCGAGACGAACATGCCGAGCAGCAGACCGGACAGCGCCGTCAGCACCTCTCGGTGGGTCATGCCGCTCTCGGAGAGTTCGACGGATGCCGCGGCATCCGGATTCTTCGACGATGCGGACTTCTTCGGCGCGCGAGTGCGCGAGGCGAATGCCATCTGACTCCTGAAAGTGGTTGATTTTCGTCAACTATAAACAGGTAGTAGACGTATGTCAACTACTGTGCGCACGCCGGCTCACTCGATGACGGCGGTCGCCTCCAGCTCGACGAGGGCGCCCTGGCGGCCGAGCGACTCCACGATCAGCACGGTGAGCGCGGTCGGGTGCGCTCCCCAGACGCGCGCCGATGCCGCGTACCCCTCATCGACCGATTGCCCGGCGGCCAGGTACACGGCGAGGCGCACGACGTTGCGCTGATCGGCGCCGACTTCGGCCAGCACCGTGAGCACGTTCCTGATCGCCTGCTCGGTCTGCGGGCCGAGGCCGCCGGGTACGATCGCGCCGGAGGGGTCGGTGCCGTTCTGGCCGCCGACGTGCAGCGTGCGGTGCGCGCCGCTGACGAGCACCCCCTGGCTGAACGCCGGGTTCGAGTGCAGTGCCGGTGGGTTCAGGTGTGTGATCTCCATGCCTGCGAGTCTGCTCCCGTCCGCCGACATCGGCGACGGTTCGGCCCGGGCGTCCGCCATCCGCTTCGGGTCGCGACGGCGACGAGTCGTCGACGATTTGGCGGATGCCGCGGCATCCACTAGCCTGTACGGAGCCGAAGACCGCTGGTTGTCGTGTGCCTCGATGTTCATCGCATCGAAGCCCGACCGAAGTCTTGCGAAAGCAAGGGCCCGCGCAGGTGTGACGAAGACTTCCGGGTGACCGGCCGAGCTCCGCGCAACTGCGCCGGAGCTTTTTTCTTTCTCTCGACCACCCGCTTCCAGCGCTCCAGGCCGTGCATCGCTCCCGCGATGCGCGTTGAAGATACAAGGAGTGGCCATGGCGAACAAGGAAGCCTCGGTTGCCGAACTCACGAACCTGTTCGAGAGCTCGACCGCCGTTCTGCTGACCGAATACCGCGGCCTCACTGTTGCCCAGCTCAAGACGCTGCGCAAGTCCATCAGTGAGGACGCGAGCTACGCCGTGGTGAAGAACACGCTGACCAAGATCGCAGCGAACAAGGCCGGAATCTCGTCGTTCGACGACGAGCTCGCCGGTCCTTCCGCGATCGCCTTCGTGCACGGTGACCCGGTCGCCGTCGCAAAGGCTCTGCGTGCCTTCGCCAAGGCGAACCCCCTCCTCGTGGTCAAGGGCGGCTATTTCGATGGCAAGCCCCTGACCGCCGAAGAGGTAGGCAAGCTCGCCGACCTCGAGTCCCGCGAAGTGCTGCTGGCCAAGCTCGCCGGCGCCTTCAAGGCCTCGCTGTTCGGAGCCGCATATCTGTTCAACGCACCGCTGTCGAAGGCCGTTCGCACGGTCGACGCGCTGCGTGAGAAGCAGGAGTCCGCTGCGTAGGCGCGAGCCTGCCAAGCGGTGAGTTACCAGAGAATCTAAGGAGAAGAATCATGGCGAAGCTGTCCACTGAAGAGCTGCTCGAGCAGTTCAAGGGCCTGACCCTCATCGAGCTCTCGGAGTTCGTCAAGGCGTTCGAGGAGACCTTCGAGGTCACCGCGGCCGCCCCCGTCGCCGTTGCCGGCCCCGCTGCCGCAGGCGGCGGCGCTGCTGCTGAAGAGGTCGAGGAGAAGGACTCCTTCGACGTCGTCCTCGAGGCTGCCGGCGACAAGAAGATCCAGGTCATCAAGGTCGTGCGCGAGCTCACCTCGCTCGGCCTCGGCGAGGCCAAGGCTGTCGTCGACGGTGCTCCCAAGGCCGTGCTCGAGGGCGCGAACAAGGAAGCCGCCGACAAGGCCAAGGCCGCTCTCGAAGAGGCCGGCGCCACCGTCACCCTCAAGTAGTCGCCGCCCTCGAAGAGGGCAGCAGCTCGAGGTGACGTGCGTCACTGAATACACGGATGCCCCGTGGCTCGTCTGAGCCGCGGGGCATCCGTCGTTCAGGTCACTGTCAATCGAGCGCCAGCTCGACCTCCCAGAAGCGTGGCCGGTAGATCGTGACGTCGTCGAAGATGTCGTGCACGTTGTCGAAGGTGTTGACGTTGTGCGTCACGAGCAACGTGTTGCCATCGCGCAGCTGCGGATGCTCGTGCGCGTTGTAGCCGTAGACGTCTTCGTCGCCGTAGCTGCCCCACAGGCCGGTCTCGGGCATTCGGTACAGTTCGGTCGCCACGGCGAAGCCGCCGGTGAGCGAGCAGGAGGTCTGCGCCACGACGCGCGTGTCGAAGGGCACCGTCGTGTCCGCCGTCACCAGCAGATAGCCGTCCTCGAAACGCGCCACACTGAACTCGTTGGCGACGTGCGAGGCTACCGGCACCGCATCCGCCTCGCGCGGCGACCAACGCTTGCCGTCCCAGAACTTCCAGTTGCCCGCCAGGCCCGCATTGCCGGTGACCCGGGCGACGAAGGCGCTGCGAACCCCCTCGACATCGGCGATGCCGTAGACGTACGTCTTCGAGCCCTCGGTCATCGTCCACGCGCCCCAGTTGATGCCGGTGGAGCTGGGCAACTCACGGATCCGCTCGAGCTCGAGCGTGTCGCCGTCGAGCACCGCGAGGCGGTTCGCCGACCAGCGGAAGTCCCACGGCCCGGGGCCGAACTTCTCGAACTGCAGCAGTGGCACATGCACGTCGCCGCGACGGGTGCGCTCGGGATCGCCGAACCAATGCCAGCGGGCCTCGCCGGTCGGGCCCTCGCCGGTCGGGCCGACGATCGAGGCGGGTGCGTCGGGCGTGCCGCCCGTGACCGTCTCGAGCGAGCTGCCGTCGTCGACGACGATCGAGTTGTTGAGGAACGGAGCGGTGGTCGGCCGGCTGCCGTCGGCCTCGACCGGACCGAGGAAGGTGTCGGAGAAGAACCAGGCCTGCCGACCATCGGCGAGCTCGAGCGAGTACGTGCTGTCGCCGCCCGTCCAACCGACGCCGCTGTCGCCGTAGTCGGCGAAGCGCTCGTTGCGTTCAGACGTGGGCGCGGCGGTGGCAGTCAGCGTGCCCTCGGTGAGGGAGCAGGAATGCGCGGATGCGCCGGAGGGAGAGGGTTCGGCGGCGGCAGCTGGTGCTGCGAGTGCACCGCCGCTCAGCAGTAGTGCGGCCGGGATGCCCAGCCGTAGGATTCGACGGGAGTTCGAAAGCATTGCGTGGCTCCTTCGTTGGTGCCGTGCCGGTTGGTAACGATCACAATAGTGTTGGGGGCGCTTGGCGTCCAGTGTCCTGCCCGCCACTGCGGTGCCGCCATGGTCATCGGGGGATCGTTCGACGAAGCGTGGTGGAGCCCTCAGTCGTCGTCTCCGGATGGAGAATCGCTCGGATGCGGCAAAGTCCTGTTAACGTTATCAGCGGCCGATCGTCAGCAGCGCCCCACGTCACGAGGGGCCGGCGGGCGCGGCGCAAGTGCCGCCCGTGCGGCGCGGTAGTAGCGTGAGAGCGGCCGGACGGGCGGCCGAGTTCGGGAGGATGCAGCCAGGATGTCCGAGGTGAGCAACGGCGGCAGACAGCCGACGATCAGAGAGGTCGCTGCATTCGCCGGCGTCAGCCCGATGACGGTCTCGCGCACGCTCGCGGGGGGCGTCCACGTTCGGCCCGACCTTCAGGAGAAGGTGTTGACCGCCGTGCGTGCTCTCGGGTACCACCGCAACGAGAATGCGCGTAGTCTCCGCCCGGGGCAGGCAAGCGGCTTGATCGGGGTCGCGATCACCAACCTCGGGAACCCGTACTACGGCAACTTCGCGCTCGGCGTCGAAGAGGTGGCGGCCGAGTACGGCCGACGTATCGTGCTCGGGAACACGGGAGAAGACCCCGGGCGGGAGCGCCAGCTCATCGCCGACTTCATCGGCCGCCAGGTCGAGGGTCTCGTCCTCGTGCCGTCAGGCGGTGCATCCGATCACCTGCAACCCGATCGACTCGGCGACACTCCGATCGTTCTCGCATCACGCCGCGTCTACGGCCTCGATGTCGACGCCGTGCTGCTCGACGATGTGGGTGGAGCATATCGCGGCACGAAGTCGCTGCTGGATGCCGGCCACACTCGCATCGGGTTCCTCGGCAACATGCGCTCGGTCTTCACGGGGCAACGGCGCTTCGAGGGCTTCACGCGCGCTCTCACCGAACGCGGCATCGAGCCCGATGATGCGCTCGTCCAGCGTGAACAGCAGGATGTGGATTCGGCGCGCGACGCGATGCGGCGCCTGCTCGACCTCGCCGATGCGCCGACGGCGGTCTTCAGCGCGAACAACCGCAACACGGTGGGTGCTCTGCGGGAGATCGGCAGCAGGCTGCGCGGCGGTGCGGATGTCTCCGAGCTGCCGACGATCGTGAGCTTCGACAACTTCGAGCTCGCCGAGCTCATGCCCGTGCCGGTCGCGGTGATCGACCATGACGCGCGACAGCTCGGGCGTGAGGCCGCCCGACTGCTGCTATCCCGCCTCGGCGCAGGGGGGCGGCAGGCGCCGGCGCGCCTTGTCGAGATGCCGGTGTCGTTCGTGCCGTCTCCGGCGTTGGAATCGGCGGCGCTCGACTGAAGCGGTCGTCTCGCTTGCCAATGGGTGTCGTCGTTCGCTATGGTAACGATACCAACGATGATCGCCGCAACGAGGAGGATGGACGCATGACGCACCTCGCCATCGACCTCGGCGGCACGGCCGTCAAGGTGGGTGTGTTCGACGGGCGACGACTCGTCGATTCCGGCGAACTCCCCGCCGCCGATGGTCGGCTCGTGCTCGAGCACGTGGCTGTCGCGGCCGAGGGGATGCTTCGGGGTACGCGCCCCGACGGCGTCGCCATCGCCGTCCCGGGCATCGTCGACCCCGACGCGCGCCGGCTCGTCGCCGCGCATGGCAAGTACGCCGAACTCCACGGCGTCGACCTCGCCGCGTGGTCCGCGACTCGATTCGGTGCGCAGGCCGTCGTCGAGAACGACGCGCGTGCCGCGCTCATCGGCGAGATGACCGGCGGCAGCGCCCACGACGTGCCCGACGCGGTGTTGATCGCCCTGGGCACCGGCATCGGCACGGCTGCCGCGCTCGACGGTCGCCTGATCCGCGGAGCACACGGGCATGCCGGAGTGCTCTCGGGGCACGTCACCGTCGACCTCGACGGCCCCCGCTGCCCGTGCGGCAACCTCGGCTGCGGCGAGGCACTCGCGAGCACGTGGGCTCTGGGGGAGGCCGTCGGTCATGGAACGGTCGCGATCGGCCCAGAGCTCGCCCGCCGATTCGGATCCGCCGGCGAACTCGGAATCCGCGACCTCGTCGAGACGCGGCATGAACCCGAATCCGCAGCGATCCTCGAGCGCTTCGTGCGCATCTGGGGCGCGGTCATCGTCTCGCAGTGCCACGCATTCGATCCGACGGTCGTCGTCGTCACCGGCGGCGTCCTGCGGTCACGAGAGGTCGTGCTGCCCGCCGTCGTCGACTACGTGCACGAGCACCTCTGGTCCTCATCCTTCCGGCCGACGTTCGTGACGCCCGAGGAGCCGTCGCTCTCGGTGCTGCGCGGGCTCGCCGTCATCGCACTCGACTCCGCACCAGCAAGGGATATCCATGACGCACGATGATCACGGCGCCGAACTCACGCTCGAGGAGCACATGGCGGGTGGGGGCAGCAGCTATGTGCAATTGCCCACGATCCCGCTTCCGGCGGGCACTGAGATCCTCGTCGGCGACACGGCCTGGCGTCGCGCTCGCGAGATCGCCGCCTCGCGGGCGGGCGGGCGCCCCCCGGTCATCGCCGTCGACGTCTACCCAGGCGGGGATGTCGCGGCGATCCGCCGACGCATCGCCGAGGCGGTTGCCGAGGCCGACGTCGTCGATCTCGAAGGCGCCGCCGCCCTGCCGAACGACGTGATCGAAGCGCTCATCGCGCGCAACCTCACCGACGACCGCGTCTTCGGCGTCATGAGTCACTTCACGGTCGACGAGTTCTACGATCGCGAACGCGTGGCTGCGCTCCGCGCGGAGATCGGGCGGCGCACGCGGCCGACCTACGTCGTCGGCTGGGGCGCCGATGCAGCGCTCCAGCAGGGGGCCGACGCCCTCGTGCTCGTCGACCTCGCCCGCTGGGAGATCCAGCAGCGGCAGCGGGCCGGGGGCACGAACTGGCGCGCAGACAACGGCGGAGAAGACGCCCTGCGCAAGTACAAGCGCGGCTTCTTCGTCGAGTGGCGCACCGCCGACCGCCACAAGCGCACCCTCTTCGATCGGGTCGACCTCCTCGTCGACGGCAACGCCGCTGCCGACGCCGCGGGCGCGGTGGAAGGCCGGGCCTTCCGGGGCGCGCTCGCCGCAGCATCCGCCGCGCCGTTCAGGGTCGTGCCGTTCTTCGACCCGGGTGTCTGGGGCGGGCAGTGGATGAAGAGCACGCTCGACCTCGACCCCTCGGCCAGCAACTACGCCTGGTGCTTCGACTGCGTTCCGGAGGAGAACTCGCTGCTGCTCGAGGCCGACGGCCGGGTCGTCGAGATCCCCGCGCTCGATCTCGTGCTCATGCATCCGCGCGAGCTGCTCGGTGAGAAGACCTTCTCGCGCTTCGGCGCCGAGTTCCCGATCCGTTTCGACTTCCTCGACACGATGGGCGGAGGCAACCTCTCGTTGCAGGTGCACCCGCTCACCGACTACATCCGCGACACCTTCGGCATGGCGTACACGCAGGACGAGAGCTACTACCTGTTGGATGCCGCCGACGACGCGGTCGTCTATCTCGGTGTGAAGACCGGTGTCGACCCCGAAGAGATGGTCGGAGCGCTCCGGGCCGCGACCGACGGCGAGCACCCGTTCGATGCCGAACGCTACATCAACATGTATCCGGCGAAGAAGCACGACCACTTCGCGATTCCGGCCGGCACCGTGCACTGCTCCGGCACCGATTCGATGGTGCTCGAGATCTCGGCGACGCCGTTCATCTTCACCTTCAAGCTCTGGGACTGGGGCCGGGTCGGCCTCGACGGCGTGCCTCGGCCGGTGCACCTCGACCACGGTGAGCGCAACATCCAGTGGGAGCGCGACACGGAATGGGTCGGGCAGCACCTCATCGGGCAGGTCGAGGAGCTCCGTCGCGAGCCCGGACTCGTCGAGGAGCGCACCGGGCTGCACGAACTCGAGTTCATCGAGGTGCGCCGGCACTGGTTCGACGACGAGGCGGTGCACGACACCGACGGCACCGTCAACGTGCTCAACCTCGTCGAGGGCGACGAGGTCGAGGTCGTGAGTCCGAACGGGGCGTTCGAACCGTTCGTCGTGCACTACGCCGAGACCTTCATCGTGCCTGCCGCGGTGGGCCCCTACTCGATCCGGCGCAGCGCACGCTCGCGCAGCGAGCGCTTCGCCACCGTGAAGGCGTATGTGAGGGGCACACGTGAGAGCGACGACTGACCGGCGAGACCTCCGAACCGGCGCGACTTCCCGACCCGCGCAGCACCAGCACCACCACGAACCATGACATCGGCACCACGCACAGCACCACAGCACTGATCGCAGCATCGATCCGACCAGCACCACACCACGAAACCGTTGCCTTGCGGCGACTGGGTATCGTTGATACCTTGGCGAAGCGGTTGGTAACGATACCAATAGAACAAAGGAGTTCCAGTGAATTCACGACGAACGAAGATCGGGGCCGCGGTGGCCGCACTGGCCGCATCCGCGATGCTGCTCGCAGCGTGCTCGGGGGGCGGCGCGGCCGACTCCGGGGAGACCACGGGCACGCTCGACTTCTACACCAACAAGGCCGCATGGGAGCCAGATTTCGACGAGCTCAACGGGGCTAGCGAGACATCCGTCGACATCTCGTTGAACACGACGGGCTACTCGGACGCCGACCAGTACGACGCGTTCATCAAGCAGTCGTTCCGCACATCGAAGAGCCCCGGCCTGTTCACCTGGCAGACCGGCAGCTCGCTCACCGAGCTGGTGGACGAGGGGCTCATCGCCGAGACGACCGACATCTGGTCGAACGCGGTCGACGAGGGCTGGGTGACCGAAGACCTGCGAGAGACGTACACGGTCGACGGCAAGCAGTACTGCGTGCCGATGAACATCGCCTACTGGGTCATGTACTACAACACGAAGATCTTCGAGGAGCAGGGCATCGAGGTGCCGACGACCTGGGAGGAACTGGATGCAGCCGCCGAGACGCTGAAGTCAGCCGGCATCACGCCGTATTACCAGACGTCGACGCTCTTCACGTTCCAGTGGTTCCAGCAGATGGTCGCGGGCACCGACCCCGAACTCTACGAGGGCCTCTCGACCGGCGAGGTCGAGTACACCGACCCTGAGATCGTCGACATCATGAACATGTGGCTCGACCAGCACGAGGCCGGCTGGTTCAGCGACGCCGGCAGCACGGTCGACCCCGCCGTCGGGCTGAAGCAGGGCGACTACGCCATGATCAACTTCGGTTCGTTCTTCAATGGATCGCTCGACGGGGCCGGCATGGTCTCGGGCGAGGACTACGACATGTTCGTGATCCCGAAGACGAATCCCGATCTCGAGCGCACCCCGGTCGCGGTCGAGTCCGGCCCGCTCTGCGTGGCCGAGAACGCAGCGCAGAAGGCGCTCGGGCTCGCCTATTCGGAGTGGTGGATGTCGCCGGAGGCGCAGACCGCCTGGAGCGAAGCGCGCGGAGACGTGGCCTTCAACCCGAAGGCAACCGTTTCCGACCCGATGCTCGACGAACTCGGAACCACGGTCGCCAGCGATGACTACCTCGTCTACGACCGCTACTACGAAGCCACTCCCACGCCGATCCTCACGGTCGCGCTCGAGCAGTTCGGCGCCTTCATCGCGAATCCCGGTGACCCGCTGCCGTTCCTCGAGATCATCCAGGCCGAGGCCGACAAGTACTGGGCCGACCAGGAGTAGCGGCGTATGGCGTCTCGCGGTTCGCAGTACCAGTGGTCCGCCCGGGGCTTCATCGCCCCGGGCGTGATCCTGGTCGCCGTCCTCCTCTATCTCCCCCTGCTCTGGACCACCTTCCTCAGCTTCACCGAGTACAACGGCCTCGGCGACCCCGACTGGATCGGCTTCGGCAATTTCGCCGAGATGTTCGAAGACCCGGGCTTCATCGTCTCGCTGCTCAATACCCTCCTCTGGGTCGTCGGCACGCTGCTCATCCCCGTCGGCATCGGCCTCGCGCTCGCGCTCCTCACCTGGAACCTCCCGGGCGGAGTATGGCTGCGTGTGCCATTCCTCATCCCGTATGCGCTCTCGGGCATCGGCGTCGGCCTCATCTGGTCGTTCATCCTCTCGAGCAACGGCGCGCTCGACCAGGCGCTCGGCGCCTTCGGCATCGCCGACACCCCGCGCTGGCTCGTCGACGCACCGCTCAACACGGTCGTCATGATCATCGCCGCGGCGTGGCAGGGGGTCGGCGTCAACGCGCTGCTCTTCACGATCGGCCTCAATTCGATTCCGAAGGAGCCGCTCGAGGCAGCTCGGGTCGATGGCGCGACCGGAGGGCGCCTCTTCACGAGCATCCTCTGGCCGATGCTGCGCCCGCTGACCGCGGTCGTGGTCGGGTTGTCGATCGTGGCGAGTCTGAAGACCTTCGACATCGTGCTCGGAATGACGAAGGGCGGCCCCGGTGGTGCATCGGAGACGCTGGCCCTGACGATGTACAAGGAGACGTTCGTGAACAGCGACTACGGTCTCGGTTCGGCGATCGCCGTGTTCCTGACGATCGTCACGATGATCGCCGCCGTCCTGTACCTGCGCCAGCAGCTCTCGAAGAAACACGAGTTCTAGTCATGTCGAGAATCCTCCGAACCTCCGTGCTCGTCGTCTTCGGCGTGATCTGGCTGCTGCCCGTCTATCTGCTCATCGTCAACGCAGCGAAGTCGCCGCTCACCTTCACCTCGACCGAGTCGTGGGTCCCGACCGACTTCTCGCTCCTCGGCAACATCGCCGAGGCGCTGCAGCTCTCGGGTCTCGGCGACAGCGTGCTGAGCACCCTGATCTACGCGCTCGTGTCGCCGGCCGTCGCCGTACTCGTCGGCGCCGCCGCCGGATTCGCGATCGTCGCGCTGCGCCTGAAGCACGGCTTCGCCTGGTTCGTGGTGATCTTCGGGGGCACCGTGTTCCCGCTGCAGATGGTGCTGCTGCCGCTCTTCGACGGCTACTCGCGCGTCGGCCTCTTCGACACGCAGCTCGGCATGATCCTCGTGTACACGGCGATCTCCATTCCGTTCTCGGCGTTCGTGATGCGCAACTTCTTCACGGGGGTCGCGCACAACGTGTTCGAGGCGGCCGTGCTCGACGGCGCAACGACCTGGCGCATCTTCGCCCGCCTCTACCTGCCGATGGCCTCGAGCGCGCTCGTGGCGATCTTCATCCTGCAGGCCACCTTCGTGTGGAACGACCTGCTGCTCGGACTCACGCTCAGCCAGTCCGACAACGTGCGACCGATCGTCACGACCCTCGCCGGCATGCAGAGCACCTACGGCGGTGCGCAGTTGTCGACCGTGCTCGCGGCGGGCGTACTCGTCTCGCTGCCGACGGTCGTGCTGTTCCTCTTGACCCAGAAGTTCTTCGCTCGCGGCCTCGCGCTCGGGCAGTACTAGGAGACCGGATGTCCCTCATTCCCACGGTCGACGACCTCGCGGCCGACCCCGTCACTCACCACTACGACGACATGATCGCGCCATCGGGCCTGACGAACTTCCTCGGTACGGTTCGCGTCGACCACGACCTCACCGCGGTGAGCGCGACGACGTTCCCGCCGGTCTCACAGGGCCTTGCGAAGACCGCTGTGCTCTTCGTCGACGGGCGCATCTTCGAGTCGTACGGCGCCCCGGTCACCCACGAGTGGCGCCCCGACCGGGTCGTGCGGCGCGCGACGCTGCCGGGGCTCGAGATCGAGGCCGTCACGGTGTGCGCACCAGGGCAGACCGCGGTGGCGATCGACGTGCGAATCACGAACTCGGGCACGTCGCACCGCTCGGTGCCGGCGATGCTCACGCTCGCCGCTCGCGTGACGCGGGCGGCGGGGGCCTGGCTCGACGCCGAGGCGCCGAGCGAGCGCGATACGGTCGAGTCGGATGCGTCGAGGCTCGTGTTCTCGAACGATGCGGGAGACGCGTGGAGCGTGCAGGGCGTCGACACCGAGGCATCCGTGCGCCTGAGCGGAGTCGCTCCGACGCCCGACGAGTACGAGGTCGGAATCGGCGGCACCGGGCGGGGCGGCGACGTGACGGTCGTGCTCGAGATCGCGCCCGGGCAGACCGCCCGATTCGGGTACGTGCACGCGATCGCCACGACGCGGCAGGCGGCCCTTGCCGCATTCGATGCGACGGCGCTCGACGTGCCGGCCGTCGTCGCGGCATCCGAGCAGTTCTGGAATGCCCAGCTCGAGGCGGCTTTCACGCCCGGAAACGCCGAGTTCTCGGGCCATCTGCCGGTGCTCGAGACCTCGTCGGAGGCGCTGCGCACGCTGTACTGGTGGGGGGTGCTCGGCGTCATCTGGTTCCGCCGTGATTTCGCGGGCAACGTGCTCGGTCGCAGCTACGACACCCTCATGCCGAACTACTGGGCGACGACGACGTTCATCTGGGACTACAGCCTGAGTTCGATCACGCACGCATTGCTCGACCCCGAGCCGATGAAGCGGCAGCTCAGCCACTGGATCACGAGTGATACGCACTCGCATTTCGGTACCTCCTCGCTGACTGGCGAGCCGGTCGGACGCTGGTATTCGGTGAACGACTACGCGATGACCCGGCTCGTCGACGATTACGTGCGATACACCGGCGATGCCGGTTACCTCGACGAGCGGCCGGGTGATGGGCGGCCGATCGTCGACCATCTGCGGTACTGGTCGCTCGCGTGGCAGGAGCTGCGCGGTGACTCGGCTCTCGCCGATTACGGCGAGATCGACAACCTCCTCGAGTGCGTGAGCTCGTACACCCACGAGGTCGCGAGCTTCAACGCGGCGAACGTGTGGAACCTGCGCACGACGGCGGCGATCCTCGAGGCGCGAGGCGACGGCAAGGAGGCTGCCGGGCTGCTCGCCGAGGCAGACGCCCTCGTGGCCTCCGTCGTCGACCTGTACCTGCCCGGACAGGGGTTCTTCGCGGCGCAGCAGCCCGACGGCTCACGCCTGCCCGTGCGCCACTGCTACGACTTCAACATCGTCGGCACGACGATCGCCGCCGATCTCGATGAGTCGACCCGGCGTGAGATGGTCGACTTCTTCGTGCGCGAGCTGCAGACTCCGTCGTGGTTGCGGTCGCTCTCGCCGTGGGACGCTGACGCGAGCTACAGCGTGCGCCCCGATCATCAGTGGAACGGCGCGTACCCGGCGTGGCCGGCGGATGCCGCGCGGTCGCTTGTTGCGCTCGGTGAGCCGCAACGGGCACTCGACTGGCTGCCGGGTCTGGCCCGTTCGACGAACCAGGGCCCGCCGGCCCAGGCGCACTTCCAGGAGGAGGCGCAGCCCGCGATCAACGGCGGCGCGCGCAAGGCACCGCCGCAGCTGCCGTACATCATCGACTGGTCCTGCTCGGCGTCGGGCGCCTACGTCGCGCTCGTGATCGAGTCGCTCTTCGGCGTCGATCCGTCGATCGACGGCATCGGCACGGTGAGCGGATGCGTCGGAGCGCTCGATGCCGAGGCCGTGCTGCGCGGTCTCAGGGTCGGCGGCCGACTCGTCGATGTGCACGCGAACGGTGCCGTGGTCGACGTCGGCGGGCCGGACGCGATGACGGCGCGATGAACGCGACCGGCCTTCGAGATGTCTCCCTCGACGAGGTCGAGATCCGCGGGGCCATCACGATCGAACGCACCGCCGAGGGGCTGCTGCCGCGCCGGCTGCCGGCATGGGCGCGGGAGCAGGTACCCGACTCCTTCATGGTGCAGACCACGGCGGAGAGCGCCGGCATCCGACTCTCGTTCCGCACCGCGGCATCCGTGCTCGAACTCGACGTGCGCGCGACGCGGATGGCCGCCGACGAGACGGTGGCGCTGCCGCCCAGCCACTATGACGTCACCTCCGACGGCGAGCTGGTGGGGCAGGCGTCGGTGGTTGCCGGATCGCGGTACGTCTTCTCGTTCGAACGTCCGCTCGGGTACGTCGTCGGAGGGCCGCCGTCGACGGTGCGAATCGAGTTCGACGGCGCAGCGGCGGGGGAGCGCGAACTCGAACTGTGGCTGCCGTTCACCGACGAGGTCGAGGTGCTCGCATTGCGGGCGGATGCACCGGTGTCGCCGCCGGCGGCGGTTCCGAGGCCTCGCTGGCTGCATCACGGCAGCTCGATCAGCCATGGCTATCGCGCCGACTCGACGACGGGAACGTGGCCGGTCGTCTCCGCCCTGCGTGCCGATGTCGACCTCACGAGCGTCGCCTTCTCGGGCAACGCGATGCTCGACCCGTTCACGGCGCGCACGATGCGGGACGCCGAAGCCGACCTCATCAGCCTGAAGATCGGCATCAACCTCGTCAACGGCGACGTCATGCGCATGCGGGCGTTCCGGCCTGCGGTGCACGGGTTCCTCGACACGATCCGCGACGGACACCCCACGACGCCGATCGTCGTCGTCTCGCCGATCTGGTGCGCGCCGGTCGAGCACGCGGCCGGCCCGACCGTGCAAGATCCGACCAAGCCGTACGAGTGGTCGATCGCGGGCGGTACCGCCGAAGAGGTCGCACAGGGCAAGCTCTCGCTCACCGCCGTCCGCGGCGAGCTGCAGTCGATCGTGACTCGTCGACGTGCGAGCGACGCGAACCTCGACTACGTCGACGGCCTCGAACTCTACGGCCCGGCCGATGCCGCGCGCATGCCGCTTCCCGACAACCTGCACCCCGGCGCGGCGGCACAGCGCCACATCGGCCGCCGATTCGACGAACTGGTGTTGCAGCCGTTCAACACGACTCGCTCGAGGTGACATGAGCCACGGGGCATCCGTCGTTCAGCGGCCGATCGCCGAGCCCTCCGTCAGCGGTCGCCGGACGCGGCAGGGGCGTTGCGCTCGCCGAGCTTGACCACGCCGTATGCGCCGGCCGCACCCGCGACCAGTGCGAACACACCCCAGCCGATGCCCCAGCGCGTTCTGCCGGCGGCCGCGTCGATCGACAGCTTGCCCGGCCCGTCGGCGCTCAGGGCGAACAGGGTCGCGATGAGCGTGCCGTTGAACTCCCAGCCGCCCTTCGAGTTCCAGAACCCGTTCTTCCAGTGCACCTTGTCGATCGCCGTGAGCATCGTGGCGATCAGCCCGGCCGAGGCGAGCGGCGTCGCCGCGCCGGCCGCGATCGCAGCACCGCCTGCGGTCTCGGTCAGGGCCACGGCATAGGCGTTGGCCCTCGGCGGATGGATGTCGGTGCCCTCCATCATCTTCTCGGTGCCCTCGATGCCGGGGCCACCGAACCAGCCTGTGAGTTTCTGCAGGCCGTGCCCCATGAAGAGGCCGCCGACGAACAGTCGCAATACCAGCTTTCCCGTATCCATGCTTCCACCGTAGGCACACGAGGTCGGCGGGCGCACGGGGTTGACGGGCCGACGCCACACGGCATCCGGCGTGCCGGTTCGCCGGATGGAGGTCGAAAACCGACTCCTCACGACCGGGCGACGTCGAGGAATTGGTGTTCGATTCGTTACGGCGGGTTGCTTGTGACCGTTCGTGCGGTTGTCCTAGCGTGGGACTGAACCGGTTCTCGGGGACTGCGCAGCACGCATGCTCGCCTGTGAACACAGCAGCACGTCTAGGAGGACGCACCATGAGATCCACACGCAGAACTCGGATTCTGATGCCGATCGCGGTCGCGGGCACGGCTGCCCTCGCGCTCACCGCATGCACGTCCGGCGGAGACGAAGGCGGTGGCGGAGGTGACTTCGCCGGGGAGACCCTCGAGGTGGCCGCGGCCTGGTCGGGTGCCGAGCAGGAGAACTTCGAGGCGGTTCTCGCCGAATTCGAATCCCAGACCGGCGCGACCGTGAACTACTCCAGCTTCGGCGACAACGCTTCGACCGTGCTCGGCGGGCAGATCGAGGGCGGGAGCCCGCCCAACGTCGCCATGCTCGCCCAGCCGGCGCTCATGCAGCAGTTCGCCGACGATGGCGTGCTCATTCCGCTCTCCGACGACACCCTCGCCACGGTGGAGGAGAACTACTCGCAGAGCTGGGTCGACCTCGGCTCGGTCGATGGCACGACGTACGGCGTCTGGTTCAAGGCGTCCAACAAGTCGACGGTCTGGTACAACGCAGACATCTACGATCAGGCCGGGGCGGAGGCTCCCGAAGACTGGGACGGATTCCTGGAGCAGCTCCAGCTGGTCGCAGATTCGGGCTACGCCGGCATCTCGGTGGGCGCCGACGTCGGCTGGCCGCTCACCGACTGGTTCGAGAACGTCTACCTGCGTACCGCGGGCGGCGACATGTACGACCAGCTCACCAACCACGAGATCCCCTGGACCGACCCGTCGGTCACCGAGGCGCTCGAGGTGCTCGCGTCGCTGTGGGGCAACGCCGCGCTCATGCAGCCCGACGCCGCGACCCGCACCTTCCCCGAGTCCGTGACCGCGGTCTTCGGCGCCGACCCGCAGGCCGGCACCGTCTACGAGGGTGACTTCGTCGCCGGCAACATCACCGAAGACGGCAACTCCGTGGTCGGCGAGAATGCCCTGTTCTACAACTTCCCGTCGATCAACGACTCGGCTCCCTCCGTCGTCGGCGGCGGCGATGTGGCGGTGGCCTTCACCGACGACGACGCGACGGCCGCGCTCATGGAGTTCCTGGCCTCGCCCGAGTCGGCCGAGGTCTGGGTGCCCAACGGCGGTCTGACCTCGCCGAACGAGCAGGTCGACACCTCGCTCTACCCCGACGACACCTCGAAGCAGATCGCGGAGGCGCTCGTCGGCGCCGAGGAGTTCCGCTTCGACATGTCCGACCTGACGCCGAGCGCATTCGGCGGCACCCCGGGTCAGGGCTTCTGGCAGATCATGATCACGTTCCTGCAGAACCCGACGGACATCGCAGGAACGCAGCAGCAACTCGAGGACGCAGCAGTAGCGGCATACGGCTCCTGACGCACCGAGATCGGAGTGCACCAATGACGCAGTCAGCAGTGGCTCCGGTCACCGTCGATCAGAGGCGGGGCGGCCAAGGGGGCCGTCCCCGCCGATCGACGATCGGCTGGAGGAAGTTCGGGACCATCCTGATCTTCCTCCTGCCCGCCGCCATCCTCCTCGGCGCACTCGTCGTCTACCCGATCGTCTACACCGCCATCCGTTCACTCTTCGGCGCGTCGGGCGGTGAGTTCGTCGGGTGGGAGAACTACGTCACGATGTTCACGAACGACTCGACGTTCACGGCCATCCGCAACAACGTCATCTGGGTCGTCGTCGCGCCCATCGCCTGCACCACGCTGGGCCTCGTCTTCGCCGTGTTGCTCGAGCGCATCCGGTGGTCGACCGCGCTGAAGCTCATCATCTTCATGCCGATGGCGATCTCGATGCTCGCGGCGGGCGTCATCTTCCGTGGCATGTTCGAGGAGAACCCGAACACCGGCGTGGTCAACGCGGTGATCGTCGGCGTGCAAGACGCCTTCAGCGCAGACACGGCGTACCCCGGTGCGCGGCCGCGCGAGGAAGTCGGTCTCATCGCCGACCGCGGCACCATCGCGGGCGAGGCGGCGATCTCGCCCGGCTCGGAGCAGAACTTCCCGCTCATCGGCATCCGAGCCGACGACGTCCCCGATTCCGCAGCACAGGCGGAGCCGGCCGAGTCGCCGGGCTCTGATCAACTCGCAGGCACTGTCTGGCTCGACGTCGTGCGCGGCGGCGGAGGCACGAACGGAGAGATCGACGACACTGAGTCGGGCCTGCCCGGCATCCAGGTCGACGCGGTCGCCGAAGACGGGTCGGTGGCCGGCACCGCGCAGACGGATGACTCCGGCCGATACCTGATCGAGGGCCTCCCATCCGGCTCGTACACGGTCGCACTGCCGGCATCCAACTTCGACGAGGGTGCGCAGGGCGTGGCGTGGCTCAGCCCCGCCCTGATCAACGTCGTCGTCATCCTCTCGTACATCTGGATCTGGGCCGGATTCTCGATGGTGATGATCGCCGCGGGACTCTCGGCCATGGATCGCTCGCTGCAGGAGGCGGCGCGGATGGACGGCGCGAACGAATGGCAGGTGTTCTCGCGCATCACCGCGCCCCTGCTGTCGCCGGTGCTCGTCGTCGTGTTCGTCACCCTGATCATCAACGTGCTGAAGATCTTCGACTTGGTGTACGTGATACCGCCAGGAGTCTCGAAACCGGCGGCCAACGTGATCGCCGTCGAGATGTGGACCGTCTCGTTCGGCGGCGGAAACGATCAGGGGCTCGGCAGCGCGCTCGCGATCCTCCTGCTCGTGCTCGTGCTGCCGACGATGATCATCAATGCACGACGCTTCCGCGAGGAGAGGAAACGATGACCGCCGGCGAGCTGACCATCGTTCGCGGCAAGAAGACCGTCGCGCAGAAGATCCTCGCGTTCTTCGGCAACTCGTTCGTCACGATCCTCCTCGTCGTCGTCGCGGTGTTCTGGCTCGTGCCGACCGTCGGGCTGTTCATCTCCTCGCTGCGGTCCGCGGGCGACAGCGCGTCATCCGGTTGGTGGACGGTCTTCACGGCGCCCGCGCAGCTCACGCTCGACAACTACGCGAACCTGCTGGCGAACCCCACGATCATGGGATCGTTCTGGAACACGATCATCATCGCGGTGCCGACCACGATCGCGGTCGTGGTGATCGGAGCGCTCGCCGGATACGCGTTCGCCTGGATCGACTTCCCCGGCAGGGACTGGTTCCTCATCGCCGTCATCGTGCTGCTCGCGGTGCCGCTGCAGGTCGCGTTCATCCCGCTCGCGCGCATGTTCGGCGATCTGGGCATCTTCGGCTCGGTGTTCGGCGTGGTGCTGTTCCATACGGCCTTCGGGTTGCCGTTCGCGATCTTCCTGCTGCGCAACTTCTTCACGCAGATCCCCGCTGAGCTGCTCGAGGCGGCCCGCATCGACGGTGCGAGCGACTGGCGCATCTTCCGCCAGGTCATCCTCCCGCTCGGCGGGCCGGCGATCGCGTCACTCGCGATCTTCCAGTTCCTCTGGACGTGGAACGACATGCTCGTGGCGCTGATCTTCACGAACTCGCAGTCTCAGCCGCTCACCGTCGCGATCCAGAGCCAGTTGCGACAGTTCGGTGCGAACATCGACGTGCTCTCGACGGGTGCCTTCCTGTCGATGATCGTTCCGCTGATCGTGTTCTTCGCGTTCCAGCGGTACTTCGTGCAGGCACTGCTCGCCGGTTCGCAGAAGTAGCGCCGGGCCGCGGGTGCCGGTTCGGCCCATAGGGTTGAGCCCATGAGCATGCACGGGGCAACCCCTCGCGGCGGGCGTGGCAGCGGCGCCGCAGGCAGCAGCAGCGCGGCCGGTGGGCGTGCCGGCGCTGCAACAGGCGGCGGTGCTCGCCGGGTGTTCGGCGCCGATGCCGAGGCCCAGCGCGCAGCGAACGCCGAGGCGCCGAAGATACCGAACCTGCTCGGGCGCATCGCCGAGCTGTTCGCCGGGCACAGGGTCGCCCTCGTCACGACCGTCGTGCTCGTGCTCATCGGTGCGGCGCTCGCCATCATTCCGCCGCTGCTCACCCAGCGGGCGTTCGACGACGGGCTCTTCCCGGTCGGCGCAGGCGGCGAGGCATCCGGCCCGAATCTGCCGGTGCTCATGTGGCTCGTGGCCGCGATGATCGCGGTGTTCATCGTGTCGGCGCTGCTCGGGGTCTGGCAGACGTGGCTGACCGCGACGATCGGCAACAGCGTCATGGGCGCCCTGCGCGTGCGGCTCTTCACGCACCTGCAGGCGATGGAGCTGAGCTTCTTCACCCGCACGAAGACGGGCGTCATCCAGTCGCGACTGCAGAACGATGTCGGCGGTGTCGCGGGCGTGCTGACGAACACCGTGTCGAGCGTGCTCGGCAACACCGTGACGGTGATCTCGGCGTTCATCGCGATGGTCATCCTCAACTGGCAGCTCACGATCATCGCGCTGCTGCTCATGCCGTTCATGGTCATCGCCCAGCGCCGGGTCGGCCAGGTGCGGGCGCGCATCGCCGGCAGAACCCAGGAGTCGCTGTCGGAGATGACGGCGATCACACAGGAGACCCTGAGCGTCTCCGGCATCCTGCTCTCGAAGAGCTTCACCCGGCAGCGCAGCGAGATCGAGCGGTACGCCGACGAGAACGGGAACCAGATCGCGCTGCAGGTCAAGCTGCAGATGACGGGCCAGTGGTTCTTCGCGATGGTCAACATCTTCATGTCGTCGATCCCCGCGATCGTCTACCTGGTCGCCGGCCTGCTGATCACGGGCGGCGCAGCGGATGTCACGGCGGGCACCATCGTCGCATTCACGACCGTGCAGGCGCGCCTGCTGTTTCCCCTCATGGGGCTCATGCGCGTCGCCCTCGACCTTCAGACCTCGAGCGCGCTCTTCGCGCGCATCTTCGAGTACCTCGACCTGAAGCCGGCGATCGTCGACGCGCCGGGTGCTCGCGAGGTGCCGTCGTCGGGCTCGTCGAGCGAGGCAGCGCTCGGGCGCGTCGAGTTCGACGAGGTGTCGTTCCGCTACCCCGACGCTGACGACGCGTCGCGCCCGACCCTCGACGCGGTGAGCTTCACGATCGAGCCCGGCCAGTTCGCAGCCTTCGTCGGGCCGTCGGGGGCGGGCAAGACGACGGTGTCGTACCTCGTGCCGCGGCTGTACGAGGCATCCGGCGGTGTCGTTCGCTTCGCGGGGGTCGACGTGCGTGATCTCGCGCAGGAATCGTTGGTCTCCCACATCGGCATCGTGAGCCAGGAGACGTACCTCTTCCACGCCTCCATCGGCGAGAACCTGAGGTACGCGCGCCCCGAGGCGAGTGACGCCGAGCTCGAGGCGGCCGCCCGCGCGGCGAACATCCACGAGACGATCGCCTCGTTCCCCGACGGTTACGACACGGTCGTCGGCGAACGCGGCTACCGTCTCTCGGGCGGCGAGAAGCAGCGCATCGCGATCGCGCGGGTGCTGCTGAAGGACCCGGCCGTGCTCGTGCTCGACGAGGCGACGAGCGCGCTCGACACGATCTCAGAGCGGGTCGTGCAACAGGCGCTCGACGACGCCGCGCGGGGCCGCACGACCATCGCGATCGCGCACCGGCTCTCGACCGTGGTCGCGGCCGACGTCATCTTCGTGGTGGTGGCCGGGCAGATCGTCGAGCAGGGCACGCACGCCGATCTCGTCGGCGCCGACGGCGTCTACGCATCGCTCTACCGGCAGCAGGAGGAGCGACCGGTGCTCGAGGCCTGAGCACCGTGCTCGAGGCCTGAGCACCGTGCGCGTGTGCCGTCTCAGCTGCGCGCGGCGAGCATCCGGGTCATGAGGTCGATCTCTGACGTCTGGCTGTCGACGATCGACTGTGCGAGCGCCACGACGACATCGTTCGTCGAGCGCGCGAGTACCGCGTCGGCCATCTCGACCGCGCCCTGGTGGTGGGTGATCATGAGTTCGAGGAACATGCGCTCTGCGGCCACGCCGGTGAGGCCGCGCAGCTCTTCCACCTGAGCCGGTGTCGCGAGCCCGGGCATCGGCGCGCCCGGCGTATGGGCATCGGGGTCGGCGGTCGCGTGATCGTCATGACCGGTCGCGCCGTCGATCGCGGGGCGGGTCATCCACGTCATCGACGGCTCCGAACCGGCCTGCGACAGGCCCCACTCGGCGAGCCATCCGTACATCTGGCCTGCCTGCTGCGCCTGGGTCGTCGCGATGTCGTAGCCGAGCAGGCGCACCTCGTCGTCATCGGTGGCATCGCGCACGATCATCGCGAGCTCGACGCCCTGCAGGTGGTGCACCTGCATGTCGCGGGCGAATCCGGCCTCGGCGCTCGTCGTCGTCGGGGTGGGCTCGGTGAGCGTCGAGAGCCGCCCGATCGAGAACGCGGCGACGGCCACGACGACGAGGGCGATGGATGCCACGGCGATGACGGCGGCTCTCCCGCCCCGTCGCCGATCGTGGGCGGGGGAGTCGTCGCCGGGGGTCACCGTGCTCGGTGTCACGACACCTTGCCGGGGGCGTCGAACGCGCCGGTGCAGAGTGCGCCGGGCTCGGGCACGTTCTGGCTCTTCCAGTACTCCTCGAAGAAGGCGGGCAGGCGCTCGTCGTCGGCGCTGTCGAGGGCGAGCTGCGAGTTCCAGCCGCTCAGCACGATCGGTGAGGGAAGTCCCTCGAACGGCGAGAGCACGACGTAGCTCGAGGGCAGGTGCTTCTTCAGCGCCTCGAGCTCTGCAGCAGGCAGCTCGGGGTCGTAGGTGACCCAGATCGCGCCGTGCTCGAGCGAGTGCACGGCGTTCTCGTTGGGTACGGGCTCTTCATAGACGCCGCAGTTCAGCCATGCCTGATTGTGCTCACCGCCGGCGGGCGGGGTCTGCGGGTAGTCGACGACGCCGTCGACGTGGCCGGCGGGGTTGTCGAAGGTCTCGACGCCCTCGATCTGAGCGCCGTCGCTGCCGGCGTTGTACGAGACGGGCTGCGGGGTCAGCACGACCGCCCCGATGATGAGGCCGACCACGGCGGTGCCGCCGACGATGGCCGCCCCGAGGCCGATGCGCCGGTTGCGCTTGGCCTTGGCCTCGCGCTTCTTGAACTCGGCGAGCTTGCGTTCGCGTTCAGCGGCGCGCTGCTGCTTGATCGACAGCTCCTTCTGCTGCTGCTTCACCTTGGGGGGAACGGGCGGGGTCGCGCTCACAGGTGGGCCCTCTCTCGTATGGTTGTCGCTGCAATATTATGAGCGTTTCGGCTGGGAGAACACCGGATCGAGGCATCCGTTGCGGCTGATCGCCCGTCGAAGGCACAGTAGAGTGACCTCGTGATCCTCTCGCTGTGTTGTCGCTGACGCGACCGTTGTCGCTGACGCGACTCTTGTCGCTGACGCCGACAAGACCGACACCGCACGCACGATCGTTCGCCGCTCCCGTCCGCCGACCGGGCGGAACGAGCCGACAGCAAGGGCACCGCAAATGAAGTACGCAGACACCATCGTCGATCTCGTCGGCGACACCCCGCTCGTGAAGCTGCACCATGTCACGAAAGGGGTGACGGATGCCACGGTGCTGGTCAAGCTCGAGTACCTGAACCCCGGCGGCTCATCGAAGGACCGCATCGCGGGCCGCATCATCGACGCGGCCGAACGCGAGGGCCGGCTGAAGCCGGGCGGCACCATCGTCGAGCCGACCAGCGGCAATACCGGCGTCGGGCTCGCGCTCATCGCCCAGCAGCGCGGCTACAGGTGCGTCTTCGTGTGCCCCGACAAGGTCGGTGAAGACAAGCGCAACGTGCTCACCGCCTACGGCGCCGAGGTCGTCGTGACGCCGACCGCCGTCGCCCCCGACAATCCGGAGTCGTACTACGGCGTCTCCGACCGGCTCGCCCGCGAGATTCCCGGCGCGTTCAAGCCCGACCAGTACTCGAACCCCAACGGGCCGCGTTCGCACTACGAGACCACGGGTCCCGAGATCTGGCGCGACACCGAGGGCCGCGTCACCCATTTCGTGGCCGGCGTCGGCACGGGCGGCACGATCTCCGGCACCGGGCGGTATCTGCGTGAGGTGTCCGACGATCGCGTTCGCATCATCGGCGCCGACCCCGAGGGTTCGGTGTATTCGGGCGGCACCGGGCGGCCGTACCTCGTCGAGGGCGTCGGCGAGGACTTCTGGCCGGCGGCATACGACCCCGCCGTGCCGCACGAGATCATCGCCGTCTCCGATGCGGCGTCGTTCGACATGACCCGGCGGCTCGCCCGCGAGGAGGGCATCCTGGTGGGCGGATCGAGCGGCATGGCCGTGGTCGCGGCGCTCGAGGCCGCGGCATCCGCCGGCCCCGACGATGTGTTCGTGGTGCTGCTGCCCGACGGCGGTCGCGGCTATCTCGGCAAGATCTTCAACGACAAGTGGATGCGGGCGTACGGCTTCTCGAACGCCCCGGCCGGCCACACGATCGCCGAGTTGCTCGCGGCGAAGGCCGACCGCACCGCCCCGATCGTCTACGTGCACCCGAACGACACGGTGCGCGAGGCGATCGACCGCATGGCCGAGACCGGGGTCTCGCAACTCCTCGTGCTCACCGCCGAGCCGCCCGTCGTGCTCGGCGAGGTGCTGGGCGCGCTGCACGAGGAGGCCCTGCTCGACCTCGTGTTCTCCGGCGAGGCGCAGCTCACCGACAAGGTGTCGGGCGTGGTGGGCGAGCCGCTGTCGCTCATCGGGGTCAATGAGCCCGTGGCATCCGCTCGCTCGGCCTTCGCCGCAACTCCCGCGATGCTCGTGACCGACGGCGGCAAGGCGCTCGGCGTGATCACCCGCACCGACCTGCTCGCCTACCTCTCCGCCTAATTCCTTTTTCAGGAACGGATGTCGTGGACGTCCTGTTTCTCATCAACAATTAACCCTCAGGGCTGAACTTTCGCCCAGAAAGCGACGGCAACGCATGAATACTCCTGAAAAGAGCATGGGGTTTGACACTCGTGCGATCCACGCGGGGCAGGAGTTCGACCCGACCACCGGCGCGGTCATCCCGCCGATCTACGCGACCTCCACCTACGTGCAAGACGGCATCGGCGGCCTTCGCGGCGGTTACGAGTACTCGCGCGGCGGCAACCCCACGCGCACCGCGCTCGAGACCCAGCTCGCTGCGCTCGAGGGCGGCGAGCTCGGCCTCTCGTTCGCCTCGGGCCTCGCGGCCGAAGACGCGCTGCTGCGCACCGTGCTCGCTCCCGGCGACCACGTCGTGATCGGCAACGACGTCTACGGCGGCACGCACCGGCTCATCCGAAAGGTCCACGGCGCCTGGGGCGTGCGGCACACGACCGTCGACACGAGCGACCTCGACGCGGTGCGCGCGGCGATCGAGTCGTCGACGAAGGTGCTCTGGATCGAGACGCCGTCGAACCCCCTCATGAAGATCTCGGATGTCGCGGCGCTCGCCGAACTCGGCCGCACCGCGGGCGTGCTCGTTGTCGTCGACAACACCTTCGCCTCGCCCGCACTGCAGCAGCCGCTCGCGCTCGGCGCCGACGTCATCGTGCACTCGACGACGAAGTACCTCGGCGGGCATTCCGACGTCGTCGGCGGCGCGCTCGTGTTCGGGGCGGGACTCGACGCGAGCGGCGGATCGCCCCGCCCCGAACTCGCCGACCTCGCCGAACGCGTGACGTTCACGCAGTTCGCGGCGGGCGCGGTCTCGGGCCCGTTCGACGCGTTCCTCACTTCGCGCGGCATCAAGACGCTCGGCGTGCGCATGGAACGGCACAGCAGCAACGCGCTGGCGATCGCCCGGCGCCTCGACGAGCACCCCGGCATCGAGCGGGTGTACTACCCGGGCCTCGAGTCGCACCCCGGTCACGAGCTCGCCGCCCGGCAGATGTCGGGCTTCGGCGGCATGCTGTCGATCTCGCTCGCGGGCGGCGGCGACGCCGCGCGCCGATTCGCCGAGTCGACCGAACTCTTCCAGCTCGCAGAATCGCTCGGCGGCGTCGAGTCGCTCGTCAACTACCCGTCGGAGATGACGCACGCCTCGGTGAAGGGCACCGACGCCGAGGTGCCCGAGTCGGTCGTGCGACTGTCGGTCGGCATCGAGGATGTCGCCGACCTGCTCGCCGATATCGACGGGGCGCTCGCCCGCCTGTAGCGGCCTCCGCCCTCGCGCTCCGCTCTCGCGCTCCGCACCTCTCCGGCGCGCCTCGACGAGAAGTGCGCCCGCACCGCAGCGCTCGATGCGCACGTACGTCACTGATCGGGCGCGAGTCCGTTCCGGTACGCCCAGATGGCGATCTGCACGCGATCACGCAGCGCCAGCTTGGTGAGCACGTGACCGATGTGCGTCTTGACCGTCGCCTCGGCGAGATGGACGGCGCGAGCGACCTCGGCGTTGCCGAGGCCGCTCGCAACGAGCCGCACGATCTCGAGCTCGCGCCCGGTCAGGGCCGCTTCGGCGGCGGCACGCTGGCGGGGGTCGGGCATCGCCGGGAGCATGAGTGCGAGGAGCCGGCCCGTCGTCGAGGGGGCGAGCACCGCGTCGCCGCGATGCACCGCGCGAATCGCGGCGGCGAGCTCGTCGACGGAGGCGTCCTTCACGAGGAAACCGGATGCTCCGGCGCGGAGCGCCCCGAACATGTACTCGTCGGCGTCGAACGTCGTGAGCACGAGCACCCGCGTACCGCCTCGGAGTTCGAGGATCTCGCGAGTGGCGTCGATGCCGTCGAGCTGCGGCATCCGAATGTCCATCAGCACGACATCGGGCGAGTGGCGGGCCGTCTCTCGCACGGCGTCGACGCCGTTCCCGGCTTCGGCGACGACCTCGAGGTCGGGCTGGGCGCCGATGCTCGCCACGATGCCGGCGCGCACGAGGGGTTGATCGTCGGCGACGAGCACGCGGATCATTCGGTGAACTCCTGCTGGGTCGCCACGGTCGAGGGAACGATCGCGGTCACACTGTACTCGCCCTCATTCGCGTCGTCGATGATGACGGTGCCGCCGATCGGACGGAGCCGTTCGCCCATGCCCTGCAGCCCCATTCCGGGCTCGACGGTATCGGGCCGGGGTCGCGCCCGAACCCGGTCGTTCGCGATGTTCACCGTCAGTTGCCCGCGCTCCCACCGCACCGTGACCGCGACGGCGGCGCCGGCGTGCGCGTGCTTCGCCACATTCGTCAACGACTCCTGCACGAACCGGTAGATCGCCAACTGCGCTGCGGAGCCGATCGGCACCGGTGTTCCCTGTGTCGATTGCGTGACGTCGCTGCCGAGCGCGCGCGCCTGTTCGATCAACTCGGGAAGCTCGGCGAGGGTGGGCTGCGGGCGCGGCCGTGCACCGGGCCCGTCGTCGCGGATGTCTCGGAGCAGGCCCCTGATCTCGTGCAGCGAATCGCGCGCGGTGTCTTCGATCACGCCGAGTGCCGCTCCCGCCCGTGCCGCGTCGAACCGGGCCACTCGCGCCTGACCGATGATCACCGAGAGCGAGTGTGCGAGCACGTCGTGCATGTCGCGCGAGATGCGTGCGCGCTGCTCGTAGGCCGCGAGCGCCTCGCGCTGCGCATGGTCGCGACGTTCGGCTGCTGCGCGCTCTTCGGCGACACGGGTCGCGAGCAGCTGTGCTCGCCGAAGGAGGCCCATCGTCCATGCGCAGAGCACGACCGCGGCGAAGAGCAGGAACAGCAGCCAGGGTGCCGGTCCGAATCCGGAGTCGACGATGCTCGGGTCGGCGGCGTACCGGGCGGCTGCAGCCGCGGAGCCGGCGAGCCCGATCGAGAGCGGCGGCCAGCGCGTGCCGTAGGCCGTCGCCGCGTACAGTGCGATCACGAACACGAGCGAGGAGGGCAGCAGGAAAAACAGGCCGGTCACGACGACCTCGCCTCCGAGCGCCGCCGAGATGACGAGCAGCGCGCCGAGCGGGTGCGCGCGGCGCCACACGAGTGCGGCATGCGCGACGACCGCGAGCACCAGCACGATCCACGCGGCGGGCGCGGGAATGGAGCTGAGTGCGATGACCGCCGTCAACGGGAGCAGCGCGATCAGCGCGGCCACGGCGATGAGCACGTCCTGGCGGGTCGGCTTCCGGGTCACGGGTCCAACCTATTCCGCGGCGGTCCGCTCGGTAGGAGGTGCCCCGGCACGTATCGCATCCGCTCGCTCGACGAGTTGTGCTCGACGGGAGCGGCGATCGTCGACGAACGCGAGCGTCGCGACGAGCGTCACGAGTCCGAGAAGGAGCCACGTGGCGTAGACGCACGACACCAACAGCGTCGCTCCACCACTCGTGAACGAGACGGAACCTGCCGCGACGCCGGTCGCCTGCGCGAGCAGCCCGAAGACCATGAGGAACCCCATGCTGAGCAGCGCCATCGACGCGATCCAGCCGCCGGTGATCAGCAGCCACGCGGGGAGGGGCAGGGGCAGTGACGAGGTCAGCAGGAGCACGAGGAGGAGTGCGGCGCCGAAGGCGAGGAGTTCCATCACCGGGAAACCTGCGCGGTCGGCGGCCGCGCGGCCCGAGGCATCCTGCGCCCACCACACCAGCTTGAGCAGTGGGTAGGGAACGGTGAAGGCGACGGCGCTCCACGCGAGAGCGGTTCGCATGAACGTGGATGTCGCGGGGCGGGTGCCCTCGGGGGTGCGCTCCTTCCTCGCGCGGAGGCGGGATGTCCAGAGAACCGTCGCGAGAGCGGCGAACAGGCTCGCGGCCCGCGCGAGCGCGCCCGGCCAGTCGACGGTGGCGAACTCGCCGGCGGGAATCCCCGTCGCCCGGAAGAACGCCCGGAAGCCGTCGAGGATCACTCCGCCGGAGGCGCCGAAGAAGAACACCGCGGCGGCCCAGCCGAGCACGCCCCCGCCTCGCCTGCGACGGGGCGGGGCGGCGGACCTCTCCGCCAGGAGTGCCACGACGAGCAGAGTCGCCGCGATGAAGGTGAGCCAGCGGGGTGGGAAGATCCGTGCGTAGTCGTCGGTCGGTCCGATCGTGAGGGAGACGGCAGCGGTGACGATGGCGAGTGCCGCGGTTCCGATCGCCGCGGCGGGTGATGCGTCGGTTTCCAGCTGTTTCGTGGTCATGTGTCCAGCCCACGCGACGCCGGCTCGCGGCGCATCCGTCGAGGGTCGCGACCCGCCGCGACTTCGGTCTCGCCGTCCCATCCGAGCCTCTGGCAGAATTTCGACGAAAGGTGGCATTCCTGCCAGGAGCGCACGTCGGTGGGATGTTCCAGAATGAGCGAGTGACCTCGAATCAGACCGTCGTGGCGAGTGGCGCGGCACCGCTCGTGAGCGCAAGCGCCGCAGCATCCGACACCTCGACGACCGCCGATCCCGCACCGCATCGTGGCCGCCTCGGCCTCGTGCAGGGCACCGCCCTCTACATCGCGAGCGTGCTCGGCTCGGGCATTCTCGTATTGCCGGGGCTCGCGGCTTCCGCAGCGGGGCCGGCGTCGGTCGTCGCGGTCGCCGCGGTGCTCGTGCTCTCGATACCGCTGGCGGGCACCTTCGCGTCGCTCGCCGCCCGGTATCCCGATGCCGGGGGTGTGGCGAGCTTCGCACGCCGTGCGCTGGGCGACACGATGGCGCGCATGACCGGGTACTGGTTCTACTTCGGCGTCTGCTTCGGCGCCCCGGTGCTCGCCGTGCTCGGCGGCGAGTACGTCGTCGCGGTGCTCGGCATCGATCGTTCCGCCGTGCCGATCATCAGCCTCGCGGTCTTCGCGCCCCCGTTCATCGTCAACTGGTTCGGCGTGCGTGTGGCGGGCTGGGTGCAGTTCGTGCTCACCGGGCTCCTGGTCTCCGTCGTCGTCGGCGTGGTCGCGGTCGCATTCCCGGCCGCCGAGGCATCCAACTTCGCGCCGTTCCTGCCGAACGGCTGGGGCGGGGTCGGCGTCGCGATCAGCCTCTTCGTGTGGGCCTTCGCCGGCTGGGAGGTCGGCACGCACATCGCGGGCGAGTTCAAGAACCCGCGCAAGATCATCCCGCTCGCCACCGGCATCGCCGTCGTCGTGGTCGGCGCCGGATACCTCGCCCTGCAGGTCGTCACGGTCGCGGTGCTCGGCGACCGGGCCGGCGAGGGGCAGGTACCGCTGCTCGATCTCGTCGAGACCACGGCGCCCGGCATCGGACCTGTGCTCGTCGCGATCGTCGCGGCGATCGTCACGCTCGGCGTGATGAACGCCTACCTGCCTGCCTTCGCCAAGCTCGGCGCCGCACTCGGACGCGACGGCGACCTGCCGAGGTTCTTCGCGAAGGGTGCCGCCGACGGCGAGGTGCCGCGACGCGCTCTCGCCCTCACCGGCGTGCTCGTCATCGGCTACTTCTGCCTCATGCTGGCGAACGACCTCGACCTCACGGGCTTCATCCTCATCCACACGAGCAACATGGTCGCCATCTACGCGGTGGGCATGCTCGCCGCGACCCTGCTGCTGCGGCGCTGGTCGTTCGGCTGGTGGCTCGCGGTCATCGCGACGGTCATGACCGCGGGGCTCCTCGTGCTCGCCTGGGCGAACCTCATCGTGCCGCTCCTGCTCGCTGCCGCCGCAGTGCTCGTGACCGTCGTGCGGCGTGTGCGGGCGCGCCGTCGCAGCACGCAGATCGCAGCGCCGACCGACCGCCCCGCTACCGAGGTGCTCCGGTGACCGAGTACCGCGCCCGCTTCGATGCCGATATCTCCTTCGTCAACGGCGGCGGGCTGCACGCCGAGGCGTTCCGGCTCGACCTGCCGTCACCGCAGCTCACCGAAGCGCAGATCGGCGAACTGCTCGTGCGCCACCTCGGCCTCGCACTCGTCGGCAGCGTCGAGTTATCGAACCTTTCGGTCGTCGAAGAGGCGCACCGGGGATCGAGGGGCGCAGGCGCCGAGGCCGGCGCGGGCGGGGGCGCCGACGCGAGCGGGGGCGCCGACGCGGGCGCCGAGGCATCCGCTGCGCTGAACACTGCGCAGCGCGGTCGACTCGTCGATCTCAGCCACGTGATCAGCGAGGGGCTCGTGACGTACCCCGGCCTGCCCGCGCCGCAGATCACGCCGCACCTGACGCGTGAGGCGTCGCGCGACCACTACGCGCCGGGCACCGAGTTCGAGATCGACGTCATCGCGATGGCGGGCAATACCGGCACCTACCTCGACAGCCCGTTCCACCGGTACGCAGGCGGGGGCGACCTCGCGAGCCTGTCGCTCGACACGCTCGTCGGCATCCCCGCCGAGGTCTTCAGACTGACGGATGCCGCGGAGCGCGGTATTCCCGCAGCGGTCTTCTTCGACCGCGAGCTCGCGGGCACCGCGGTGCTGCTGCACACGGGCTGGAGCCGTCACTTCGGGCGACCCGAGTATGCGCACGGCGCGCCGTTCCTCACCGAGGCCGGTGCACAGCACCTCGCCGACGTCGGCGTCGCGATCGTCGGCATCGACTCGCTCAACATCGACGACACCGAATCGGGCGGCACCCGGCCGGCGCACTCCATCTTGCTGGCGGCGGGCATCCACGTGGTCGAGCACCTGACCGCGCTCGCAGAGGTGCCGGTACGCGGTGCCCGCTTCACGGCCGTGCCGCCGCGGGTCGCCGGCTTCGGCACCTTCCCGGTGCGCGCGTTCGCCGAGGTGCCTGCCGCAGACTGAGTTCGTCGATTCGCCGGGGCGTCGCATCTGGCATCCGGTGCTCGCGTGCGTGAGGATGGACAGATGATCGCTCCTTCGTACTCCCTCCGCGACGGCAACTCGATTCCGGCGGTCGGGCTCGGCACGTATGGACTCGACGACCAGGTGGGCATCGACGCGATCACCGCGAGCATCGCCGACGGCTATCGCCTCATCGACACCGCCTTCAACTACGGCAACGAAGAGGCCGTGGGCGAGGCGGTCCGCCGCACCGACGTCGATCGCAGCGATCTCGTGATCGCCACCAAACTGCCGGGCAAGCACCACGGCTTCGACGAGACGATCGCGAGCTTCGAGCAGTCGCGATCGCGACTCGATCTCGACTGGGTCGATCTGTACCTCATCCACTGGCCGCTTCCGCGCCTCGGCAAGTACCTCGACAGCTGGCGGGCGATGATCTCGCTTCGCGAGAAGGGCCTCGTGCGCTCGATCGGCGTCTCGAACTTCACGCCCGAGATGCTCACCCGGCTCATCGACAGCACGGGCATCGTGCCCGTCGTCAACCAGGTCGAGCTGCACCCGTACTTCCCGCAAGCGGAACTGCGTGCCTTCCACGACGAACACGACATCCGCACCGTGAGCTGGAGTCCGCTCGCCAAGCGCACCGAACTGCTGCAGGAGCCGGTCATCACCGAGATCGCGGCCGCCCACGGCGTCTCCCCGGCACAGACGGTGCTGCGCTGGCACGTCGAGCTCGAGGCGGTGCCGATTCCGAAGTCGTCGGATGCCGCGCGCCGGCGCGAGAACCTCGACGTCTTCGGGTTCGCGCTCACGACCGAAGAGGTCGATGCCATCTCCGCGTTGTCGCGAGGGCGCATCTGGGGCGGCGACCCCGACACGCACGAGGAGTTCTGAGGCGCGGCGGCGCCCCGATCCGCTTGAGGTCAAGCGCACTTGAGGTCGTAGGCTCGGCAGAGTGACCGACCCCTCTGTTCCGACGCCGGCGACCGACCACGAGGCGGCGAGCGGCGCTGCCGGCGCGAGCACGCCGGCAGCCGAAGCATCCGCTGCGCCGACGTCGACGCCGGCGTCGGGGCCGACGCTGAGGCCGGCGCCGGGGCCGTTGTCGATGCCCTATCGCTGGCTCTCGATCGGCATGTTCTCGCTGATCTTCCTCGCGGCGTTCGAGGCGATGGCCGTCACGACGATCATGCCGCTCGTGGCCGAGCAGCTCGACGGTGCGGCGCTCTTCGCGCTCGCCTTCGCCGTGCCGCTCGCCGCAGGCATCATCGGCATGGTCATCGCGGGCAACTGGACCGACCGTTCCGGGCCGATCCCATCGCTGCTGGTCTCGGCGGCGCTTTTCGTCGTCGGGCTCGTGATCGCCGGCACCGCGGTGAACATGGAGGTGTTCATCGTCGGCCGATTCCTGCACGGACTCTCGGGCGCCGCGGTCATCGTGCCGCTCTACGTCATCGTGGGCCGGGTCTATCCCGAGCGGCTGCGAGCCCGCGTGTTCGCGGGCTTCGCCGCGGCGTGGGTGATCCCGTCGATCGTCGGCCCCGCGCTCGCGGGAATGGTGGCCGAGGCGCTGAGCTGGCACTGGGTGTTCCTCGGCGTGATCGTGCTCGTGGTGCCGGCCGCGGCGATGATGCTGCCGCCCGTGCTGCGCGTGCGCGAGCAGGTGCGCGGCGACCCCGCGGTGCAGTGGAGCATCAGCCGCGTGGGCTGGTCGACCCTCACGGCAACCGCCGCGCTCTCGGTCTCGCTCTCGAAGGAACTCGACGACCCCTGGCGCTGGGTCGTCGCCGTCGCGGCGATCGCGCTCGCGGCCTGGGCGGCCCGGCCGCTGCTGCCGAGGGGCGCCTTCCGCGTCGCTCGCGGCATGCCGGCGACGGTCATGCTGAAGCTCATCGTCGCGGGCGCCTTCTTCGGCAGCGAGATCTACCTGCCCTACCTCTTCATCGAGCGCTACGACTTCTCGCCGAGCCTCGCCGGTGCGGTGCTGACCGGCGCCGGCGTCTCGTGGGCCGCGGCGTCGTGGTTGCAGGGCCGACTCGTCGAGCGGGTGTCGAACACGCGGGTCATCGTGATCGGCACGACCGCGCTCGTGATCGCGCTCACGATCGTCTTCGTCGTCGCGCTGTTCACGCTCGCTCCGGCGATCGCCTTCGTGGCGTGGACGCTGGCGGGCGGGGCCATGGGTTTCATGTACCCCCGCTTCTCGGTCGCGGTGCTCTCGCTCTCGCCGGTGTCTGCACAGGGCTTCAACAGCGCCGCCCTCACCATCGCCGAATCGCTCGGCGCGGCCATCGCGCTCGCCGTCACGGCCCTCGTCTCGACCGCGCTGGGCACCGGCATGTTCGCGGCGGACTTCGCCGTCACGGTTGCGATCGCGCTCGTCGCGGTGCTGCTCGCGGCTCGCGTGCGGCCGGTCGGCAGCCGCGGCTGACCTGCAACTGATGGATGCCCAATGGCTCGCTTGCCGGGCGCTGCACCATCGGCAGAATTGCCGTAGGCGGGGTCAGCTCGGGCGGGTCACCGCGGGTGATGGGCGACCGGCGCCTCGATGCCGCGGCCGAGGAGGAACTCGAGCATCGGAATCGCCTGCTGCTCGAGCACAGGACCGCGCCCGAAGTCCCACTCGGCATCGAGTGCGCGCAGCGCGTGACCCGAGATGACCGCCCGGATCGGGGCTGGAGCCTTCGCCGCGAGGTAGAGCGCCACCGCGCCGCTCGTGCGATCGGGAAGGGCGGGGGCGGCGTCGACCTCGCGTGCCAGCAGAAGGTACCCCGCCACGGCACGTGCGAGCAGGCTTACCGGCGCGGGGCGGCCGAGTCGGATCGCCACGGCGTAGGCGCGCAGGCGGTCGGACGGCGATGCGGGTGCATCCGGTGATGCCGAGGCGGCCGCTGCGGGGGAATCGGCGTGCTCCGGTACGGGGTGACGCCGGGTGCCTGTGCCGCTGAGGAACCGGTCCGCGAGGCGGACAGCGGCCGCGTCGTCGACTTCTGCGGCGTCGAGCGCCACTGCGGTGCGATCGATCACGTCGGCGACCTCGTCACGGCAGTCGGACGACACGTCGAGCTCAGGCCCGCGGTCGCGCTGACCGAGCGGGAGGTATCGCATGAAGTCGGCCACTTCGGTCCTCGAGGCTCGGCGTACGCACCGATCCGGTGCTTGCAGCACGATACCGCCACTTCCGTATCCCAGCCCCTCGCAGAGGACGATCGTTCCGGTTCGCAGCGGCCGAACCGCGATGTGACCGTCACACATGTGACCGTCACATTCCGCGCCGGCATGTGCATAATGGAGGCGCGGGCGCGTGTGACCGTACACATGCCGAGAACATGATCGAGGCCGAAGTGTCCGAAGAGCAGGCGCAGCGCGGGCGTGCACCGAGCATCCGCGATGTCGCGCGCCTGGCCGGCGTGTCGCACCAGACGGTCTCGCGCGTGCTCAACCACCACCACAGCATTCGCCCCGAGACCAAGCAGCGCGTGCTCGATGTCATGGCCGAGCTGCAGTACAAGCCGAACCGAGCGGCCCGGGCCCTCGTCACGAGCCGCTCGAGGACGATCGGGGTTCTCTCGGCCTCGAGCACGCAGTACGGCGCGGCGTCGACCATCGCCGCGGTCGAGGCGGCGGCCCGCGTCGCCGGCTACTGGGTGACGACGGCGAACATCGAGGCGTCGGATGCTGCTTCGATCGCCGACGGGCTCGCGCATCTCGCGGCCCAGGGCATCGAGGGGCTGGTCGTGATCGCGCCGCAGGTACGCGTCTTCGAGACGCTCTCCGAACTCTCGATCGATGTGCCGTACGTGACCATGCAGGCGGCCGGGCATGAGGCCGGGCGAACCCTCTCGGTCGATCAGATCGCGGGGGCGCGCCTGGCCACCCGGCACCTCATCTCACTCGGCCACCGAAACATCTACCATCTCGCAGGACCGCAGGACTGGATCGAGGCGGAGGCGAGGATGCGCGGGTTCCTCGAAGAGATGAGCGCCCAGGACGTGGCGACGACCGCGCCGATCCTCGGCGACTGGACCGCGGACTTCGGCTACCACGCTGGGCGCGAACTGCTCACGGTGCGTGACTTCACCGCGATCTTCGCGTCGAACGACCAGATGGCGATCGGGCTCATGCACGCCGTGCGCGATGCGGGTCTCGACATTCCGGGGGACGTCTCGATCGTCGGCTTCGATGACATTCCCGAGGCGGCACACGTCTGGCCGCCGCTGACGACCGTTCGGCAGGACTTCGCCGAGCTCGGACGTCGCTGCGTCGCCCGGTTGCTCGGTGATCGCGACCCGGAAGCGGCGCAAGCTCTCGAAACGATCACGCCCGAGCTGATCGTGCGGGACTCGACCGGACGGCCCGCGTTCTGACCGACCAGCGCGGTGTTCCGGCGGAACCGGGCCGCCATCCCGCCCGAGCCGCGCCGTCATCTCCCGTCGTTACGATTCCGTGACCTGCCGATCTTGACAGGAATCTGCGTCATGGGGCTAACATGATCAGCGCCATGTGAACGGTCACATCACTCCGGGATCTCGGCACGCCACACCATCCTGACGAAGGAGTCACCCGTGTACCGCTCCGCCGCACCGACGACGCGAAACGATGCGTTCGCGCAGTCGGCCGACGAACCCACGATGGTGGCGGGGCGAGCATGATCACCTACGGACCGCAGATCGAGGTCGCCATCGCGAGGGTGCGTGCCGACGTCGCCCGGCTGCATGGCGAGCTGTCGCGCTACGGCCTGGTCGTGTGGACGGGTGGCAACGTCTCGGGCCGCGTGCCCGGCGCGGACCTGTTCGTCATCAAGCCCTCGGGCGTTCCGTACGAGGACCTCGCTCCAGAGAACATGATCCTCTGCGACCTCGACGGCAACGTGATCGAGGGTACTCCGGGCGCCGAGCGCAGTCCGTCATCCGATACCGCGGCACATGCCTACGTCTACCGCAACATGCCCGACGTGGGCGGGGTGGTGCACACGCACTCGACGTACGCCACGGCGTGGGCCACGTGCGGCGAAGAGATCCCGTGCGTGACCACAGCCATGGCCGATGAGTTCGGCGGCCCGATCCCGGTCGGTCCGTTCGCGATCATCGGCGACGATTCGATCGGTCGCGGCATCGTCGAGACGCTGACCGACCATCGGAGCCGTGCCGTGCTGATGCAGAACCACGGTCCGTTCACTATCGGCACCTCGGCGAAAGACGCGGTCAAGGCCGCCGTCATGGTCGAGGATGCCGCGCGTACCGTGCATCTCGCGCGGGAGGCGGGTGCGCTGATTCCGATTCCGCAGGAGTCGATCGATCGGCTCTACGACCGCTACCAGAACGTCTACGGGCAGGCAACGGACTCCCGTCGAACGACAATGACGTCCCAATGAAAGACACCAGGAAAGACACAGTGAAAGGAAACACCGTGAAGAACACGAAGAAGGTGCTTCTCGCAACCCTCGCGGCCGGCTCGATGCTCGCGCTCGCGGCATGTTCGGGGGGCTCCGGCGGAAGCGACGGCGGCGAGGGCGGCCTCATCGGCGTTGCGATGCCGACCAAGAGCTCGGAGCGCTGGATCCAAGACGGCGACGCCGTCAAGGAGCAGCTCGAGGAGCAGGGGTTCAAGGTCGACCTGCAGTACGCAGAAGACGACATCCCCACCCAGGTCTCGCAGATCGAGAACATGATCACGAAGGGCGCCGAAGCGCTCATCATCGCCTCGATCGACGGCACGACGCTCTCGCAGGTGCTGCAGGACGCGGCCGACGCCGACATCCCCGTCATCGCCTACGACCGCCTCATCCGCGACACGGAGAACGTCGACTACTACGCGTCGTTCGACAACTACATCGTCGGCGTGCAGCAGGCGACCTCGCTCCTGAACGGTCTCGGACTCACCGATCTCGAGGGGGAGCCGACCGCTGACGCCCCGGCCGGTCCGTTCAACATCGAGCTGTTCGCCGGTTCGCCCGACGACAACAACGCCACGTTCTTCTGGAACGGCGCGATCGACACCCTGCAGCCCTACATCGATGAGGGCACGCTCGTCGTGAAGTCGGGTCAGACCGACTTCGAGCAGGCCGCCATCCTCCGTTGGGACGGCGAAGTGGCGCAGGAGCGCATGGAGAACCTGCTGACGTCGACCTACTCGGACGGATCGACCGTGAACGCCGTGCTCTCGCCCTATGACGGCCTCTCGCGCGGCATCATCTCGGCGCTCACCGACGCCGGCTACGCCGTCGGCGCCGATTGGCCGATCATCTCGGGCCAGGACGCCGAGATCGACTCCGTCAAGGCGATCAACTCGGGTGAGCAGTTCGCGACCATCTTCAAGGACACGCGCGAGCTCGCATCGGTCGCCGTCGACATGGCGGCCGCGATCCTGAACGGCGAAGAGGTCGAGGTCAACAACACCACCGACTACGACAACGGTGTGAAGGTCGTGCCGTCGTACCTCCTCGAGTCGCAGATCGTCGTCAAGGACAACATCACCGAGGTCCTCGTCGACAGCGGCTACTGGACCGAAGAAGAGATCAACGGTTAGTCACTACCGGTTCACGGCGGCCGGATGACGCCATGTCCCGTGTGCCGGGGCCCGGGCGGGAGTACTCTCGCCTCAGGTCCCGGCCCGGGGCATCCGTCACCGGCCGCCCCCACCCGGCAATGAAGCAGGAGCAAGGATGACCACTGACATTCTCGAGATGCGCGGCATCACGAAGACGTTCCCGGGCGTGAAGGCCCTCGCGAACGTCAATCTCACCGTCGAGCGCGGTGAGGTGCACGCGATCTGCGGCGAGAACGGCGCCGGCAAGTCGACCCTCATGAAGGTGCTCTCGGGCGTCTACCCGCACGGCACCTACGACGGCGATATCGTCTTCGAGAACGAGACGGTCGAGTTCCGCGACCTCACCGACAGTGAGGCCAAGGGCATCGTCATCATCCACCAGGAACTCGCGTTGAGCCCGTACCTCTCGATCGCCGAGAACATCTTCCTCAACAATGAGCAGAAGGGTCGCGGCGGCCTGATCGACTGGAACAAGACGAACTTCGAGGCATCCAAGCTGCTCGCCCGCGTGGGTCTCCGTGAGAACCCCACGACGAAGATCATGGACATCGGCGTCGGCAAGCAGCAGCTCGTCGAGATCGCCAAGGCGCTCTCGAAGCAAGTGAAGCTGCTGATCCTCGACGAGCCGACGGCCGCCCTCAACGACGAGGACTCCGATCACCTGCTGGACCTGATCCTGCACCTCAAGGGCCAGGGCATCACGTCGATCATCATCAGCCACAAGCTCAACGAGATCAAGAAGGTCGCCGACTCCGTCACGGTCATCCGCGACGGCAAGACCATCGAGACGATCGCGAAGAACGACGTCACCGAAGACCGCATCATCAAGGACATGGTCGGCCGAGACCTCGAGCATCGCTACCCCGACCACACGCCCCACATCGGCGAAGAGCTGTTGCGCGTCGAGGACTGGACAGCGCACCACCCGCAGGACACGTCGCGAGTGGTCGTCGACAAGGTCAACCTCAACGTGCGCGCCGGGGAGATCGTCGGCATCGCGGGGCTCATGGGTGCCGGGCGCACGGAGTTCGCGATGAGCCTGTTCGGGCAGTCGTACGGTTCGAAGATCTCGGGCCGCGTGTTCCTTCGCGGCGCCGAGATCAAGACGCGCACGGTCGCCGAGGCGATCGATCACGGCATCGCGTACGCGACCGAGGACCGCAAGACGTACGGGCTGAACCTCATCGAGGACATCAAGCGCAATATCTCGATGGCATCGCTGAAGAAGCTCGAGAGGTTCGGCCTCGTGCACGACAACGAGGAGTTCAAGGTCGCCAACGAGTACCGCACGTCGATGAA
The DNA here is from genome assembly GCF_006337065.1 of Agromyces laixinhei. Classification (NCBI taxonomy): domain Bacteria; kingdom Bacillati; phylum Actinomycetota; class Actinomycetes; order Micrococcales; family Microbacteriaceae; genus Agromyces; species Agromyces laixinhei. The sequence continues at coordinate 3,251,818 of NZ_CP040872.1, read as the reverse complement.
CATCAAGGCGCCGAGCGTGCTCGTGAAGACCGGCAAGCTCTCGGGCGGCAACCAGCAGAAGGTCGTGCTCTCGAAGTGGATCTACGCAGACCCTGACGTGCTCATCCTCGACGAACCCACCCGCGGCATCGACGTGGGCGCGAAGTACGAGATCTACTCGATCATCAATCGCCTCGCAGCACAGGGCAAGGGCATCATCGTGATCTCGTCGGAGCTGCCCGAGCTTCTCGGCATCTGCGACCGCGTCTACGCGCTCTCCGAGGGCCGCATCACGGGCGAGCTCCCGATCGCCGAGGCGACCCCCGAGGCGATGCTCAAGCTCATGACCATGGAAAAGCCCCGCTAGCGCGCGGACCACCAGGAGAACCCCATGTCGAATCAGACACCAACCCAGACTCCGCCCTCCGGCGACTCGCAGGCCGTCGGCGCCACGGTCAACCCGGTGCGGAACAAGTTCACCGACCGGCTCAGCCACATGCTCTCCGACCTCGGCAGGAACGGCATCTTCATCGCGCTCCTCGTGGTGGTCGTGCTGTTCTCGATCCTCACCGACGGTATTCTGCTGCGACCGCAGAACATCTCGAACCTCATCGTGCAGAACGGCTACATCCTCGTGCTGGCGATCGGCATGGTGATGCTCATCATCGCCGGCCACATCGACCTGTCGGTCGGTTCTGTCGCCGCATTCGTCGGCGCCTGTTCCGGTGTCTTCGCCGTGCAGATGGGGCTGCCGTGGTGGTTGTCGGTCATCCTCTCGCTCGGCGTCGGCGCACTCGTCGGCGTATGGCAGGGCTTCTGGATCGCGTTCGTCGGCATACCGTCATTCATCGTGACCCTCGCGGGCATGCTCATCTTCCGCGGCCTTGCGCTCGTCGTGCTCGGCAACGCGAACATCGGCTCGTTCCCCGCAGAGTACCGGGCACTCGGCAACGGGTTCGTCACCGACGTCTTCGGAGAGTTCGAGGTCGATCCGCTCACGCTCGGAATCGGGGCGCTCGCGATCGTCATCCTCATCGTGCAGCAGGTGCGTGGCCGCCGCGGTCGCCAGAAGTACGGCCAGGACGTCGAGCCGATGCCGTGGTTCATCACGAAGCTCGTGCTCGTCTCGGCGGCGATCGGCTTCTTCGCCTACTCGCTCGCGTCGTACAAGGGCATCCCGATCACGCTCATCATCCTGGCGGTGCTCGTGCTCGTGTACGGCGTCGTGATGAACCGCACCGTGTTCGGCCGCCACATCTACGCGATCGGCGGCAACCGCCACGCGGCCGAGCTCTCGGGCGTCAAGACGCGTCGCCTCGACTTCTGGCTCTTCGTCAACATGGGCGTGCTGGCAGCGCTCGCCGGCCTCATCTTCACCGCGCGGCTGAACCTCGCCGGTCCGAAGGCCGGTGACGGCTTCGAGCTCGAGGCGATCTCGGCGGCATTCATCGGCGGCGCGGCGGTGCAGGGCGGCGTCGGCACGATCGGCGGCGCGATCATCGGTGGTCTGATCATCGGTGTGCTGAACAACGGCATGTCGATCATGGGCATCGGCATCGAGTGGCAGCAGGCCGTGAAGGGTCTCGTGCTGCTGCTCGCCGTCGCCTTCGACGTGTACAACAAGCGTCGCTCCGGCGGCCAGTAGCAAGTCGGCGACGAACGGCGGATGCTGCGGCATCCGCCGTTCGTCGTGTCAGGATGCCGCGGCATCCGTCTGCGCACCGGTAGAACGCTCCAGCATCTGGAGAATGTAGGACGAAGCCGCCTTGGTAGGACGAGCACAGCGCCTGCCGTCCTACAACTCCTCCTTCGTCCTACGATCCGCAGATGGGGATGGGGATGGGGATGGGGATGGGGATGCAGATGGGGATGGGGATGGGGATGGGGATGCAGATGGGGATGCGGATGCGGATGGGATGCGGATGGGGATGCAGATGCAGATGGGGATGGGAACGCGAATGCGCCGCAGGGATGACCCCGGCGGCGCATTCGGCTGCTCCTCAGACCGCGTCGACGGTCAGACGCGATCTCAGTCGCACGTCGCGCCCGCGTAGGCGATCTCGTGCACGTCGGTCACGGGTTCGCCGCCGACCGTCGCTTCGGCCGTCACGGTGACCGAACCTCCGTCGATCGACGTGGCGCGGGTGGTGAAGGCCTGCGACACGCGCTTTCCGGATGCCAGCGCCGACACGGTCTTCGAACCGTACGGCGAGGCCGTCGAGACCTTGACCGGGAATCCCTCGTCGTTGGTGATCGAAACGGTCTGCACGACCTTGCCGGCGACGCACCGGTCGCTGACGACCGCCGAGACATCCAGCGACTCATCGGGCTCGCCGACGACCGTCACCTGCACGGTCACCGTGCGATTCTCGGGCGCCAGTTCCTCCTCACGGGTCTGGTTGAGCACCGCCGAGCCGTCGGCCGCGAAGTGGACCGACTTGACCCTGGCGTGCCGGCTCGGGTCGTTCAGGCCGCCGTCGGCGCCAGGTGCCCACTCCGAGAACGGGGGGCGGGCGTGGTACACGATGACGGGGTTGCCGTCGGCGTCGAGCGTGAACGAGTTGTGGCCGGGTCCCTGCTGTTGCCCGCCGAAGTCGTCGGACGTCAGCAGCGGGTATCCCGTCTTCGTCCACGTCGCGGCATCCATCAGGTCGCCATCGAGGGGTGCTCGCAGCATCCCGATCGAGTACGTCTCGTTGACCTCCGAAGCCGAGAAGAACACGAACACCTCGTCGTCGCTCTTGATGACCGCCGGGCCCTCGTTGATCACCTGGCTGGCGGTGCGCTCCCATGCGTAGTTCGGGGTCGACAGCTGGATGGACTTCGAGATCAACCGGCTCGGGTCGGTCGGGTCGATCTCCGCCATGCGCAGATCGGAGCTGCCCGGCTTCTCGGCCCACACCATGTAGTGCTTGCCGTTCGCCTCGAAGTACGTCATGTCGAGCGAGAAGTTCGCGAAGGCGGCCGAGTCGCCCGGCGCGGCCTCGACGTAACCGAGCTCCTCCCAGTTCGACGCGACCATCGGGTCGCTGTCGCCCGGTGCTCGCATGATCGCCGGCCGGATGTCCCAGACGCTCCCGCTGCGGCTCGAGGTGAAGAGGATGTACCAGTCCCCGTTGATCCGATGGAACTCGGGAGCCCAGAAGTACCGGTACGCGCCCTGCGCGATCGTCGACCCGTTGGACGTGTCGGGGGCGGCCGAGTTGCGAGACCAGAGCAGCACCTGCTCCTGCGCCGAGGTCAGTCCGTTGATCGAATCCGCGCGGCGAAGCACGATGCGGTCGTAGCCGACGCCCGGGTTCGCCTGTGTGGTCGGGTACGAACCGGTGAGGTAGTACTCGGCCTCGCCCGTGCGCGCGTCATCGCGGAACACCCACGGGTCCGCACGCTCGGGCACGAGGATTCCCTTCTCGTCTCCGTACACCGGCTGGTTCACCGTGCCGGTCACCTCGTAGGTGCCCGGCGTCGACAGGTCGACGGCACTCGTGTCCCACTCGACGCCGAGCTGCTTCGACGAGCCGTCGGAGTAGCCGAGCGCGACCCGCTCGGGCAGCTCGAGCTGCCCGTCGACGGGAACCTCGACGTCGTCACCCGCGTCCACCGAGGTGTTCACGATGCGGCCGAGTGAGCGCTGCAGGCCGGCGAGCTCGTCGGCCGTGACACGAAATGCGGATGCCTCGATCGCACCGCTCGGCAGGCCCGTCACGCTCGGCACGGCGGGCGGCACTACGGCGACCGGAGCACTGAAGGTCGAGAAGTCGGTCGTGGTGACCTCGTATGCATTGCCGGCAGGCGTGCGCAGCACGACGCGGTAGGCACGGATGCCGTTGTCGTACGTCACGTCCGCGCGGGAGACGATGATGCCCTCGGCGTTCGTGAGCGCCCACTGCTGTTCGCTGAAGGTCACCAGGTCGTCGGAGCGGTAGACGAAGATCCGTCCGTTGGAGGCGTTGTCCGTTGCGACCATGCCGTAGCTGCCGTCGGGATGACGGAACAGCGTCGGGTTGGCGAAGCGCGACGTGCCCGTGCCGTACGTCGGGTAGAGCACCCCCTTGTTGTTGTTGAGGGCGACGAGCGGGTCGCCGTCGGCAGCGGCCGCGAGGTGCAGCACTTCGGTCTTCGCGGTGTCACCGGTGTGCACGTACGAGACGAGCTGGCCGGCGTCCTGGCCGAGCGCTCGGACGGCGAAGGTGCGCGTGGCGGTGCGACCGTCGCGAGTGAACGTCGCGGTCAGCTCGACGTCGGTGTCGGCGACTGGGCGTGTCACCGCGCCATCCGTGCCGATGACGTCGGCATGCGACGACGACCACGAGACCGCGATGTCGTCGAGTGCGCCTGTGAGCGCGATGTCGCCCGTCACGACCTCGATTCCGAGGTCGAATGCGGCGGCCGCGCGCTCGAGGTCGCGCTGGGCGTCGACCGCCGGAACGGTCACCTCGTACCTGCGCGTGACGGACTCGCCGCCGAGGGCGAAGGTCGCCGTGAGCGTGACGACCGCGTCGTCTTGACCCTGCCCTGGGCGCGTCACACCGCCGTCGGTGCCGATGACGGACGGCTGCGACGACTCCCACGCGATGCTCGAGTGGTTCGCGCCGGCGAGCGGCAGCTCGAGATCGGCGATCGCCTCGCCGGGCAGCGTGATCGCGTCGGCATCCGTGTTCAGGGCCTCGAGCGTCTGCTCGGGTGAGACCCGATCGCTCCGGTGGTAGAGCTCGGAGACCTGGGCAGGGGTGTAGGCGGAGGCCGAGACGATGACGTCGTCGACGCTGCCCTTGTAGGAGATGTCGGGGTAGGTCGAGCGGCCGATGTAGCCGACGAGGCCGGTGCCGAACTGTGAGACGGTGCGGGTCGTCGCCACCTCGCCCACGAGGGTGCCGTTGTGGTAACCGGAGATCGACGTCGGCGTGATGACGGTCGTGTACATCCCCCACTCGGTGCCGGTGACCGGCCCGGCCACGCCCTGTGCGGAGTTCGTCGGCGAGATGCCGTACTCGGTGCTCCAGGGAGCGCTCGGTGCGTTGCCGTTCGTGATCACCGACTTGAACCGGCCCGCGGGATTCTTCGGGTTGAGGAGCCAGTACTGCGCCGGGGTGGTGCCGGTGCCGGAGCCGAAGAACATGGCCGCGTAGTTGCCGGCCGCGGTCTCGTTGCGCAGCCAGGTGGAGATCGTGAGCGTGTCCTCGCCGTCGAAGATCCCGGCGGGCAGGCGCACGTATCCGGCGCCGCTGTTCGATGCGCCGCCCGGCAGGGTCAGCTCGCCGTCGACGACACTCGCCCCGGTGCCCACGATCGCTGCGTCGTTCCCGTTGCCCGAGACATCCGTCACTGCACCCGACTGGCTGAAGTCGTAGTGCAGCACGAGGTTCGGATCCTCCGGAACCGGATCCGCGTACGCTGTCGTCGGCGCGAGCAGACCCGCCGCGAGTGCTGCGATCGCAGCCCCCGCCAGTCCGCCTCGCCGCCATGACGTCTTCGTCATATCAACCCTCTCCATTGCGGCTTGCGCCCACGCGGAAGCGCGCGGGCGACGAGCGTCAATGTACAGCGTTAGCGCTCACATTGGAAGTGGTGGATGGAATTCCGATAGCGCTAACATGAACGACGACACCGGCCGGCACCGATCGGCCCCGCTTGATGGAGAGTGGAATGCGCGAATCATCCCCGACTCGAACAGCCTCGCTGGCGCTCGCCGCGATCAGCGCGATGGTCCTCGGGCTGGGGGTGAGCGGCGCCGGCGCTGCGGTTCCCGAACCCGGGCTCGTGGCGGAGTACGTCTTCGACGAGTCCGGCGGCACTTCGGTGCCGAACAGCGCGCCCGGCGGGCAGTTCGGGTCTGCAACCGTGCGTAACGTGCAGGCATCCGACTGGACCGGCACCTCGCTGACATTGCGCGGCGGGGCCATGACCTCGACCGGAAACTGGGTGGAACTTCCCGATGCGATTCTCGCCGGAGCGGAGTCCGCCACGGTCGTGGCCGAGGTGAAGGCGTCGAGCGCGATGCTGAACGGGTTCCACTTCCTCTGGAACATCGGAAACGAGTCGGCCGCGACCGAATACTTCTTCGCGTCGCTGAACTGCGCATCGGGCCGGTCTCCGCTCGTCGGCATCAAGGCCGGTGGCGTCGAGCAGCTGATGCAGGCGAGCTCGTGCGGCGTCATGGCCGATCAGTGGGTGAACGTCGTCTCGGTCGTCGACGGAGCGACCGGCACGGCATCGCTGTACCTCGACGGCGTGCCGGCCGGCTCCGGCCCGGTCGGGTCAACGCCGGCAGACGTGATCGACCAGTCGCTGAACACCATCGGCCGGGCACCGTGGCCCGACCCGTTGTTCCAGGGCGCGATCTCGGCGTTCCGCGTGTACGACCGCGCGTTGACGGCCGAAGAGATCGCCGACGTGTCCGCCGCGGACGCCCAGGTCCACGCCGATGAATTGCGAGCGCGGGCCCAGGCGATCCTCGACGAGCTCGGGCTGGCCGATCTGGATACCGACACGCATGTCGACCTGCCGACCGCCGGCGGCCGGGTGATCTGGACGTCGAGCGATCCCACTGTCGTCGCCGCCGACGGTACGGTCGTTCCGCCGCTCACCGGTGAACCCGCGGAGCAGGTTCAATTGACCGCGGCCGCCGCGGTGCGGGGCTTCAGCTCGAGCCAGACCATCACGGTGACCGTGCTGCCCTCCTCGGAAACCGCCGATGAACGCGCGCAACGCCTCGCCGAGCGCTTCGTCATCCAGCCGGTGGTCGAGTCGGGCGCTGCGCTTCCGCCCGCGCCCGACGGCACCACCGTCAGCGTCACAGCGGTGAGCGGTGCCGAGGTCGTGGACGGCACCATCTTCTCGTCATCGACGACCGCGATCGATGCCGCGATCGAGGTGCGTGTCACCGACACGTCGACCGACGTCGCAGTGCTGCGCGCCTTCGACGTGCGCGTTCTGCCGAGCGAGACCACGTCGCAACTCCTCGCCTACCACCGCACGCCCACTTCCGCGGCCGAGGCGAACAATGCGGATGCCGCGCTCAGTATGCACCTCGCGCTCGATGGCGCCGACGGGTGGACCCCGCTCAACGAGAACTACGGCATCTTCTTCGCGCAGACCTCCGAGCCGGTGCCGGCGGCGGGCACGAATGACGGGATTCTCCGAAGTCTGCGCGACCCGCACGTGTTCGCGCTCGCCGACGGCGGGTACGGCGTCGTCGCCACCCGCACCGCGCGCGGCGGCGGATCCGACGGAACGCAGGCGTCGAGCGTGCTGTACGCGCGCAGCGACGATCTGCGCACGTACCAGGAGATCGGGCTCGTCGACCTCGGTGTCACCAGCGGCGTGAATGAGCCAGCCGCCGTCTACGACTCGGCATCTGGCCGGTACATGGTCACGTGGACCTCGGATGCCGGTGCGCCCATGTACACGACCTTCGCTGACCTCGCCGACGACTCGACCCGCACCGACGCGCAGCGCGGCGCGGTCGCGGCGACCGCCGGAAGCGAGGATGCAGGCGTCGACGACTACGGCAGCGGCAACGCGCTGGCCGTCTCGAACGAGGTCGCCGGCGCGCTGCAGGTGCGATTCGGCCGCATCGTCAACACCGGCGTCGCCGCACTCGACGACGTCAGCGTCGAAGCGGGCTCCGCGCTCGAGGTCGAGGCCCTGCCCGAGCGGGCGGAACTGGCCTACAACGACGGATCGACCGCGACACGCGCGATCGAGTGGAGCGCCGAGTCGCTGGCGGACGTCGACACGTCGACGCCGGGTGCCTACGAGGTGACCGGCCAGATCAAAGCACCCGAGTACGCCACCCCGTTCGCCGACGAGCGCGCCGACCCGTCGATCTTCCGCTTCGACTGGAACGGGCAGACGAGGTTCCTGATGATCGCGACGGAGGACCTGAACCTCAACCCGGTCGATCCGGCGAACGGCGCGCACATGCCGATGCGCATCGCCGACAACATCGAAGACCTGTCGGATGAGGCGATCGCCGCCGGCCGCAACGTCGAGGTCGACCTGCTGGTCGCGGGCGACACCGACGCCGACGGCGGCGTGATGACGGGCTGCTTCTGGGCGCCGGAGTTCCATGTGATCGACGGCGTGCTGTCGATCATGTTCATGCCCTGCTACAACGGCTCGAACGGCCGGCCCGACATGTGGACGGGGCGCGCGAGCATCATCCAGCTGCAACAGAACGCGCAGGGCGACGACCTCGACCCTGCGGTGCCGTCGAACTGGTCGAAGGCCGAGAAGGTGCTGCGCGCCGACGGGTCGACCTTGAACCCCATCCAGCAGATCTCGCTCGACATGACCTACTTCGTCGACTCGGGCCAGGCGTACTACTCCTGGCAGATGCTGGGCGCGATCTTCATCGCGAAGGTGGACCCGCAGAACCCCACGCGACTCACGTCGGACCCGGTGCGCATCGCGGTGCCCGAGTACGCGTGGGACAACACCATCGCCGAAGGGCCGAACGTGCATGTACGTGACGGCGTGCTGCACCTGATCTACTCCGGCTCGACCGTCGGCGACACGTACACCACGGGTCTGGTGACGGCGACCGCGGGCGAGGGCGTCGACCTGACCGACCCCGCTGTCTGGACGAAGCTGAACTACCCGATCCAGAAGTCGGGGCTCTTCAACGGCGACTGGCAGCTCGGCACCGGCCACGGTATGTGGTCGCACGACGAAGACGACAACCTGCTCTACGTCTTCCATGCCCGCACCGACGACAACGGACTCACGGGTCGCGATACGTTCGTGCGCCGCGTGCACTGGGCGGCCGACGGCCTGCCGGTGTTCGACATGGAGGCCGACGAAGAGATCGCGCCCGACAACCGCACGGTGTCGGTCACCGTCACCGTGACTCCGGATGAGTCGCTGGAAGTCTCGGCCGTCGTGGCGTCCCGCTGCGTGGCCGGCAAGGTCGTGCAGACGGTCAGGGTGACGAACGGTGAGGACGTGCCGATGTCGGTGACGAGCACCTCGCCGTACGGCACCAGAACGACGGCATCGGTCGCGGCAGGCAAGAGCGTGTCGCACGCGCTCAGCAGCCGTCGGCCCGCCATCGGCGCCGGGACCGTCGAGGTGTCGGCTCAGGCCACGATCGACGGCGAGCCAGTCACGTCGACGCGGAACGTGGAGTTCGCGGCGGCGAGCTGCGGATGACGCATCCGATCGTGTCGGCATCGCATCCCGCGGTCGTGTGCGGCTGAGCGCAGACGCCCAACAGAAAGAGAAGCGCAATGTATCGAAAAGACAGAGTGGTCGCGCAGGCTCCGCACGCCGCACGGAGATCGCGGTGGACGAAGATGCTCTCCGGTGCCCTGGGCTTCGCCCTGATCGCGGGTCTGGCCGGTCCCGTGGCGGCCGGCGCTGCCGAGCCGGCATCGCTGCTGGCGTCGTACGACTTCTCCGAGACGAGCGGCACCGTGCTGCACGACGTCTCCGGCGCCGGTCGCGACGGCACCGTCGTGGGCGGCGCGGCGTGGCGCGGCGGCACCATGCAGTTCAACGGCGCGAACCATGTGCAACTGCCCGACAACCTGCTGTCCGGGCAGAGCGCGGCGACGATCGTCATCGAGACCAGCCCCGTCGCGCTGACGGGCGCGAAATTCCTGTGGAACATCGGCGGTTCGGGCGACTCGTCGACCGGCCAGTTCTTCCTCCAGCCCGTGGCCCCGCGCGTGGCGATCTCGAAGACCAACTGGTCCGGCGAGCAGTCGGTCACCTCGGCGACCAGGCTCGCCGACGGCAGATGGCAGTCGGTTGCGGCCACGATCGCGAAGAATGCCGACGGCACCACCTCGACCCTGCGGCTGTACATCGATGGCGCCCAGGTCGCCCAGAAGATCGACTCGACGGTGAATCTGAGCGATCTGACCACCCACACGATGAACTTCATCGGCAGGAGCGCCTACGCGGGCGACTCCCGCTACCAGGGCGGCGTCTCGTCGTTCCGGGTCTACAACGAGGCTCTCTCGGCGCAGGACATCGCCGCGGCGTCCGACAGCGACGCCACGGCCGTGGCGGCCGAGGTCGTGGCGGGCATCGACCTGGCCGCGCTCAACGCGCAGAACCTCGATGCGGTCGAGACCGACCTCGTGCTGCCGACCGACGGCGGCGTGAGCTGGACCTCGTCGCCGTCGGGCATCGTCGAAGCCGATGGCAAGGTCACCCGACCGGCCACCTCGACCGCCGTGACCCTGACCGCGGCTTCGAGCGTGCGCGGCAAGAGCGCGACGAAGGACTTCACGGTCACGGTCGTGCCGACGCCGAGTCGCGCCGAGCAGGCAGCCAAGGCCGCCGCAGCCCTGCTGCTGCCGTCGGTCCTCGAGGAGGGCTACGTCCTCCCGGCCACCGCGCAGGGCCTGCCGGTCGTCTGGTCGCACGTGTCCGGGGCCGGCTCCGTCTCCGGCGGCACGATCGCCTCTGCCCCGGACGACGGGCTCGCGGCGGCGACCCTCCGGGCCGTCGTCGGCGCCGGAACGGATGCCGCGACCACCGACATCGAGGTGCGCATCGCCGAGGCCGGCGCCTCGAGACTGGCCGCGTACACCACGTCGAAGAACACCCGAGGCGGAGATGACCCCGAGGTCACCCGCGCCGGGCACCTCGCACTCAGCTCCGACGGCACCTCGTACACCGCGCTGAACTCCGGCGCCGGGGTCGTCTTCCCCACGGTCACCGGCATGACCGAGCAGGTCAACGGCACCAAGCGCTACCTCGCCGGCCCGTACCTGTTCCGTCTGCAGGGCGACGAGGGCTTCGGTCTGATCGCACGCCGCACCACTGCGTCCGGCGCCGCGGAGACGGCCGGTGCAGTCGTCTTCACGTCACCGGACCTGGTGAACTGGACCGAGATCGGCCTGCTGCCCCTTCCGGCCCAGGGCGCGACCAGTGCAGTGTCGGCCGAGTGGGATTCCCGGATCGACGCCTACCGCGTGGTGTGGACCAGCCCGGCCGGCTCGGCACTGACCGGAAGCACGACGGAGTTCCAGACGCTGAACGTGCTCGGCGCCGGGCAGCAGCCCAGCGGCCGGTCGGGCAGCATCGATGTGGCATATGCCGAGACTGCGACGATCGTTCCGGTCACGGCAGCTGAGGCTGGTTCGGCCGAGCAGTTGCTCGGCCGCGTGCACAACACCGGTCTGCAGGCGCCCGACGACATCACGCTCGCCGCCGGTGGCGAGCTCGAGCTTCCCGAGAAGGTCACCGCCGACTACTCCGACGGCGGCACCCACGACTTCCGGGTGGACTGGGACGCCTCGGCGGTCGATACCGCCACGCCCGGGGAGTACACCGTGACGGGCACTCTCCAGCGCACCGAGACGATCTTCCCGCTGATCGCGCGCCGCGCCGACCCGCATGTGCTGCGGTACACGCTACCGAGCGGCGAGAAGACGTGGCTGTTCATCGCCACCGACGACAACGGGCAGGACGAGTTCTTCATCAGACAAGCTGACACGATCGCGGGGATCGCGAGTGCCCCGGACAACCGGATCCTCGGTTTCGGACTCTCTGGAACCGCGACGAACGCGCAGCTGTGGGCACCGGAACTGCACCTCGTCGACGGCGACTTGTACATCCTGTTCGCCGCGAACGCCGACAGCGTCAACGCCTGGAACGGCGTGCAGTCCTACACGATGCGCCTGAAGCCGGGTGGCAACCCGATCGTGCGCGCCGACTGGGAGGCTCCGCAGCGTGTGGTCGACGCGGCGGGCCGGCCGCTGACGTCGTACGGCACCGGAATCACCCTCGACATGACGCACTTCGAGGACGACGGCACCGACTACGTCGTGTGGTCCGAGCGGAACGTCCCCTCGAGCGGCAACGGTCCGGCCGTGCTGAAGATCGCGAAGGTCGCACCGTCGAAGACCGGAGCGTGGCAGCTGATCGGCGACCGTTCGACGATCGCGTTCCCGGACCGCGGCTGGTCGGCCAACACCTCCGAGGTGGTGGAGGGCCCCTTCGTGATCAAGCGCAACGGCAAGATCATGATCACCTTCTCCGGCTCGAACATCGACTGGACCTATGCCGTCGGCCTCGCGACCGCGGCGTCCGGTGCCGATCTGCTCGACCCGGCGACCTGGGCGATCCGCGACTATCCCATCTGGCACTACGAGGGAGCGTTCACCGACAACTGGGGTCCGGGCCACAACTCGTACACGTACGACGACGACGGAAATCTGCTGAACATCTTCCACGCGAAACTCACCCAGAACGGCACCCGCGACGCCGGCGCCAGGATGGTGTACTTCCGCCAGGACGACAGCCCTGTCCTCGACATGACGGATGCCGAGTGGCTCGCGCCGTCGAACCGCACGGTGACGGCGACGGTGACGGTCACCGGCTCCGCCGGGCCCGAAGTGACGGCTACGGTGGCGAGCCGCTGCGTCGCGGGGAAGGTCGTGCAGGTGCTGACCGTGACGAACGCCGACGACGTGCCGGTGACCGTCACCGCGATGGGGGCATACGGTGCGAAGACGTTCGCCGCGCTCGCACCGGGCAAGAGCGCTTCGGCCTCGTTCACCACCCGCCTCGCCGCGGTCCCCGCCGGGACGATCGGGGTCAACGCGACCGTCGAGTCCGTGACAGCCGAGCAGCAGATCGCGTATCCGATCCTCACCTGCGGGTGAGCTGAACCGGCCGCTGGCCGTCATGCGAAGCGCCCCACCGGTGAAACACCCGGCGGGGCGCTCGAGCGGGGCGGGATCAGCCGCAGGTTGCCGCCGCAGAGGTGGCGGATGCCTCGGTGCTGTCGTCACCCGCGGTGACGGTCACATCGACCGTTCCCTCGGCGATAGAGGTCTGCCTCGTCGTGAATGCCGCCGACGTGCTCTTGCCTGGCTGGATCGCCGTCATGGTCTTGGAACCGTAGGCCGTGTCGACCACGGCACGCACGGCGGCGTCGTGCTCGTTCTCCGTGCGCACGGTCAGCACGACCTTGCCGGCGACGCACCGGGTGTCGGCCGTGACCGACACGGGCAGCGACGGCTCTCCCGGCGTGACGACCACCTCGGCAGTCACAGTGATCGCTGTCGAGCTGTACTGCTGCTTGCCCGGTGCATCCCAGGCCGTTGATCCGCCTGTGCCGACCCACTGGTTGAGGTTCGCGCCGATGGTGCGCACGGTGCCGGTCACCTCGTAGGTGCCGGGATCGTCGGTCGCGACATCCGACAGCTCCCAGTCCACCGGCTGGGTCGCGGTGCCGCGATCGTACGCGAGCGTCACCTCGGCCGAGTCGGGCAGCGCGTCGCGCACCGCCGACTCGTCGGCACCGGCCGGCACCTCGACGGAACCGAGGTCGTCCGCCACGGCGCCCGTCGCATCTGAGGCCCGCACGGTGTCGTACTGGTCGCGGGTGAGTCCGACGATGCCGCCGTGCTTGGTGCTCGGCGCCATGGCGAAGTCGCTGCTCTCCAGCTGCGACCACCCGGTGTCGAGATCGGTGGTCTGCATGGGGCGGTAGCCGGTCGACGGGATCACGTCGACGTAGAGGTACCACGCGTCCTCTTCGTGTACCTTGAACGCCGCCGGGCCCTCGACGCCGCCGGCGTTGCCGCCCGCCCACTCGGCACCGATGCGCGCCTGGACCTGCGTCCACGCGGCCGCGGGCTCCCACCAGCGGGCGGCAGGCGACGACTCCATGTAGATGCCCTTGCCCTGCGAGTTGTCCTTCGTGACGCGATAGGTCGTACCCTCGTTCTGCACGATCGTGGTGTCGATCGTGTTGCCGCCGGCGTCGATGAACACCCCGCCGTACTCGTACGTCTCCTGCGTGAAGTCGGTCGTCGCACCCCACAGGATGCGCGAGTACGTCGCGCCGGAGTGCTGCGCGTCGTCGTACACGTTCGACGACCAGTACAGAACGAACGCGCCGCGACCGTCTTCGTGGTAGTCGTCGACCCAGGTCGCCTCCGGTGCCCACGCCATGCCGAGCTCGACGAGCTCGGTGCCATCCACCGACGTCGCGACGTCGAACTGGCGCAGTTCGCTCCAGCTGACGAGGTCTTTCGACTCCCAGACGTTCAGCTTCGTGCTGCCCTGCGAGCTCCAGTGGCACCAGTCGAGGCATCCGTCTGCGCCGCGGTCGCCGCCGAAGACCCGCAGGTCGGTGGCGATGATGTAGTAGGTCTCGGTCTCGGGGTTGTAGCTCAGGTGGGGGTCGCGAATGCCGGTGGTGCCGAGATCCGATGCGAGGATCGGCTCGCCGCCGTTCAGCGGGTCCCACTGCTCGGGGTTGTTTCCGCGCGACACGTCGAGATAGATCTTCTCGGCGTAGCCGGCGGAGTCCTCGATGAAGTGCACCATGGCGTATCCGTAGGGGTCGCCGGCCTCGGCCTGCGGCTGCACGGTGACGGCCACCTCGCGCGAGGCGCTGGCACCGCGCACGGATGCGGTCGCGGTGAGCGTCGTCGAGATCGGCTCGGCACCGGGGGCGGGTTGTTCGGCCATCACGGTGCGGCCGTCGTCACCGATGACCAGGGCCGGGTCGTCGGAGGCCCACGTCACCTTCTCGCCGTAGTCGGGCAGTCTGGTCACGGTGTCGTCGATGGTCACCGGCTCGACGGAGTCGAGGATGGCAGCAGCGGCCTGCTCGTGGGATTCCGTGTGGATCGCCGCGTCGGCGACCGAGACGTCGTCGACCTCAGCGGCGGTGAGGGCGCGGTCATAGACGCGGAAGGTCGAGACCTCGCCCGTGTAGAGCGGGTCGGGGTAGGGCCCGCGGCCGATCGCGTTCAGGCTCTGGTCGGTGATGGATGCGGGCGTGAGCGTCGTCGGCGTGGAGGCCACCTCGACGCCGTCGACATAGAAGGTGATGCGCCCGGCCGCTGCGTCGATCACCGAAGTGAGGCTGTACCAGCGGTCGGCGCTGAGCGCCGTACCGGAGCGCGCGTTGACCTCGCCGCCGCCGCCCGAGGTCGTGATCGCGGTGCGCGGGTTGTCGCGCACGGAGGCGAAGTAGTACTGGCTCGTCGAGTCGCTGCCGATGTTCCAGAGGAAGTTCCAGTTGTTCTTCATCGAGGCGTCGAGCTTCGCCTCGATCGTGACGGTCGCAGAGGTCGCACCGCCGAGGATGCCGTCAGGCAGGCGTACCCAGTTGCCGGCGCCGTTCTTCGCCCCGCCGGTCAGCTCGAGCGACGAACCGGTCCAGTGGGCATCGGAGCCGTTGACGACTGTGGCCGGGCCAGGGGCGGCGCCGGTCGCGGAGTTCGGGACGCTGATGCCGGTCGTCTGCCCGAAGTCATACGCGGCCACGAGCCCGTCGGCCGGCGGGGTCGGCTCCGCCGCGGCCACGGGGTGTGCCGGAACGATGGCGGTGAGCACGAGCGCCGCGCCGATGGCAGAGGCGAACCCGCCGCGGAGGCCGCGGGTGCGACGGTTCCTGCGGGGCATCTGATGATGGGGCATCTGGTGAGCAGTGGAATCCACTCCAGCTCCTTTGCTGAGGCGCGGCCGGATGGCAGGACGCCGCGGTGGCGTGCACGCGACAGCATGTTAGCGCTCACTATTTCGAATGGGCAAGCACTTCGGTCGATTGGATCCGGAGATGTCGTCGATGGAGGCGGTTTGCGACGAAACCCTTGACTCCTGACGAGGATTGCTCCAAGAATGGACGAGCTCAATCTGATAGCGGTAACAGAATCGGCGTATGAGTGAAACCACATGACGTATGAGTGAAACCACATGACGACGTCGACGTGACGAAGATCACCTGAGCAAAGGGGCCCACGGAGCAATGGCGAAGAAGCGATTGATCGAACTCATGATGGCGATCATGGCCGACGCGAGGATCCGAAGAGATCGGCATCCCATGCAGAGCATCCGCAGTGCGGTGGCGTTCGGTACGGCGGCGGCGCTCGCCGCCGGTGCCCTCGCGATCGGTGTTCCGGCGGCGGCCGTGGCTGCGCCGCTGTCGATCGATGAGGCGAAGGTGCTGGACCTGAGCTTCGACGGCAACCTCTCGGATGCGGGGCCGAACGCGGCATCCGTCACGATGCAGAAGGGCGGCGAAGCCTACGGAGCCGGCATCGACGGCGAGGCCTTCGACTTCGACGGGACGAACGCCGTCCGGCTCGGCACCGACGCCGCTCTGCAGCCCGCCGACCTGACCGTGTCGTTCTGGTACAAGCCGCACGGGGCGATGACCGGCGAGCAGGTCTTCGCGTGGAGCAAGCTGGCCTACAACTCGGCCGGCTGGTACCTCACCTCCGAGAGCGATGCCTCTCCGCTCGTCCTGTCTGTCGGGCCCGCGACGGGGCAGCCGTACAAGGTGGCCGTCGACACCGCCCGCGCGGGGTTCTTCCCGGCCGGGCAGTGGACGCACGTCGTGGTGACCTTCGACAAGGCCACGAAGAAGGTCGACTTCTATCGCAACGGTGTGCGCCAGGTCGCCACCGTGAAGAACCCGGCGACGGGCACGGCAACGGGAGTGATCGAATCCGAGAGCACGACCGTCAAGACCCTCGGCTACAACGGCCCGCTGTACGACGGTGCGCACGTCAGAGGACTGCTCGACGATTACGAGCTCTACAGGGCCGTCGCGACGATCGACGATGTGGTCGAGCTCACCAAGCGGAACGACCCGTCGTTCGCCCCCGAGGCCGTGGCCCTGGCTGCGCTCGAGGCGCTGTCGATCCCTTCGAGCGCAACCACTGCATTCCAACTGCCGACCGAGACCGCGAACGGCACGCACGTCGACTGGTCGTCGTCGCACCCCGACATCATCTCCGTCGACGACGGGCAGGCGGCCGTGACGCGCCCGGAGTCCGCTGCGGCCGCGGTCACGCTCACCGCGACGGCCGCGTACGGCGGAAGCGAGCCTGTGTCGAAGACCTTCGAGATCACCGTGCCGCGGAGCGGAGCGTCGACGTCGATCTCCCTCGAGGAGACGGAGTTGAGCGAGGTCCTCCTCGCGGACCCGTACCTGGTCAACAGCAACCAGAAGATGATCGAGTACCTCCTGAGTCTCGACCCCGAACGGTTCCTGTACGCCTTCGCCACCGAGGCGGGTCTGCCGACGAGCGCCGAGCCGTACGGCGGTTGGGAGCGCACGAGCGGAACGAGATTCCAGGGCCACTTCTTCGGGCACTACATCTCCGCGCTGTCGCAGGCGTACGCCACGACGACGGATGAGCCGACGAAGGCCGCGCTCCTTGCGAAGCTCACGACGGCGGTCGACGGACTCGACCGTGCGCAAGACGCCTACGCGGTGAAGGATCCGGCCAACGCCGGATATGTCTCACCTTTCTCGGTGAGCCTGCTCCCGAGCGGCGGTAGCGGCCTGCTCGTGCCGTTCTACAACCTCCACAAGGTACTCGCCGGTCTGCTCGATGCCCATCAGCAGGCTCCGGCCGAGGTCTCGGCGAAGGCGCTCGAGGTCGCCGATGGATTCGGCACCTGGGTCCACGACTGGGCGGGTCGGCAGGCGAACCCCGCGAGCATCCTCAACACCGAGTACGGCGGCATGAACGAGGCGCTGTACGAGCTTTACAGCATCACCGAGGATCCGGTGCACAAGGGCGCAGCCGAGTACTTCGACGAGGTGTCGCTGTTCGAGCAACTCGCGGCCGGCGACGACGTCTTGAACGGCAAGCACGCCAACACGACGATCCCGAAGCTCATCGGCGCGCTCAAACGGTACACGGTCTTCACCGAGAACCCCGACCTCTTCGAGACGCTCACCGAGGCAGAGAAGGCGAAACTCGGGATGTACCGCGATGCCGCCGAGAACTTCTGGCAGATGGTCGTCGATGACCACTCCTATGCCAACGGCGGCAACAGCCACTCCGAGCACTTCCACGAACCGGGCACGCTGTACGAGCACGCCACGAACGGCACGACCTCGGGATACGGCGAGAACTCGACGTCGGAGGGCTGCAACGAATACAACATGCTGAAGCTCTCGCGGGCGCTGTTCCAGGTCGACCCCGACGTGAAGTATGCCGACTTCTACGAATCCACCTACATCAATACGATCCTCGCGTCACAGAACCCGGAGACCGGCATGATGACGTACTTCCAGCCGATGACCGCGGGCTACGCGAAGGTGTTCGGGCGTCCCTTCGACGAGTTCTGGTGCGACCACGGCACCGCCACTGAGAGTTTCACGAAGCTCGGCGATTCGTTCTACTTCACGAAGGACCGGGCGGTCTACGTCAACCAGTTCCGGTCGTCGGAGCTGACGTCGAGTGAGCACAACCTGAGGCTCGTGCAGGTCGCCGACGTGCCCGCCGACGACACCGTGACCCTCACGGTCGAGGCACTCGACGGCGGGGCACTCGCTGATGGAACGTCGTTGCGGCTGCGCATTCCGAACTGGGTGGCGGAGACGCCGACGCTCACGGTGAACGGCGAGACGTCGGATGTCGCGTCCCTCCAGTCCGACGGCTATATCGACCTGCCGGTCGCCGCGGGTGACGAGATCACGTACGTGCTGACCGCAGAGGTCGTCGTCGACGACGACACCGAGAACCCGAACTGGGTCGCGTTCAAGTACGGTCCGGTGCTGCTGGCAACGGAGCTCAACCGCACGAATGTCGACGCGACGTACGTGGCCGGTGTGCTCGTGCGCATGAGCGTCGCCGACAAGTCCGTCAGCAACAGCGTCGTGGTCGACGACGCTGTGAGCTGGAAGGCCGACATCGGCGCCAATCTCGTTCGGGTGGCGGACGGTGAGAACGCCAACGGGCTCGAGACGATGCGGTTCAAGCTCCAAGGCGCTGACCCTGCATCCGCCGCA
Organism: Agromyces laixinhei; assembly: GCF_006337065.1. Taxonomy (NCBI): domain Bacteria; kingdom Bacillati; phylum Actinomycetota; class Actinomycetes; order Micrococcales; family Microbacteriaceae; genus Agromyces; species Agromyces laixinhei. Next base: position 3,233,109 of record NZ_CP040872.1, on the reverse strand, counting down.
CTGACGTTCGAGCCGTACTACAGCCTCTACGGTGCCCGCTATGCCATCTACATGAACCTGACTGAACCGGACTCGGAAGAGGCGCAGCAGCTGATCCTGAAGGGCAAAGAGCAACTGCGCATCGCCGAGACCACGATCGATTCGCTCACGTCGTTCGACAACAACAACAGCGAGGCCGACAAGAACTACGCATACAACAAGTCGTCGGTCGGTGTGCACCTGGGGGAGGGATACCGCGACGGGCAGAGGGCTGCGGATGCGTACTTCCAGTACGAGATGATCGTCGATCCGGCAGCGACCGAGAACTTCCTCGGCGCGCGCTACTTCGGCGGCGACAACGGCCGGACGTTCGACGTCTTCGTGAACGATGTGCTGCTGAAGCACGAGCGCATCACCGGCGCGGCAGGCGCTTCGAGCTGGTACGTGCAGTACGACCGGATCCCGGCGTCGGTCCTGGCAGGCATTCCCGCGGCCGACAGCTACAAGCGCGACCAGAACGGCGAGTACGTTCTGGACGACGACGGTGAGAGGATCCCGGTCGTCACCGTGCGATTCCAGGGCAATGGCACGAGCTACGTCGGAGGCGTCTACGGGGTCTACACGACGACGAAGACGACGTATGGGACGGACGCCGATCTGACGAAGTTGTCGTTCACAGACGGACAGCTGTCGCCGCAACTGACCGACGACACGTATGCGTACATCGCCACGGTGCCCGCCGACGCGACGGCGGCGACGTTCGATGCCGATCCGGCAGTGCCGAGCGGTCTCGTCTACGCGGATGATGTGCTGATCGACGACACGCTGCCCAGAACGATCGCCCTCGCCGAAGGCGACGAGCCGACGGTGCTGACGCTGCGATCGGCCGCGCAGGATCACACGACCACAGTGACGTATCGCATCGAGATCGTGCGCGCCGACGTCGCAACGCTCGACGTGTCGGCGGTCGCGGCCGTTCGATGCGTGGCGGGCAGGGCGGTGGTCACGACGACCGTCTCGAATGTCGACGACGTGACGGTGGACTTCGCCGTAGACGGCCAGTTCGGGAGTCGGAACGTCACGGCGCTCGCTGCGGGGAAGAGTTCGTCGCAGGCATTCATGACGAGGCTCGCGTCGATCGATGCGGGATCGGTCTCGGTCGCGGCCGGTGCCACGGTCGACGGGGCGCCCGTGACTCGCACGCTCACGGTCGAGTACCCGGCCGTCACCTGCGACTGAGACTCTTGTTTCCGCTAACAGTGCGCGCTAACATGAACTCGAGCCAGTCGATCCACCATGGGATCCAGAGCAAAGGTGCCAACATGCTCACGATGTCCAACCGCCCGCTGCGGCCGCGATCCGCGGCGCGGGCGACGGTGGCCGATACCTCACCCCGCGCCGCACGGCAGTGGGAGTGGATGCCAGGAACAGTCGCCTTCGGCTGAACTCGGCGAGACCCGACGATCGGATGGTCCGGTCGCTCGCAGTCGGTTCGGACATCGCGCCGGCCGGGAATGGAGACATGGAATGAACACGAAGGGATTGCTCGCCCGCACCGCAGCCGGTGCGTTGGGCGGGATGCTCCTCATCGGCGCAGCGGGAGCCGCGATCGCCGACGAGATCGACGGCTCGGATGTCACGGTCGACGTGCAGATCGACGCGCTGCCGCCCGTGGGCGCGCTGACGATGAGCGTCGCCGAGAACACCACGAGTCTGACCGAGGGCGCCAGCACCGACCCCGAGCTCCGTCAGTTCAACGGCGTGCTGCCGACCGTGACCGTCACCGACGATCGTGAGGACGTGCCGTCGGGTGTGTATTGGTACGTGACCGGCCAGTCGTCGGCGTTCAGTGCCTCCGGCGTGCCCGACATCGGTGCCGACAAGCTCGGCTGGGTGCCTCGGTTGCTGACCGAGGGCAACGGCGAAGTCGCTCCTGGTGACGAGGTCGTCACCTCGCTCGACGAGCCGACGCAGGGCTCGGGCGATTCGGCGAACAACGTCGGTCTCGTCGGCGAGGAGTTGCTCGCGCTCGCGCTCGATTCGAGCGAGGCGCACGCCGTCGGCGAGTGGCAGGCCGACGCCGACCTGTTCCTGAAGACTCCGAAGGACGTCGCCCCCGGTGCGTACTCGGCTACGCTGACCCTCACGCTGTGGGAAGACGCGTACTGATCGGCCGGCAGCTGATTCTCTGTTGAAACGGGTCGGGGCCGTGTAGGCGGCCCCGACCCCGACGTCTGGACCCACCGTGCTTCACCTGCTTTCTCGCCCGCGCGCATCCCTGCGCGCACTCCTGGCGCTGGCGCTCATGTGCGGGCTCGCGCTCGCCGTCATGACGTCGTCGCCGGCGCGAGCCGCCGAGGATCCCGCTGAGCCTCCCGCCGTTCGGTGGTCGGTCACGCCTGCCGACGCCTCCGGCCCCGACGGGCGAACGCTGGTCGAGCACAGCCTCGACCCCGGCGAGCGCATCGAAGAGCACTTCGCGGTGCGAAACGTCAGCGACGAATCCGTCACCTTCAGCCTCACCGCGGCAGACGGCTTCTACACGCGCACGGGCAGATTCGACATCCTGCCCGCCGATCAGAAGTCGGTGGCGGCGGGAACCTGGATCAGCCTTCCCGAGGACGTCACGGTCGGTGCAGGTGAGACCGTGGTGATCCCGTTCACCATCGAGGTTCCGGAACAGGCTGAACCAGGTGACCATGCGGCCGGGATCACGGCCTCCGTATTGTCGCGGCAGTCGGCCGAGGACGGCACGAGCCTCGGCGTCGACAGCCGGGTGGGCTTCCGCGTGCTGACCCGTGTGACCGGTGAGTTGACGCCCGCCGCCACCGTGCAGACGATCGAATCCGGCTACACGCTCTCATGGAACCCGCTGCGCCCCGGAGAGATGACCGTCTCGTTCGACGTCGTCAACGAGGGCAACACGCGCCTCCTCGCCGAGGGCATCGTCGAAGCCGGCGGACGACGAGCGGGATTCCCGGCGGAACAGGAGATTCGACAGGAACTGCTGCCCGGCGACACGCGGACGCTCACCGCGGTCGTCGACGACGTCTGGCCGCTGTTCCTCGTGCCCGTGACCGTCACGCTCGACGCGACCGTCGTGACGATGGACGGTGAGACCTCGGCGCTCGAGCCCCATTCGACACAGGTGATGGTCTGGGCTGTTCCGTGGCCCCAGCTCATCGTCATCATCGGCATCGCGCTGTTGCTCGGTGCCGTGATCTGGGGGCGTCTGCGATCGCGCCGCCGGTTCGATGCGGCGCTCGCCGAGGCACGAGAGGAAGGTCGCCGGACGGCGAACTCGTCGGCGGACGAGCGCTGATGGCCGGTTCCGTGCCGCGCACCGGGCGCGTCGTGCCGGTGGCGCCCTGTCTGCGTGTCTCCCGTCGGTCGTCGCCGTACGATGTGAGAATCGGTTCCCGAAGGGACCGCGCCGACGTACAGGACATGTCGGCCCCCCGCGGAGAGATGCCGGCGGCCACGAGATCGAACGAGGTGAGCGGCAATGTCTGATCAGGCGACGCGCAATGGGCGGCAGCGGCCGAGCATCTACGACGTGGCCAAGGTCGCGGGCGTCTCGCACATGACGGTGTCACGCGTGCTGAACGGGCATCCGAACATTCGAGAGTCGACGCGGGAACGCGTCCTCCACGCGATCGACGAGATGAACTACACCCCGAGCTCGATCGCACGCGCCCTGGCGACACGCCGGGCGATGCGGATCGGCGTGGTGGTCGACAGCCCCGTGCAGTACGGGCCGAACAGCACGCTGCGCGCGCTCGAGAGCGCGGCGCGGGAGGCCGGCTACGCCATCAGCGCGTACTCGGTCTCAGACGAGGAGGGCCAGCAGATCGACGCCGGTGTCGTCGAGCTCGTCACGCAGGGTGTCGACGCCCTCTGCGTGATCGCTCCTCGCGAATCGTCGCTCGACCTGCTCCGGCAGCAGAGCGGCGGCCTTCCGACCCTCGTGATCAAGTCCGAACCCCACCCCGAGATGCACACCGCAGGGGTCGACCAGCGCGACGGTGCGATCATGGCGGTCTCCCATCTCATCGAACTCGGCCACCGGTCCATCGCCCATCTCGCGGGTCCGCTCGACTGGTTCGACGCTCGGGCACGAGCGCAGGGCTGGCGCGAAGCCCTGGCGGCCGCAGGGCTGCCCGAAGCGAGTCTCGTGGTCGGCGACTGGACGTCCGACTGCGGCTACGACTTCGGCACGTCCTTCGACTTCGCCGAGACGACGGCCGTCTTCGCCTCGAACGACCAGATGGCGCTCGGCCTCGTGCACGGGCTCGCAGATCGCGGGCTCCGCGTTCCCGAAGACGTGAGCGTCGTCGGGTTCGACGATCTCCCGGACGCCCGGCACTTCCTGCCGCCGCTCACGACGGTGAAGCAGGATTTCGCCGCGCTCGGCGCTCTCGCCTTGCGTTCGATCATCGCCGCGATCGAGGGCGAGTCGACCGAAGAGCACGAATTGATCGAGCCGAGCCTCGTCGTGCGGGCCTCGAGCGCCGCGCCGCGCCGCTGAATCGGACCAGGTTCAGCGGTACATTCTGCGAGCTTGAGGGAGGCCTCGGCGAGCAATAATTGTGCGCGGTAACAGAATTGCAACGAATCTAGCTCTCGAGCTTGCCAAACCAATTGTTAGCGCGCACAATTGATCGCACACACCCGAGAGTGTCTGACGAACAGGCACGCGGACTTCCTCTTCGATCGTCAGGTCGAAGAGTCTCAAGGAGGAGAACATGGCACACAAGAAGCGGATGCTCGGACTGCTCGGCTTCGTCGGTGCGGGGGCGCTCGCCCTCGGACTCGCCGGCTGCGCGAGCGGCGACGGCGGCGAGGCGGCGGCAGGCGAAGGCGAGCTCATCTCGGTCGGCTTCGTCGCGGTCGGCCCCGAGGGCGGCTGGCGCGAGGCCAACGAGACGAACATCCAGGACACGTTCACCGAGGACGCGGGCTTCGACCTGAAGTACGCCCCGGCGACGAACCTCGACCAGAAGTCGCAGATCGACGCGTTCACGTCGTTCGTCGACGAGGGGGTCGACGTGATCCTCCTCTCCGCCACCGAGGCTTCGGGCTGGGAGGACTCCCTCGCCCGTGCTCAGGAGGCGGAGATCCCCGTGGTCCTGCTCGACCGCGGCATCGAACCCGACGACCCCAGCCTCTACGTCACCCGCATCGCGCCCGACAACCTCGTCGTGGCCGAGGCAGTGGGCGACTGGGCCGTTTCGGCGTTCCCCGAAGGCGCGAACTACGTGGTGCTCGAGGGGCCGGCCGGCGTCGGCGTCGTCAACGAGCGCAACGAGGGCTGGGACACCGCAGTCGAGGGCTCGAATCTGGTGAAAGTCGACGCACAGACCGCGAACTGGTCGGCCGAAGAGGGCAAGAGCGTCATGGAGACGCTCCTGAAGGCCAACAACAACGACATCCAGCTCGTCTTCGCACAGAACGACGAGATGGGCCTCGGCGCGGCGCAGGCCGTCGAGGAGGCAGGCCTCACTCCGGGCGTCGACGTGAAGATCGCGACCATCGACGGCACGCTCGCCGCGATGGAGGCGCTCGCCGCCGGCACGCTCAGCTTCGTGCACGAGTACAACCCGCTCTTCGGTGAGACCGCGATCGACGTCGTCGAGAAGGCACTCGCCGGCGAGAGCGTCGAGTCGTACATCATCGTGCCGAGCGAGGCGTTCGACTCGCCCGAGGCGGCTCAGGCCGCGCTGCCCGACCGCAAGTTCTGATCCACGCCGCGGGTCTCGTGCCCGCGAGCCCCCAACGGTGCGGGGTCCATCCCCAAGGGCCCCGCACCGTTCTCATGAGACTTCTCGGCCGCACGGTCGGCCGAGCACACAGGAATGCGAATGCCATGACTGAACCACTGCCCATCGTCGAGATGCGTGACATCTCGATCGAGTTCCCGGGTGTCAAAGCCCTGGACGGAGTGGACTTCCGACTCATCCAGGGTGAGGTCCACGCCCTGATGGGCGAGAACGGGGCCGGCAAGTCCACCCTGATCAAGGCGCTCACGGGCGTCTACAAGATCGACTCCGGCTCCATCCTCGTCTCCGGAGAGGAGCGACTCCTGCACGGCACCGCGGATGCCCAGGCCGCCGGAATCTCCACCGTGTACCAGGAGGTCAATCTCGTCACCAATCTCTCCATCGGAGAGAACGTGATGCTCGGCCATGAGGTCCGCGGGCTGCTCGGCATCAACTGGCGAGCCACGCACCGCGCCGCCACCGAGGCCCTCGCCCGACTCGGCCTCGACTACCTCGACACCCACCTGCCCCTGTCGTCGCTGTCGATCGCGATGCAGCAGCTCGTCGCCATCAGCCGCGCCATGGCCATCAAGGCCAAGGTGCTGATCCTCGACGAGCCGACCTCGAGCCTCGACGCCGCAGAGGTCGAGGGTCTCTTCCGCGTCATGCGCACGCTTCGCGACCAGGGTGTCGCCATCCTCTTCGTCTCGCACTTCCTCGATCAGATCTACGCGATCAGCGATCGGCTGACGGTGCTCCGCAACGGCAAGTACGAGGGCGAGTACCTCACCCGCGACCTCGACCGACACGCCCTCATCTCCAAGATGATCGGCAAGGACCTCGATGCGCTGAAGTCGCTCGGCGGCAACCGCCGCACCGAGGAGCGCGATCGCGCAGTCGACCCCGTCGTCGCCATCGAAGGACTCGGCCGTCGCGGCTCGATCGAGCCCACCGACCTGGAGATCCACCGCGGCGAGGTCGTCGGTTTCGCCGGCCTCCTCGGCTCCGGCCGCACGGAGCTCGCCCGACTGCTCTACGGCGCCGACCGGCCCGATGAGGGATCGATCACGATCCACGGCAAGCGCGTCGACGTGAAGTCCCCGGCCGACGGATTGAACCACCGGGTCGCCTTCTCCACCGAGAATCGCCGCGACGAGGGGATCATCGCCGATCTGACCGTGCGCGAGAACATGATCCTCGCCGTGCAGGCGGAGCGCGGGTGGGCGCGGCCGATTCCGAAGAAGGAGCAGGAGGAGATCGTGCAGCGCTACATCGCAGCGCTGAACGTGCGCCCTGCCGACCCGAACCGGCCGATCAAGAACCTGTCGGGCGGCAACCAGCAGAAGGTGCTGCTCGGCCGCTGGCTTGCGACCAAACCGGAACTGCTCATCCTCGACGAGCCCACCCGCGGCATCGACGTGGGAGCCAAGGCCGAGATCCAGGAGGCCGTCGCCGAACTCGCCGAAGAGGGCATGTCGGTCGTCTTCATCTCCTCCGAGCTCGAGGAGGTTGTGCGACTCAGCGAGCGCATCGTCGTGCTCAAAGACCATCAGAAGATCGGTGAGATCGTGAACGGACCCGACGTGACCGCCCAGAGGATCGTCGACGTCATCGCGGCGCACGGCGTGGAAGCCGCCGCCCACAGCAGCCTCGTCGAGGCCGAAGACGACATCATCGCGGAGGTGAACGAATGAACACGCAGACCACCGGCGGCATGACGTGGTTGACCGACCTCGTCCGGCGGCCGTTCTTCTGGGGGATCGTCGCGATCTTCGCGCTCCTCGCCCTCAACGTCGTGAAGGACCCGTCGTACCTGGCCGTCTCCCTCAACCCGGCCAACGGTCACCTCGTGGGCAACATGGTCGACATCATTCGTGCCTCGGCCCCGATCATCATGATCGCGATCGGCATGGCGCTCGTGATCGCGACGGGCGGCATCGACCTCTCGGTCGGCTCGATCATGGCGGTGTCCGGAGCCGTCTCCATGGAGTTCCTGAAGAGCGCCTCCGACACGGGATCCGGCGGCGCGATGCTCGCGGCGGTCGGGCTCGCCCTCATCGTCAGTGCCGTGCTCGGCGCAGTGAACGGCGTGCTCGTCGCCTACGTCGGATTGCAGCCGTTCATCAGCACGCTCGTGATGATGCTCGCCGGTCGTGGTCTCGCCAAGGTCATCACCGGGGGCCAGAACACGGCCGCCTCGAACGACCCGTTCGAATGGATCGCGAACGGTTTCCTCATCGGGCTGCCCGTCGTCTTCCTCCTGGCGATCCTCATCGTCGTGATCGTCGGCCTCGTCGTGCGGCGCAGCGCCCTCGGCCTCATGATCGAGGCGACCGGCATCAACCCGAAGGCGAGCCGCATGGCCGGCATCAAGCCGAAGGGCCTGCTCCTGACCGTCTACATCGTCAGCGGGCTGCTCGCCGGCGTCGCCGGGATCATGTCGGTCGGCACGGTGATGACCGTCGACGTGTCCCGCACCGGGTACCAGATGGAGCTCGACGCGATCCTCGCGGTCGTGATCGGCGGCACCTCCCTCGCCGGCGGCAAGTTCTCGCTGGGCGGTGCAGTCGTCGGTGCGCTCCTGATCGCCACCCTCGACAAGACCATCCTCTTCCTCGGCATCTCCTCGTCGGCGACACCCGCGTTCAAGGCGATCGTGATCGTCGTGCTCTGCCTGCTCCAGTCGGAGCGCGTGCGCAGCTGGTTCGTCCGTCGTCGACGACCACGCACACCCGAGCCCATCCAATCCAGTAGCAGTACCGAGTCGACGAAGCAGGAGGTGCCGGCATGACCGACGTGAAGACTCCCGAGTCGCAGACCCTCGATTCCCCGACCGCCGCGACCGGCTTCGCGGGGTGGTTCCGGCGCATCCTCAGCACGAACCCCTCGGCACTGCCGACGATCGCCGCGGTGCTCATCTTCGTGGCCATGGTGATCTACGGCGAGGTCACCTACGGGCGCATCCTGCAGTTCAACACGATGTCGAACCTGCTGATCAACAACGCGCACCTCATCGTGCTGGCCGTGGCGATGACGTTCGTGATCCTCACGGGCGGGATCGACCTCTCGGTCGGCGCCATCATCGCGTTCTCGAGCGTCGCGGGCGTGATGCTCTCGAGCGCCGGGTGGAATCCGTATCTCGTCATCGTGCTCATGGTCGCGTTCGGTGCCGTCTTCGGCCTGATCTCGGGCATCCTGATCCAGTACTTCAACGTGCAGCCGTTCATCGCGACACTGGCGATGATGTTCCTGGCACGAGGGCTGGCATCGCTGCTCAGCACGGTTCCCGAGCGGCTCTCCGATGAGTCGCCCATCCGCTGGCTCGGAACGCAGCTCAAGGTGATCGACGGCGAAAAGGTCAACGACCTCGTCGTCACCCCCGGCGTCGTGATCGCGGCCATCGTGGTGATCGTGGCCTTCGTGGTGCTCCACCGCACACGAACCGGCCGCACGGTGTACGCGATCGGCGGGTCGGAGAGCTCGACGCAGCTCATGGGTCTGCCGGTGCCGCGCACCAAGGTGCTCGTGTACGTGATCAGCGGCACGCTCTCGGGCGTCGCCGCGGTGATCTACACGTCACGGCTCGGAATCGCGCAGAACATCACCGGCATCGGCTGGGAGCTCGACGCCATCGCGGCGACCGTGATCGGCGGCACCCTCCTGACCGGTGGGTACGGCTACGTGCTCGGCTCGGTCATCGGCGCCCTCGTGCTCGGACTCATGAACGTGCTCATCACCCGCGATGGCGGTATCCGCCCCGAGATGACGACCATCATCACCGGCGGCATCCTGCTCGTGTTCGTGCTGCTCCAGCGCGTCGTCTCGCGGAAGCGGGAGTAGGTCATGGCGGAGTGGAGCCCCGAGACGGATGCCGCGATCGCCGTCGTCCGTGAGGATGTGGCGAAGCTGCACGGCGAGCTCGTGCGCTACGGCCTGGTGGTCTGGACCGGCGGCAACGTCTCGGGCCGCGTGCCCGGCGCAGACCTGTTCGTGATCAAGCCGTCGGGGGTCTCCTACGACGACCTCGCGCCCGAGAACATGATCCTCTGCGACCTCGACGGCAACGTGATCCCGGGTACGCCCGGGAGCGAGCGCAGCCCGTCGAGCGACACTGCGGCGCACGCCTACGTGTATCGCAACATGCCCGCCGTCGGGGGAGTGGTGCACACCCATTCCACCTACGCGGTCGCGTGGGCTGCGCGGGGCGAAGAGATCCCGTGCGTGATCACGGCGATGGCCGATGAGTTCGGCGGCCCGATCCCGATCGGTCCGTTCGCGATCATCGGCGACGACTCGATCGGTCGCGGCATCGTCGAGACCCTCTCCGGGCATCGCTCGCGCGCGGTGCTCATGCAGAACCACGGCCCGTTCACCATCGGCACCTCTGCGAAAGACGCGGTCAAGGCCGCGGTCATGGTCGAGGACGTCGCCCGCACCGTGCACTTCGCACGAGAGGCGGGGCCGCTGATCCCGATCCCGCAGGCCGCCGTCGACCGTCTCTATGATCGGTACCAGAACGTATACGGCCAGAGCGGGGACGAGCGCCGATGAGTGGCACGATGACGGATGCCGCGGCGGCGGCGATCCTCGAAGGTCGCACGTCGCTCGGAATCGAGCTCGGCTCGACGCGCATCAAGGCGTGCCTGGTGCTGGCAGACGACCCGGCCACCGTGCTCGCCGTCGGCAGTCACGAGTGGGAGAACCGGTTCGAGCACCGCGTCTGGACCTACGCGCTCGATGACGTGTGGACCGGCGTGCAGGCCGCCCACGCCGAACTGGTCGCCGACGCTCAGCGCCGGCACGGGGTGCAGCTGACGACGGCCGGGGCGATCGGCGTCTCGGCGATGATGCACGGCTACCTCGCCTTCGACGAGAGCGACGAGCTCCTGGTGCCGTTCCGCACGTGGCGGAACACCAGCACCGGTCGTTCCTCCGAGGTGCTCTCCGCCCTGCTCGGCGTGAACATCCCGCTGCGCTGGTCGATCGCGCACCTCTACCAGGCGGTGCTCGACGACGAGCCGCACGTCGCCGACGCCGCCTTCCTGACGACGCTCGCCGGCTACGTGCACTGGAAGCTCACCGGGCGCCGGGTGCTCGGTGTGGGCGATGCGTCGGGCATGTTCCCCATCGATGCCGCCACCGGCGACTACGACGCCTCGATGCTCTCGAAGTTCGACGGGCTGGTCGAAGAACGCGCGTTCGGGCTGAAGGTCGCCGAACTGCTGCCCGAGGTGCTCGTCGCGGGGCAGCAGGCCGGCGAGCTCACGGCCGACGGCGCTGCCCTCCTCGATCCCTCGGGTGCGCTGTCGCCCGGCATCCCCTTCTGCCCGCCCGAGGGCGACGCGGGCACCGGCATGGTCGCAACCTGCTCGGTCGCGCCCCGCACCGGCAACGTCAGCGCGGGCACGAGCATCTTCGCCATGGTCGTGCTCGAGCGGCCGCTCGCCGGCATCCACCACGAACTCGACCTCGTCACCACGCCGGCCGGCGACCCGGTCGCGATGGTGCACTGCAACAACGGCGCGAGCGAGCTCGCAGCCTGGGTGGGAATGTTCTCCCGCTTCGCCGAGGTCACGGGCGGCGGGCACAGTTCCGACGAGGTGTTCGAGGCGCTCTTCCGCGAGGCGCTCGACGGCGATCCCGATGCCGGCGGCCTCCTGGCCTACAACCATCTCGCCGGCGAGCCGATCGCGGGGCTCAGCGAGGGGCGGCCGCTGTTCGTGCGCACGCCCGACAGCAGTTTCACGCTCGCCAACGTGATGCGCGCGCAGCTCTACGGTGTCTTCGGCACGCTCAGCCTCGGCATGCGCGTGCTCGCGGGCGAAGGCGTCGAACTCGATCGGATGTTCGCACACGGCGGCATGTTCCGCACCGCCGGCGTCGCGCAGCGCTTCCTCGCCGGAGCCCTCGACGCTCCCGTCGCGGTCGGGGAGACCGCGTCCGAAGGCGGCGCGTGGGGCATCGCCGTGCTGGCGTCGTACCTGTCCGCGTCAGACGGTCTCGACCTCGACGGTTACCTGCGCGAACGCGTCTTCCGCGGCGACGACTTCAACGTCGTCGACCCCGACCCCGAGGACGTCCCCGGCTTCGCCGCCTATCTCTCCCGGTATCACGCGGGTCTCGAGGTCGAGCGGACCGCCGTGCGGGTGCTCTGACCGCGACATCCGGAATCGCACGAATCTCACGACCCGTACGACCCGTACGACCAAGAACGATCAGAACGAACAGATCCACCAGCGAAGGAACCACCATGCCCCGTCAGCCCCTCTCCACCTCGCTCGAGTCCTACGAGGTGTGGTTCGTCACCGGCAGCCAGAGCCTGTACGGCGAGGAGACCCTCCGTCAGGTCGCCGAGCAGTCCCAGGCGGTCGTCGCGGGCCTCGGCGGCCTTCCCGTGAAGGTCGTGTGGAAGCCGGTCCTGAAGGACTCCGACTCGATCCGCCGACTCGCACTCGAGGTGAACACGCGTGACGACGTGATCGGCGTGATCGCGTGGATGCACACGTTCAGCCCTGCGAAGATGTGGATCGCGGGCCTCGACGCCCTGCGGAAGCCCCTGCTGCACCTGCACACGCAGGCCAACGTCGAACTGCCCTGGGCCGACATCGACTTCGACTTCATGAACCTGAACCAGGCCGCGCACGGCGACCGCGAGTTCGGCTACATCCAGACGCGGCTCGGCGTCGCGCGCAAGACGGTCGTCGGTCACGTGTCGAATCCGGTCGTGCGGCAGCAGATCGAGGACTGGGAGCGCGCCGCCGCCGGCTGGGCGGCATCACGCACGCTGAAGCTCGCGCGTTTCGGCGACAACATGCGCTTCGTCGCGGTCACCGAGGGCGACAAGACCGAGGCTGAGCTGCGATTCGGCGTGCAGGTGAACACGTGGGGCGTGAACGAACTCGTCGCCGCGGTCGAGTCGCAGAGCGAAACGGATGTCGATGCGCTCGTCGCCGAGTACGTCGAGATGTACGAGGTGGCGGGCGAACTGCTCCCGGGTGCGGAGCGACACCAGTCGTTGCGTGACGGCGCCGCGATCGAACTCGGCCTTCGCTCCTTCCTCGAGGAGGGCGGATTCGGCGCGTTCACGACGTCGTTCGAGGATCTCGGCGCACTCAAGCAGCTGCCGGGTCTCGCGGTGCAGCGCCTCATGGCCGAGGGCTACGGCTTCGGCGCCGAAGGCGACTGGAAGACCGCGATCCTGGTTCGCGTCGCGAACGTGATGGGGTCGGGGCTGCCGGGCGGTGCGAGCCTCATGGAGGACTACACCTACGACCTCGTGCCCGGTGCGGAGCGCATCCTCGGCGCGCACATGCTCGAGGTCTCACCCTCGCTCACGTCGGCCAGGCCGCGCCTCGAGGTGCACGAACTCGGCATCGGCGGCAAGGACGACCCCGTGCGTCTCGTCTTCACCGCAGATCCAGGGCCCGCCCTCGTCGTGGCGATGAGCGACATGCGCGACCGGTTCCGGCTCGTCGCCAACGTCGTGCAGAACGTCGACGCCCCCGATCTGCCCAAGCTCCCGGTCGGGCGCGCGGTGTGGGAGCCGGCACCCGACTTCGCGACATCCGCAGCCTGCTGGCTCGCTGCCGGCGCCGCCCACCACACCGTGATGACCACGGCGGTCGGCATCGAGGTGTTCCGGGACTTCGCGGAGATCGCTGGGACCGAGCTCGTCGTCATCGACGAGGACACCACCGTGCGCGGCTTCCAGCGCGAGCTGCGCTGGAACCAGGCGTACTACCGACTCGCTCAGGGCATCTGAGCGAGCGCACACCAGATCCGAGAGGGTTCTCGCCGATGAGACCACTATCGACCACGTCCGCGAACGCACCACGCCGGCGCTCCACGCGCCCGGCGCTCGCGTCCTCCGTCGTCGCCGCGCTTGCGGTGTCGCTGCTGGGTTCGGCGCCGCTCGCCGCGAATGCCGCCGAAGTGCCGGCTCCGACCGCCCACTACGACATGTCGCATGAGGGTTCGACCCTGCTCGACGTGTCGGGCAACGGCCGCGATGCGACCCTCACGGGTCTCACCGACGAGTCGTTCGTCACCGCGGGCGGCGGCGACGTGCTGCGCTTCAAGGCCGACGGCTACGCGGCACTTCCGCAGGGCCTCGTCACGGCGGCGGACAACAGCTTCACCGTCGAGTACACCGTCTCCACCCAGACCGCCGCGAACCACTTCGGCTGGGTCATCGGTGCCGGCGTCGGCCCGTGGGACACGACGCAGCTCGGCAACCACATCTTCCTCAGCCCCCGCTCTTCGCAGGGCGGCTATTCCAATCAGGTGCTGGCCGCCATCCGCGTGAAGTCGGGTGCGGGCAACGGCGAGACCCGCATGCCGGCAGGCGGCGGGCTGAACCCCGGGTTCACGACGCTGACCATGGTCGGTTCGGGCAACACGCTGACGCTGTACCGCGACGGCGTCGTGATCTCCACGGTCACGCACACGCGCTCGCTCAGCTCGATCATTCCGAGTGGCGACGTGCTGGGCTATCTCGGTCGTTCGCTCTACCAGGGCGACCCCCTGCTTCGGGCCGACGTCTCCGACGTGAAGTTCTGGGATGTCGCGCTGACCGCTGACGACGTCTCGGCGAGCATGCCCACGGCCGCCGAGAAGACCGCGGCCACCGAGGGGCTCATCCGCGGCGACATCCTCGCCGCGATGCTCGGCGCCAACCCGTCGCTCGATGCGGTGTCGAGCACGCTGACGCTGCCGGCATCCGTCAACGGCATCACCCTCGCGTGGTCGTCGTCCGACGAGGCGGTCATCTCGACCACGGGCGCGGTCTCGCGTTCGATCACCGAAGACACGCCGGTGACGCTGACGGTGACGACCTCGCTCGGCTCGACGCTCACCTTCGACGCGACGGTGCTCGCACCGAGCGTCTCGGCCGACCTCGACGCGATCGCACTCGACGAGCGCACGACCGAGAACCTCCCGTTGGCGACGACGGGAACGGTCAACGGCGCGGCCATCACCTGGACGTCGTCCGACCCGGCGCTCGTCACATCGACGGATGCCGCATACGCCGCGCCCTCGGTCGGTTCGGCCGACCCCTTCGCCGGCGGCGGGCTCGTCACGCGACCCGCATACGGCGAGGGCGACCGCGAGGTCACCCTCATCGCCAGCGCAACGCTCAACGGGCAGACGGCCGAGCGCACCTTCGAGGTCACCGTGGCCGAGCACGGCCGTTCGGCGCCCGACGCCGGATACGCGGCCGCGTACTTCAAGTCCGACGGCGACGAGAAGATCTACCAGGCCGCCACCACGGGCAACGACTTCTTCACCTTCGAGACCGTCAACGGCGGCAACCCGGTGATCACCTCGACGGCCGACACCACGGGCCTGCGCGACCCGTACATCCTCCGCTCCCAGAACGGCGACAAGTACTACATGATCGCCACCGACCTCTGCATCAGCTGCGGCACCGGCTGGGGGCCGGCGCAGTCGGCTGGAAGCCTGAAGATCAACGTGTGGGAGTCGACCGACCTCGTGCACTGGGAGCGCACGAACGGCGAGAACTCGGGCATCAGCGTCAACCAGCCCGAGGCCGGTATGACGTGGGCTCCCGAGGCGTACTGGGACGACGAGCTGCAGTCGTACGTCGTGCACTTCTCGTCTCGGTTGTACGCCGACGCGTCGCACACGAACAGCGACAACCTCCACGCCCGCGTGTTCACGGTGCTCACGCGTGACTTCACGACGTTCACGTACCCGCCCACCGAGTGGCAGAACACCGGTTACGCGCGCATCGACTCGACCATCGAGAAGATCGGCGACTACTACTACCGGTTCACGAAGAACGAAGAGGGCGGCGCCGCAGACGGCCTCGAGGCGGGAAAGGACATCTTCCTCGAGCGTTCGAAGGTGCTGACGGCGCCCACGACCGGATCGGATTGGAACGCCGATCCCGAGACGACGTGGCAGCTGACCGACACCAACATGACGCGCCTCGAGACGAACCAGGTGGGTGAGGGGCCGCAGATCATCAAGCTGAACGAAGGCGACCCGAGCAACACCGCCGACGACGACGGCTACGTCTTCCTCGTCGACAACTTCAGTGCCGGCGGGTACCGCGCGTTCGTGACCAGCGGCGACGAGATCGCGAGCAGCACTCAGACCGACCGCCTGTCGAAGCGCGCGGACTGGAACGTGCGCCCGGTCGGCGGCCTGCCCGCCAGCCCCCGTCACGGCTCGTTCGTGAGCGTCTCCCAGTCGGTGCTCACGGCGATGCACGACTGGACCTCGGTCGCCGCGGTGTCGTCGAGCACCACACTGGCGGCAGACGGTCGCACCGTGACCGCGGAGGTCTCCGCGGCCGACGGCGGCCAGGTCGCGGGTGCCGTCACGTTCACCGGCGGCAGCTGGAGCGAGATGGTGCACCTCGTCGACGGCACCGCGTCGGTGGCCGTGCCCGCCGACGTCGACGCCGTCATCGCCTCGTACGACGGGTACGTCGACGGGCTCGTCAGCCCGTCGGTGTCGACCGAGATCGAGCTCGAAGCCGGCCTCGCCCTCGCGGCCTCGGCGACCACGCGTTGCGTCGCCGGCAAGGTCTACGAGGTCGTCACCGTGCGCAACGCCGACGATGCCACCGCGACCGTCACGATCACGACCGCCTACGGCACCAAGACGATCTCGGTCACGCCGGGCAAGGGCGTGTCGAGCTCGTTCGCGACGCGATCGGCTTCGATCGACGGCGACTCGGCGTCGATCGAGGGTGAGTCCGCCGACGGGCGCAGCCACCGGTCGCAGGTCTCGGTCGCGGCCGCCGGCTGCGGGTAGTCCCTCCGATCGGCCACGAGGGCCCGCATTCGCGTCGCGCGAATGCGGGCCCGCTGCCGATGACGGGGGCGCCGCGGCATCCGCTCACCCCGCGACTGCTACGCCTGCTGGCTGTAGTCGGGCAGTTCCTGCAGCGTCCAGCGATTGCCGTCGGGGTCTGCCAACGTGATGAAGCGGCCCCACGCCTGATCGTCGACGCCGTCGGCCTCGACGCCCTTGGCGCGAAGGTCGGCGAGCACGGCGTCGGCGTCGGCGATGACGACCTGGATCGAGTCCTGCTGGCCCGGCTGCAGTCCGCCGCCGAGACCCTCGCCGATCGCGATCGAGCAGGCGGAACCGGGCGGTGTGAGCTGCACGAAGCGCAGCCCTTCGGTGACGGTCTGGTCGTGGTCGGCGTTGAACCCGAGCTTGTCGACGTAGAACGCCTTCGCGCGGTCGACGTCGGTGACGGGCACGAAGATGAGTTCGATCTTCCAGTCCATGATGGTGACTCCTCCGAGGGTGGGGTGCGATCCGTTCCATCGAATCGCCTGCTTCGACGGTAGACAACGAAGCGGTCAGTTCTCGTCCGCATTCGGCGGGCTCGATTCGAAGCGCTCGGGATGCCGCGGCGCCCGAGTGGAAGGATGGGGGCATGGCATTGCACATCACGGGGGAGCAGGCCGCCGACGAGCTGCTCAGCGACGACGCGTTCGCGCTGCTCACGGGAATGCTCCTCGACCAGCAGGTGACCATGGAGTCCGCGTTCGCGGGGCCGGAGAAGATCCGCTCGCGCATCGGCGCGATCGACCCCGAGACGATCGCGGGCTACGACCCCGAGGCGTTCGTCGAGGTCTTCAGGCAGACCCCGGCGGTGCACCGGTTCCCGGGCTCGATGGCCGGTCGCGTGCAGGCGCTCGCCGCGGCGGTCGTCGGGGACTGGGGCGGAGAGGCATCCGCCATCTGGACGCTGGATGCGCCGAGCGGCGCAGAGGTGCTCACGCGGCTGAAGGCGCTCCCGGGCTTCGGCGAGCAGAAGGCGAAGATCTTCCTCGCACTGCTCGGCAAGCAGTGCGGGGTCGAGGCTCCCGGCTGGCGCGAGGCCGCCGGGGCCTACGGCGACGAGGGGGCGTTCCGCTCGGTCGCCGACATCGTCGACCCCGAGTCGCTCGCCAAGGTGCGGGCGACGAAGCAGGCCGCCAAGGCGGCGGCGAAGGGCACAGGGTGAGGGCGGACGCGGCCGATTCCCGCATCCGCCCTCCATCGATCCGTGGGGTCAGTGCGCCCAGGGCGTGAAACGCACCGTCGCCGCATCGGAGGCCGCGGTGTTCCACCACTTCTGCGTGATCGACACGCTCATCAGAAACGTGAGCTTCCGGTCGAGCGTGACCGACCAGGTGCCGTCGTGGCCGACCGTCGTCTGCGCGTCGGAGGGCAGACGGCCGAGACCCCTGGCGGAGAGATCGATCTGGGCGTTCGGGAACCCGGTACCCGTGATCGTCACGCGGTCACGGCTCAGCTTCGCAGCGGGCGCGGCGGGCGGGGCGTCGACGACGCCGGCCGCCTCATCCTGCAGCGAGATCAGCGCCTTCGTCCACGAGAACACGGTCGGGGTGATGGTGTCGTCTCCCCAGACCTTGCCGTCGCGATCGACCGCGTATGAGAAGAAGCCGCCCTTGGTCGCTCCCTCCGGTTGCCACGTCGCGTACTGGTAGGCCGTCGATGACGGTGCCGTCGCCGGATCGTACAGACCCTCGGCGTCGCCCCAGCGAGTGCGGTCCTGTTCTTCGGGGAACGAGAACCCGGGCAGGAACTGGCACGGTGCGATCTCGTCGGCGAAGGTGTTCCAGGTCGACTGCATCCCCGCGGTTCCGCGGCCGTAGGCCTGCAGCAGCACGAACGACACATTGTCGGACACCGCCTGGAACAGGGCCGTGTCGCCCGACTGGTTGGTGTCGTAGATGAACAGCTGGTCGGTGCCCGACTTCGGCCCGATCAGCTCGCCGAGCGCGTTGAAGACACCGATCGCACGGGTGAGGCCATCGCCGCTCGGGTAGGACTCGACGTCGATGTCGAGTCCGTCGAGTCCGTAGGGGGGTGACGTAGGTGTCGACCAGCTCCTGCGCATAGGCGCGATAGGCGGCTTCGGTCAGCGGGATGTCGGCTTCCGCCAGGTCGTCGATCCACAGGGTGTACACGGCCCTCGTGCCCTGGGCGTGCAGGGCCGGCACATAGGTGTCGCGGAGTGTGTCCCAGTACGCGGTGTCGGCGGTGTCTCCCGCGTCGAAGACCATCGCGACATCGATCCCCGTCGGAAGATCGGTCATGCGGCTGACGTTCGGGTCGGGCAGATTCGAGTTCGCGCTCTGCGGCACCGTGACGTCGCGCCAAGTTCGGTAGTACGCCATCGCGAGCGGCTCGCTCTCGCAATGCGCGGTGTTCCCGGCAGTGGTGGCGGCGGTGTCGACGGCGAATGCAGGCTGAGTGCCGAAAGCGGCGAGTCCGGCCAGCAGCGTTCCCGCTCCGAGTGCTGTCGTTCGTTTCATGGCTTCTCTCTTCTTCGAGGGGGAGCGTGAGAACATCACGATTCCCATGGCGTTCGAAACTATAGCGATTTAGTTCTTGCGTGTCACGGAACACGCAACGGCACGGTTCAATCGAACCGGCGAGCCGCCTGTATCGCTACAGTGAGGACATGCCGAAGGCGAAACGCGTCACCATCACGGACATCGCGAGACTCGCGGGAGTGTCTCCGGGTGCGGTGTCGTTCGCCCTGAACGGACGCCCGGGCGTCAGCGACCAGACCCGTCAGCGCATCCTCGACATCGCGGCCGAGCACCAGTGGCTGCCGAGTTCCGCCGCCCGCGCGCTGGTGGGTTCACGTGCCGGCGTCATCGGCTTCGCGGTGAACCGGTCGGCGGGCACGCTCGGCACCGAGGCCTTCTTCACCGACCTGATCGCCGGTGTGCAGTCCGCGCTGGCCGAGTACCGCATCGCCATGCAGATGGTGCTGGTCTCCTCGATCGAAGAGGAGGTGGCGATCTATCGTCACTGGCGCAGCGCCAACCAGGTCGACGGCGTGATCGTGATCGACCCTCGCGACGACGACCCCCGGCTCGCCGCACTGCAGGAGATGGCACTGCCCGCCGTCGTCATCGGCAGTCATGAATCGGAAGCGGGGCATCCCGCGGCCATCTGGCTCGACGACCGGCACGTGGCCCATTCGCTCTTCGACTACATGGTCGCGCTCGGGCACCGCTCGATCGCCTTCGTCGCCGGGCCGGCGGAGTTCCAGCACACGAGGATGCGCACCGAGGTGCTCGAAGGGCTGGGTGCGCGCGGGATCGCCGGTGAGGTCATCGCCACGGACTTCTCGCCGAACGCGGCGGCGACGGCGATGCGCCGTCTGCTCAGTCGCCCGCAACGCCCGAGCGCCGTGGTCTTCGACAACGACGTGATGGCCATCGCCGGGCTCCGGGTCGCGCAGGAGATGCGGGTGGCCGTGCCCGATGAGCTGTCGATCGCGTCATTCGACGACTCCGTCGTCGCCGGGCTCGTGCGGCCCTCGATCACGTGCATCACACGCGACACCTTCGGCCTCGGCGCAGCCGCGGCCGAGTTTCTGCGGGAGCAGATCGAGTCGGCCGAGGTGCTGCCCGACCGCGTGGGCGCATTGCCGCAACTCACCGTGCGTGAGAGCACCGCCGCCCCGCATTGAGCCCCGGCACTGACCCGCGTCGGGCCGTCCGATCGGCCGGCCGATCAGTCGGCGACGACCGTGTTCTGCGAGGAATACGCTGCCTCGTCGCCCAGAGCCGGTCGAACGAGCTCGGTGATTCCGCGAGCCGCGAGGATCTCGGGCCTGTCCGCATCCAGCGACGTGACGATGGCGGGATCGACGCCCGCGGTGCAGGCATCCACCCAGGCCTGGAAGATCGACCCGCCGGGGCTCATCGCAGCCCGGCTGATCGGGGTCTCGTGCTCGTCGACCTCGATGACGATGCCGAGGTTGCGAACCGGCGGCTCCGATCGTCGGCGCAGTTCCGGGATGAGCTCTGCGTACCGGCGGCCGATGGGTTTGATCCGTCGGTCCTGGTCCACGAGGCCGAGCGTGTACTCGAGCTCGGGGAAGTCGGCCAGCCTTCTGCTGACATCGTGGGAGCACCACCACGTGACCCCCCACAGGTTCTCGGTGCGGGCGGCGGAGCGCACGGTGGCCTCGAGGAAGCCCGGTGTCTCCTCGGGAGTGAGGCAGTTCGACGGCGCTCCGACCTCTTGCAGCCAGATCGCCCGGTGCGGGTCGGTGGCGAAGCCGCGGGCCAGCTCGATCAGGTACTCGGCGTGCCGGTCGGAGGCGATCGAGCGGCCGCCGTAGCGCTGCGCGGTCCCGTTGAAGATCCACGAGTGCACGGTGCTCATCGCGCCGAGTCGGGCCGCGTGCGCCGGGGTGAAGCCGTGTCCGTCCATGTACCAGGCCGCGTCGTACTCGCTGTGCACATGCTCCTGAGCCGGTGCGGCGGCCTGAGCGGCGTCAAGCAGGGCGGTGATCCAGCCCGCGGCTTCGGCGGGCGACACGGGCCACGGCGAAGGGTGGTTCTGCGCGGAGAACTGATTGGTCTCGTTGCCCAGGGTGAAGCCGAGGAAGTTGCCCGCCTCGCCGAGCCGTTCACCGAGGCCGGTGACCAGTTCCACCTGGCCGCTGAGCGCATCGGGGTGGGTGAACATGTTCTTGTCATGCCAGGTGTGCAACCACGAAGGGATGAAGTCGAAGCTCGACAGGTGCCCTTGGATGACGTCGACGCTCGCATCGAGTCCGAACTCCGCGGCGACATCCACCACGGCGCGGACATCGGCCACCGCCTGCTCGCGGATGAGCGTGCGATTGGGCTGCAGGAGGGTCCACAGCGGGAAGATCCGCACGTGGTCGAGCCCGATCTCGGCGAGCGCCTCGAAATCGCGGCGCACGTCATCGAGCTCCAACGACATCCACGCGTGCATCCAGTCGGTGGTGGGAGTGTAGTTGGCGCCGAAGCGCAGCGGGGAGGCGAGGCTGGTCATCGCGGTCCTTTCAGGTTCGGCATCGTGGCCGGTGTCGCCCAGCGCTGGACGAGTCGAAGATCGACGTGGCATGCTATGGTCACTATATCGTTTTAGTAGTGGCTGCGAGACGACCTGACGGGCCGCGCCGCAGCTGGACACTTCGAAGGAGAAACCGTCCATGAAGACCCGCACAACTGTGGCCGCCGGACTCGCACTGGCCTCTGCGCTCGCACTCACGGCATGCACGGGCGGAGCATCCGCGCCCGCTGCCGGCGGTGCCGACGGTGAGATCAGCGGCGAGATCTCGTTCCAGACCTGGTCGCTGAAGAACGACAAGTTCACGCCCTATTTCAAGAGCGTCATCGACGCCTTCGAAGAGGAGAACCCCGGCACGACCGTGAACTGGGTCGATCAGCCTGCCGACGGCTACGAGGACAAGATTCTGCAGCAGGCCGAGTCCGGCGAGCTGCCCGATGTCATCAACCTTCCGCCGGAGTATGCGCACTCGCTCGCTGCGGCCGATCAGCTCCTCGATCTGGCCAGCGCTTCCGAGATCCTCGACGAGTACGTCACCGGTGGTGTCGATGCCTACACCTACGACGGCATCGACGGATCGTTCGGCTTCCCGTGGTACCTCGGCACCGAACTGAACTACTGGAACACGGCGCTGCTCGCCCAGGGCGGCGTGACCGAGACGCCTGAGACGTTCGAGGCGACGCTGGATGCTGCCGAGAGCCTCGCTGCTGCCGGAATCCAGACGATCTCAGATGTTCCCAGCCCGAAATCGCTGCAGATCATGGTCTCCGACGGCGGCGGCACGCTCGACGTCTTCAAAGACGGCGAGTTCGTGTTCAACACCCCGGAGGCAGAGGCGATCGTCGAGCGGTACGCCGAACTGTACGAAGCGGGAGCGGTCTCTCCCGAGGCGCTGCAGAATGCGGGAACGGCCAATGCGAACATCAACAACTTCAACAAGGGCACCGTCGCCTGGGCGACCGCAGGACCGAACTACATCGACAAGGATCTCGCCGTGAACGCGCCGAACCTGCTGCCCGATGTCGCCGTCTCCAACGGCTTCGGCAACCCGCCGCTGTTCGTGCAGGGCATCAGCGTGTCGGGGAACAGCGAGAACGCCGCGACCGCGCTGGCCTTCGCCGAGTTCCTCACCGACACTGACAACCAGATCGAGTTCGTGGGGCTCGCGGCCGGTTTCTTCCCCGGCACGATCGCTGCCAACGAAGACGTCTCGGTCTTCGCCGAGGTCGCCCAGAACCCGATGCAGGAAACCGCCAACGAACTGGCCGCAGCGCAGATGGACGATGCGCAGATGATGGGCGCCCCGCAGTTCACCGAAGCGATGGAGACCTACGCGAAGCAGCAGATCGCCCTCGCCGTCAAGGGTGAGATCACGGCCAAGGAAGCACTGGACAAGTCGGTCGAGTACGCAGAGCAGAACTTCGTCGGATGACCGCTGACGAGAAGCGAAGGGGGCGAAGGCCATGAGACGACAGCGCTGGTACGTGCCGTACCTGCTCCTGGCCCCGGGCGTGATCTGGGTGTTCGTCTTCGCCATCTGGCCGTTCCTGAACACCGTCGCACTCGCGTTCACGGATGCTCGCCCCCTTCGCCCCGCCGAGTTCGTCGGTCTCGCGAACTTCGAGAAGATGTTCCAGGACGACAGGTTCGGCTACGCGCTGACCACTTCGCTGGTCTACGTCGTCGTGTGCGTGCCGCTGCTCACGTTCCTGCCGCTGCTGCTCGCTCTGCTCGTGCACAACAAGGTGCCGGCGATCGGGTTCTTCCGCACCACGTTCTACTTTCCCGTGATCGCCTCCGCGGTGGTCGTGGCGATCGTCTGGGAGTTCCTCTTCTCCGGAAGCGGAACGATCAACTCGGCGCTGAGCTTCTTCGGGCTCATCGACCGCCCGATCGAGTTCCTCTCCGATCGCTGGTTGCTGATCGGCTGTGCGATCGGGCTGACGGTCTGGAAGGGACTCGGCTACTACATGGTCGTCTACCTGGCGGCCCTCGGAAGCGTCGGGCGCGAGTTGCATGAGGCGGCCGCGATGGACGGAGCCGGCCGGTGGCGCCGGTTCTGGTCGGTGACCGTTCCCGGCGTGCGCGGTCCGATGATGCTCGTCTCGGTGCTGGTGTGCGTCGGCGCGATGCGGGTGTTCACCGAGCTCTACGTGCTCTCGAACGGTTCTGGCGGGCCGGGCGGCCGGGCCATGAGCATGGTGATGCTCATCCAGTCGATGGGCAAGGGGTTGAACGGCCAGGTGGGGTATGCATCCGCGATCTCGCTGGTGCTCTTCCTCCTCACGCTCGTTCCCCTGCTGATCGTCGCGCTCGTGAACAACGGCGACACCATCAAGGAGATGCTCTCGAACAGACGTGCGGCCAAAGCGGCTCGAGTCGACCGCGCGGCGACGGCTGAGGAAGCCGCGCGAGTCGACCGTGCAGCGTCGGCCGATGAGGCCGCGGGGGTCGACCGTGCAGCGTCGGCCGAAGCATCCGCACGAGTCGATCGGGCGGCGAAAGCCGAGGAGGCGTTGCGATGACCTTGACACGCGCGAACACCGCGGCGAAGCCGCGCAAGGAGAAGCCGTACCGCGGTCGCGGCTCTGCCGACATCATGAAGCCCACACCGGGCGGACTGGTCGGCAAGTACGCACTGCTGGTCGGCGTGCTCGTGATCATGGTGTTCCCCTTCCTCTGGCAGATGTCGACATCGTTCAAGGGTGCGACCGAGAACATCTACGACTTTCCGCCGCAGTTGATTCCGGCAGCGCCGACCCTCGACAACTACGCAGAAGTGTTCCGCACCATCCCGGTGATCGACTACGCATGGCACTCCCTGCTCGTCGGCGTCGGCACGGTGATCACCAACGTCGTCTTCGCCACCCTCGGCGGTTATGCGCTCGGCACCATGAAGTTCCGCTTCAAGTGGGTCATCCTGGCGATCTTCTTCTCCACCCTGCTGCTCCCCGCCGAAGTGACGCTGACGAGTCAGTACCTGACCATCAAGTCGCTCGGACTCGCCAATACCCTCTGGGGCGTGTTCCTGCCCGGCGCGATCGCGGCGATCAACGTGCTGCTGATGATGGCCGCGTGCCGCATGGTTCCGGCCGATGCCCTGGATGCTGCGACCATCGACGGTGCGAACACGATGCAGCGCCTGCGCCACATCGTGTGGCCGAACATCCGCGGCATGGTCTCGGTCGTCGCGCTCTTCTCATTCATCGGCGCCTGGGATGACTTCCTCTGGCCCCTGGTCGTGCTGTCCGACCCCGCGAACTACACGCTCACCGTCGGGATGCAGTACCTGAGCTCCAACTTCGCCGCCAATCCACGGGTGATCGCCGCGGGCACCATGATCGCGCTGGTGCCGATCATCGTGCTGTTCGCGGTGCTGCAGAAGCACTTCTTCCGTGGGGTGGAGGAAGGCAGCGTCAAGGGATGACCTCGCCCGACTCCGTCGGCCCGCGGTGGTTCTCGATTCCGCAGCCGACGTCTGTCGCCCTGACCGGAGGCGACTGGCGGCAGGCGTCGGTTCACGTCATCGCCGAAGCTTCGGAGTTCGAAGGAGAGGCGAGACGTCTGGAGCGCGAGCTCGCCGAGCTCGGCATCGAGCACGGCGGGCGATCCGCCATCCGGCTCCGCGCCGGCGGATGGAGCGGTGAATCGTTCTCGGTCGTGGTCGCCGATGACGTCGAGGTCAACGCCGGCACCCCTGCCGGGGTGTTCCGGGCCACGCGGCAGCTGTTGCAGAACCTGCGGGCGCACGGCGTGATCCCGCGCGGCCGGGTGGAGTCCGCTCCGGCGGTCGTCGAACGCGGCTTCCACCTCGACGCGGCCCGCAAGTACTTCTCGAGCGAGTGGATGATCACGCTGCTGCACGAGCTGGCAGACGTGGGCATCAACACGTTCCAGTGGCACTTCTCCGAGAACGAGGGCTTCCGGCTGGCATCCGAGCGCTTTCCCGAGATCGTCTCGGCCGAGCACGTGACCCGAGACGAGGCGGCGCGGGTGCTGGATGCCGCAGCAGACCTGCACATCGACGTCATACCCTCGCTCGACATGCCGGGGCACCTTCGGCACGCACTGGCGCAGCATCCGTCGCTCCGCCTTCCGTCTGCGGGCGCGCTCGAGACGGACCATGCGCTCGATGTCACCCGCGCGGATGCCGTGCGATTCGCCGAGAACCTGATCGACGATGTCGCGCCCGTCTTCGCACGCAGCACTCGATGGAACCTCGGCGGCGACGAGTTCGTGGACTTCGCCCGGATCGACGAGTATCCCGTGCTGGCGGAAGCCGCGCGTGAGCGGTTCGGACCGGAGGCGACCGGCTTCGATCTGCTCACGAGCTTCGTCAACGGCATCGGCGCTCATCTGCGTGAACGGGGCTTCGCGGCGCGGGCATGGAACGACGGGATGCTGCGCAGCAGCGCGGTGACGCTCGACCAGGAGATCGTGCTCACCTGGTGGACCAACTGGCATGCGCAGATGCGGCCGGTGGCGGATGCCGTCGGCGCGGGTCACGCCCTGGTCAACTTCAACGACGCGCTGTTCTACTACGTCCTCGGCGAGCAGGCGGGATACTCCTACCCGACCAGTGAGCGGATCTGGGCCGCAGACTGGCACCCCGGCCTCTTCTCCGCCCTGCCAGGGGGGAGGGTGCAGGAGATCGCTGCGCCCTACCCGGATGCATTGCTCGGCGTCGCGTTCTCGGTCTGGTCGGATGACCCCGCGGCCCAGTCGCCGCAAGAGGTCGGCGACGGCATCCGAGGGCCGCTGCGAGCCATGGCCGAGCGCGCCTGGAACGGCGGCAGCGCGCTCACCCACGAGGAGTTCCTCGCCGTCGCCGGTCGCCTGAACTAGACTCACCCCGCTAGAACGATTTAGTAACCCGAGCCCGGAGAATGACCCATGCATGACGACACCTCTCTCACCGTCGGCCGCGTCAAGCGAGTGCTCGAGGAGCGCATTCGCCCCGCCATCCACTCGGCGGCCGTGCCGCTGACGGTCGAAGCGCACGAACTCCCGGGAGAACCTGTCTCCGCGGCCGAGGGCCTCTCGCTCGAGTACACGCCGGCGCGGGTGGGTGAGGCGTGGGGCCCGGCGTGGGGCACCACCTGGTTCCGCCTCAGCGGCCGGGTGCCCGCGGAATGGGCCGGCCGCCGGGTCGAGGCGCTCATCGACCTCGGCTTCGACGTGAACATGACCGGGTTCCAGTGCGAGGCGCTCGCCTACCGCCACGACGGAACCCCGGTGAAGAGCCTCAACCCGCGCAACCAGTGGTTGCCGATCGCCGAGATCGCCGCCGGCGATGAGCCGGTCGAGCTCTACCTCGAGGCGGCATCCAACCCGGTGCTGCTCGACTACCACCCCTTCCTCCCCACCCGCGAGGGCGACATCCTCACCGCTTCGAAGGAGCGGCTGTACCGCGCACGCCGGATGGACCTCGCGGTCTTCGAACCCGAAGTGTTCGAACTGGCCCTCGACCTCGAGGTGCTCTTCGAGTTGCAGGCCGAGCTCGCCCCGACCTCGCCGCGGCGGATGCGGATCCTGCAGGCCCTCGACGACGCGCTCGACGAACTCGACCTGCAGCGCATCGTCGAGACGGCCCCCGATGCGCGTGCACGGCTCGTCGAAGTGCTGGAGGCGCCGGCCGATGCCAGCGCGCACCGCATCTCGGCCATCGGTCACGCGCACATCGACTCGGCCTGGTTGTGGCCGGTGCGCGAGACCATCCGCAAGGTCGCCCGCACCTCGTCGTCGATGACCGCGCTGCTCGAGGAGCAGCCAGAGTTCCAGTACGGCATGTCGAGCGCGCAGCAGTACGCGTGGCTGAAGGAGCATCGCCCCGAGGTGTTCGCGCGGGTCACCTCGGCCATCGCCGAAGGCCGCTTCCTTCCGCTCGGCGGAATGTGGGTCGAGTCCGACACGGTGATGCCCACCGGCGAGTCGCTCGTGCGGCAGTTCTCGTACGGTCAGCGCTTCTTCGAGCGCGAGTTCGGCATCCGCTCGAAGGGGGTGTGGCTCCCCGACAGCTTCGGCTACTCGCCGGCGTTGCCGCAGTTGATGCGGCGCGCGGGCTTCGAGTGGTTCTTCACGCAGAAGATCTCGTGGAACCAGCAGAACGTCTTTCCGCACCACACCTTCCTGTGGGAGGGCATCGACGGGTCGCAGATGTTCACGCACTTCCCGCCGATGGACACCTACAACTCGCAGCTCTCGGGTATGGAGGTCGCCAAGGCCGCTCGCCAGTTCAAGGAGAACCGGGTCGCGACCCGTTCGATCGCCCCCGTCGGCTGGGGCGATGGCGGCGGCGGTACGACACGCGAGATGGTCGGTCGCGCCCAGCGCATGAACGACCTCGAAGGCAGCGCTCGCGTCGAATGGGAGCACCCGGACGCCTTCTTCGAGGCGGCCAGGGCCGAGCTGACGCATCCGGCCGTCTGGGTCGGCGAGCTCTACCTCGAACTGCACCGCGGCACCCTGACCAGCCAGCACGGCACGAAGTCGCGCCACCGGTGGGCCGAGCACGCCCTCATCGAGGCGGAGCTGTGGGCGACGACCGACGCGGTGCGCAGCGGCGCCGCCTACCCGCAGGGCGAGCTCGACGAGCTCTGGCAGCAGGTGCTGCTGCACGAGTTCCACGACATCCTGCCCGGCACGTCCATCGCCTGGGTGCACCGCGAGGCGGTCGCCGTGCTCGACGACGTCATCGTGCGGGCGAAGGCGATTTCGGATGCCGCACGCCGATCCCTCGCGGGCGAGGGCGATCGCGCGCTCGTGTTCTCGCCGGCCTCGGTGGCGGGGCCGGCGCCCCTCGGGGCGACGACCGCCGCAACATCCGCCGATTCCGTCACTCTGGATGTGTCCGGCAGCGACCTCGTGCTGGAGAACTCCCTCGTGCGCGTGACGATCTCGGCGGAGGGCCTCATCGTTTCCGCGGTCGACCGTGCCACAGGGCGCGAGGCGGTGGCCGCGGGCAGCGCCGCGAATCTCCTGCAGTTGCATCAGGACTTCCCGAACATGTGGGATGCCTGGGACATCGACCGGTACTACCGCAACCGGGTCACCGATCTGCGCTCGGTCGTCGGCATCAGCTCGCGTCTCGTCGACGGCGTGGCCGAGGTCGTCATCGAGCGCGCCTTCTCGGAGTCGACGCTCACGCAGACACTCTCGCTGGCACCCGGCGAGCGGACGCTGAGGATCGTCAACGACATCGACTGGCGTGAGACCGAGAAACTGCTGAAGCTCGCCTTCCCGCTCGATCTGCAGGCCGCGCATACCGAGGCTGAGACCCAGTTCGGCTTCCAGTCGCGCGTCACCCACACGAACACGAGCTGGGAGGCGGCGAAGTTCGAGACCTCGATGCACCGCTTCGTGCTGGTGCGGGAGGCGGACTTCGGCGTCGCCCTCGTGAACGACTCCATCTACGGCTACGACACCACGCGCGACGTCGACGGCGATGCGGTGACCACCACCGTGCGCTTGTCGCTCCTGCGCGCCCCGCGCTTCCCCGACCCCGATACCGATCACGGCCGTCACGTGATCACGACGGGCATGGTCATCGGTGCCGGCCCGGCCGAAGCCACGCGGGCGGGCATCGAACTCAACGCGCCGGCCACCGTGCTGCACGGCGGGCGGGATGTCGCGCCCCTGGTGTCGGTCGAGGGCGATGGCATCGTCGTGTCGGGCGTCAAGCTCGCCGACGACGGTACGGGTGATGTGGTCGTGCGTGTGTACGAGTCGCTCGGGCGCCGGGTCACCGGCTCGCTCGCGGTGAACTTCGCCCACCGTGAGGTGCGAGAAGTAACCCTCATCGAGGACCCGCTCGACGACGCCCGGTTGGGCGGCGAGTTGAAACTGCGCCCCTTCGAGGTGCGCACGTTGCGCATCGCGCGCTGAGGTTCGCACTCCGGCCACGGTGCCGGAGTGCCGGAGTGCCGGAGTGCCGGAGTGCCGGAGTGCCGGAGTGCCGGAGTGCCGGAGTGCCGGAGTGCCGGAGTGCCGGAGTGCCGAAGTGCCGAAGTGCCGAAGTGCCGAAGTGCCGGAGTGCCGGAGTGCCGGAGTGCCGGAGTGCCGGAGTGCCGGAGTGCCGGAGTGCCGGAGTGCCGGAGTGCCGGAGTGCCGGAGTGCCGGAGTGCCGAAGTGCCGAAGTGCCGGAGCGCCGGAGTGCCGGGCACTCCGAATGCGCGACGCCGTCAGCCGACGAGGAAACCCGCGATCGTGAGGGCCATCGACCGTGGCTCCCACGCGTGATCGGAGGCCGGCACGGCGGAGCGTACAGCGTTCGGCAGGTTCGCGACGAGTGAGTCGGCCGAGGTCAGCATGAGGTCGAGGGTCTGCTCGCCGACGAGCACGAGCGTGGGTTGCGCGACCCCGGCCCAGAGCGCCGATCTCGCAGCGCTCTGCGTCCAGGCGAGCGCCTCGGCGTCGGGCTCGAGACTCGGCCCCATCGACGTCATGATCGGCCAGCCCGGGCTCGCCTTCGCACCCGCGAGCCACTCGGGCGGCATGTCCTTCATGTAGTACTCGATGGTCGCATCGCCGTCGCGCGAGGCGATGCGCTCGCGCAGGCCGGCGAGGAACTCCGCCGCGTCGGTGCCGAGTTCGTCGCCGAGCGGCGTCTCCCACAGCACGAGCTTCGAGACGGGCATGCCGGATGCCGCGGCCGCGAGTGCGATCGCCGCGCCCGAGGACCCGCCGAAGAGCGCGACGGCGTCGTCGGCGCCCTCGGTCGCCTCGGAGATGAGCGCGCGGAGGTCATCGAGGGTCTGCTCGAGGGTGATCGGCGACTCGGCCGGGCTCTCGCCGCGCCCGCGCCGGTCGTAGTGCACGACCGAGAAGCCGTGGCCGGCGAGCTCCTTCGCCATCTGCGTCGTCGCCGGGTCGAATGCACGGAACTGCATCGCCCCGTCGATGAGGATCACGGGCGGACCGGAGCCCTGCCGGTCGTAGGCGATGCGCGTGCCGTCGGCGGAGGTCGCGAACTCGGTCATCGGATGTCCCTTCGTCTGGCTCGATCAGGCTACGCCGTCGGGAGACGATCCGCCGTTCGTGGCGACGCGCCGTATCCCCTGATAACGCAAACTTTTCAGTCGAAGGCTCTCTCGTCCGGTGCTCCGTAACATTCCGTGAATCCTTGCAATCCGGCTGCCGTGTCACGCATTCTGGTTGTTGATATCGCAAACATCGCCGTCATGGCAGTGTGCGCGATTCACCGTCGGGAACACCCGGCGGCGACGACGCCGTCGATGACGGCGAAGCACTGGGAGCCACGCATTTCTTCACCAGGATTCATCGACAGATTCGGCAAGATCGGCCTCGCGGGCGTGCTCGCGGCCGGTGCACTGATCCCGATCTCGGCCGTGCCCGCGTCGGCCGCTCCGGCGTCGGCCGCTCCGGCGTCGGCGGCCCCCGCGTCGGCCGCCCCGGCGTCGGCCGCACCCGCCTCGGCAGAGCAGACCGGAGCCGCGGCATCCGCGCCCGACGGGCAGATCATGCTCGTCTCGCGAGACCTCGAGGTCGCCGTCTCGGCAGACTTCCCGCAGGTCGTCGGCTATACCGACCGCGACTCCGACGCGACGCTGCGCGGCAACCCCGACGTGCTCACGAGCCTCACCATCAACGGTGCTGACGAGCCCGTGACCGTCACCTCGAAGCGGGCGGGTCGGGCGACCGCCGCCTACGTGATCACGCCGTCGAACCTCGAGGGCGTCGTGATCGAGGCGCGGCTGCGGGCCAAGCACAACGTCGTGACCTTCGAGGTCACGAAGATCACCGACCCCGGCGCAATCGTCACGTCACTGCAGATCCCCGGGCAGAACCTCGTGACGGTGTCATCGGCCGACGCCGGAGCATCCGTCGCCGCGGCGAACCTCTCGGTGAATCGCAACGTCTCGGGCGACGCATTCATCCCCGTGACGCCCGAGACGCCGCTCGACGCTGAGCCCCAGGCGTCGAACGCGATCATCGCGAACACCTCGCAGCTCGCCGCCGCGTTCGCGACGAACGCGCTCTACGACACGTCGAGCGGAGTCGCGAACAAAGACGCGGGCAACTTCTTCCGGCAGGCCGTGAGCGACGGCGCCGGCGGCGTCGAGGTCGGAGTCTCGAGCGGGCAGTGGCTCGTGCGGGCCGACCGTGCCACCACAACAGAAGAGCTGCCGTGGGTGAAGGTCGCCATCACGCCCGATGCCAACGACGACGGCACGGTCGACTGGCAGGACGGCGCGATCGCGATGCGCGACATCCGCGTCGCCCCGTTCAAGGGCGACCAGACGCCCGACAACGTCGTCACCCACATTCCGTTCAACTTCGCGTCGCAGGCGACGCATCCGTTCCTGCGCACCCTCGACGACGTGAAGCGCGTCTCGCTCGCAACCGACGGTCTCGGCCAGGTCGCGATGCTGAAGGGGTACACGAGCGAGGGCCACGACTCGGCGAACACCGATTTCGGCGACAACTTCAACGAGCGCGCGGGCGGCCTCGACGATCTCAACACCCTCGCGAAACAGGGTGAGAAGTGGAACGCCTCGTTCGGTGTGCATGTGAACGCCACCGAGATCTACCCCGAGGCGAAGTCGTTCTCAGACGCGCTTGCGAACGAGGACTCCAAGGGCTGGAACTGGCTCGACCAGTCGTACTACATGGACCAGCGCGAGGACATCGTCTCGGGCACGCTCGACGAGCGCATCGGTGAGCTCGCCGACGCGACCCACAAGAACCTCGACTTCGTCTACGTCGACGTGTACTACCAGTACGGATGGCTCGCCCAGAAGATCCAGGACTCGCTCACCGACCACGGCTTCCGGGTCGGCTCCGAGTGGGCAGACAAGCTCAGCGAGAACAACACGTGGTCGCACTGGGCGAACGACGAGAACTACGGCGGCTCCGACAACAAGGGCATCAACTCGCAGATCCTGCGGTTCGTGAACAACACCCAGGCCGATGTCTGGAACCCCGACCCCAAGCTCGGCGCGCCGCACCTGGTCGAGTTCGAGGGATGGACCAACCAGAACGACTTCACCGCGTTCCTGCAGAACGTGTGGGTCTCGAACCTGCCCGCGAAGTTCCTGCAGCATGAGGAGATCATGCGCTGGACGCCGGAACAGATCGACCTCACCGGCGGCGTCAGCGTCACCGGCGCGACCGCGGCCGAGCGCAACATCACGGTCGACGGCGCGAGCGTGCTGCAGGGCGGCACCTACCTGTTGCCGTGGTCGTCGAAGGAGGGCAAGAAGGTCGACAAGCTCTACCACTACAACCCCGACGGCGGAGCCACCACCTGGAGCCTCACCGACGACTTCGCGAAGAACCGCACACTGTCGCTCTATGCGCTCACCGACACCGGCCGCGAGAAGGTCGCGGACGTTCCGGTCGTCGACGGCCAGGTGACGATCGAGGCGGATGCCGCGCAGGCCTACGTGCTCGCGGCCGGCAAGAGCCCCTCTTCGGGCAGCGACCTGCCGAAGAAGGCGGAGTTCGGCGATGGAACCGGCATCGACGACCCCGGATTCAGCGGCGGCACACTCGACGCTTGGAACCCCACCGGCGGTGCGACCGCGGGGCGCGACGACCTCGGACGCCGCTCAGCGACCCTCGGTACCGAGGCGTCGTCGATCAGCCAGAAGCTCGACCGACTGAAGCCGGGCACCTACTCGGTGAGCGCGTGGGTCGAGGTCGAGCCGGGCAGGACCCGGCCGACGACCCTCTCGGTCGAGTTGCCGAAGGGCGATTCGCAGTCGGTGACGATCGACTCGTCGGGCGCCGAGAACTTCGTCGCGGCCGATGAGATGCACGGCACCGGCATGCAGCGGCTGCGCGTGCTGATCGACGTGCCGAGGGGCGGCGCGAAGCCGACGCTCACGATCGGCGCAGAGGCCGGCGAGGCATCCGTTCGCATCGATGACGTGCGCGTCGTCGAGACGAGCCGTCTCGACCTGCCCGAGGGCGCGATCTACGCCGAGGACTTCGAAGACGTCGACCAGGGCTGGGGCCCGTTCGTCAAGGGCGACGCCGGCGGCTCGACCGACCCGCGCACCCATATCTCGGAGCGCAACGAACCGTTCACCCAGAAGGGCTGGAACGACCGGCCGATCGACATGGTGCTGGGCGGCGACTGGTCGCTCATGGCACATGAGGAGAACAGCGCGCCCGGCGGCGGACCCGGCATGGTCTACCGCACCTCGGAGTACACGATTCCCTTCGAGCCGGGCCACCAGTACCGGGTCTCGTTCGACTACCAGAGCTCGAAGGCAGGGGAGTACGCCTGGGTCGCGGGCTATGACGGCGCGACCGACCCGGTGGTGACCTCGTCCGAGCCGATCGGCGAGGCCACCGAGACCACCCGGTTCGAACAGACCGTCGACGCGAGCTTCTGCGGCGACACGTTCGTGGGCCTGCAGCGCATCGGCTCCGCCGATGGAGCCGACGTCATCCTCGACGACCTGCTCGTCGAAGACCTCGGCGAATCCGACGCGGTGCCCGCGTGCGCCCAGCTGAACGGCGACCTCACGCCCGACGTCATCGAGCAGGGTGTGCCGGCCGAGTTCGTCACGACCTTCACCTCAGACGAGCCGGCCGACATCGCGGATGTCGCGGTCACGCTCGACGTGCCGGAGGGCTGGACTGCCGAGGCGACGGATGCCGCGACCGCGGCCGGACTCGCACCGGGCGCGTCGCTCGTGACGCACTGGAACGTGGTCGCCCCGGCGAGTGCCGACGGCGAGTTCGCCTTCACAGCGAACGCGAGCTACACCACGACGACCGAACCGGTCGGCGAGCGCAGCATTTCGACCGAGGTCGATGTGCGCACCCTGCCCACGGCCCCGCAGGCCGACGTGTTCGCGAGCGACCATCCGTGGGTGAGCGCGACGAACGGCTGGGGGCCCGTCGAGCGCGACCAGTCGAACGGCGAGCAGGGCGAGGGTGACGGCACGCCGATCACGCTCGACGGCGTTGCCTACGAGAAGGGCCTCGGCACGCACGCGCCGAGCACCGTGCGCTACTACACCGGCGGCTTCTGCACCGCGTTCACGGCGCAGGTCGGCGTGGATGACGCGCAGGCCACGCGCGGCTCGGTGCAGTTCAGCGTGATCGCCGACGGCCGCACCATCGTCACCACGCCGGTGCTCGGCGCGACGTCGGCCACCGTGCCGATCAATGCCGACATCTCCGGCGCGCTGTACGTCGACCTCGTGGTGGGCACCACGCCCGACGGCAACGGCAACGACCACGCCGACTGGGCCGACGCGAAGTTCGCGTGCTCCGACGAGCCCACCGAGCCCACCGGCCCGGTGGCGCCCGCCGGCACCGTGTTCGTGAGCGACCTGCCCTTCGTCTCGTCGACGAACGGGTGGGGTCCGGTCGAGCGCGACCTCTCCAACGGCGAGAATGCGGCCGGCGACGGGTTCCCGCTCACCGTCGGCGGCACGGTGTTCGACAAGGGTCTCGGCACGCATGCCGACTCGAGCGTGACGGTGCTCGCCGGCGGCGCGTGCTCGGCATTCACCGCGACCGTCGGCCTCGACGACTCGCACGACGCGAAGCAGAACGGCGACGTGATCTTCATCGTGAAGGGCGATGGCGTCGAGCTGACTCGCACCGACGTGATCGGCTGGAACGACCCGGGCGTCGCTCTCGACGTCGATGTCTCCGGCGTCGAACTGCTCGAACTCGTCGTCGATCGCAACGCCGACGACGCGGGCGACGATCACGCCGATTGGGGCGACGCGACGCTCGTGTGCGCGTCGTGATGCGGTAGGCGTCGTCTGAGGGCAGACGACTGCCGGAGCGGGAGTTCCGGATGTGGCCGGTGAGGGAGCGTATCCTCACCGGCCACTGCCGTGCGCGCCCGCGCACGGCGATGTCGGTGGCTGGTGGCAGTGTGATGGTCACAACGATTCGCGACACGCCCGGCATCCGTCCACAGGCGAAGAGTTCTCGAACTCGAGGGGTGTGGATAACCCCGGGCCGAGCCGCGAGAATCCGCTGGTCGTTGCAGCATCCGCTGTTCACAACCCGTGGATAACCCGGTGGATAACTACACGAATGTAACTACAGCATGTTGTGGCAGTCGAGTTCTACGAACACAAGATGTAGTATTGAAGAACCGAAGAAACACCGGGGGATGGGCTCCTCCAGAGCCTGAGAACGAGGGGAAAACAATGACGGTCACGGTCTACACCAAGCCTTCTTGCGTGCAGTGCAACGCGACGTATCGCGCGCTCGACAGCAAGGGCATCGAGTACGACGTACTCGACCTCTCTGTCGATGAAGGCGCACTCGCGCAGGTGAAGGAACTGGGGTACCTGCAGGCTCCGGTCGTCATCACCGACGAAGGCCACTGGTCGGGATTCCGCCCCGACAAGATCGACGAACTCGCCTCCCGCCTGAGCTGATCCCCTTGGCATAGCAGCAGCCGGTGAGCTCGGGGGAGCGAGCCGGCGGAATGCAGTCGTGAAGGACGCACCATGACGAACCTGGTCTACTTCTCGAGCGTCTCGGGCAACACCAAGCGCTTCATCGAGAAGCTCGGTCGCTCTGCGGCCCGCATCCCGCTGCATGC
Source organism: Agromyces laixinhei (assembly GCF_006337065.1). NCBI lineage: Bacteria > Bacillati > Actinomycetota > Actinomycetes > Micrococcales > Microbacteriaceae > Agromyces > Agromyces laixinhei. The sequence continues at coordinate 3,196,983 of NZ_CP040872.1, read as the reverse complement.
GCGTGAAGCAGCACTGCACGCCGATGAACCCTACGTGCTCGTCGTGCCGACCTATGGCGGCGGCGACGGCAAGGGCGCCGTGCCGAAGCAGGTCATCCGCTTCCTGAACGACCCCGACAACCGCTCGAAGATCCGCGGTGTGATCAGCGCGGGCAACACCAACTTCGGTACGGCCTTCGGTCTGGCCGGCGACATCATCGCCGAGAAGACCGGGGTGCCGCACCTCTACCGCTTCGAAGTATTCGGAACACCTGACGACGTTCGCGCCGTCGACGATGGATTGGACGCATTTTGGTCAACTCAGCAGTTACAGACGGTGTCGCAGTGATCGACGCGCCTCGCGTGTCGAGCGGCATGGACTACCACTCGCTCAACGCCATGCTGAACCTCTACGGCGAGAACGGTGAGATCCAGTTCGACAAGGACCGCGAGGCGGCGCGCGAGTACTTCCTGCAGCACGTCAACCAGAACACCGTCTTCTTCCACTCCCTGAAGGAACGCCTCGACTACCTCGTCGAGAAGGAGTACTACGAGCAGGCGGTGCTCGACCAGTACTCGTTCGAGTTCATCACGAAGCTCAACGACCTCGCGTACTCGAAGAAGTTCCGCTTCGAGACCTTCCTCGGCGCGTTCAAGTACTACACGAGCTACACGCTGAAGACGTTCGACGGCAAGCGCTACCTCGAGCGCTTCGAAGACCGCGTCGTCATGACCGCGCTCGGTCTCGCGCAGGGCGATGAGAAGCTCGCCGTCAACCTCGTCGAAGAGATCATCGGCGGCCGGTTCCAGCCCGCCACCCCGACCTTCCTGAACACCGGCAAGGCGCAGCGAGGGGAGCTCGTCTCCTGCTTCCTGCTGCGCATCGAAGACAACATGGAGTCGATCTCGCGTGGCATCAACTCCGCCCTGCAGCTCTCCAAGCGGGGCGGCGGCGTCGCCCTCTCGCTCTCGAACATCCGCGAGGCGGGCGCCCCGATCAAGCAGATCGAGAACCAGTCGAGCGGCATCATCCCCGTGATGAAGCTCCTCGAAGACTCCTTCAGCTACGCCAACCAGCTCGGTGCCCGCCAGGGCGCCGGCGCGGTGTACCTGAACGCGCACCACCCCGACATCATGCGGTTCCTCGACACGAAGCGCGAGAACGCCGACGAGAAGATCCGCATCAAGACGCTGTCGCTCGGTGTCGTCGTGCCCGACATCACGTTCGAGCTCGCCAAGAAGGGCGAAGACATGTACCTCTTCTCGCCGTATGACGTCGAGAAGGTCTACGGCACGCCGTTCGGCGACATCTCGATCACCGAGAAGTACCGCGAAATGGTCGACGACCCGCGCATCAAGAAGACGAAGATCAACGCGCGCGAGTTCTTCCAGACGCTCGCCGAGATCCAGTTCGAGAGCGGATACCCCTACATCGTGTTCGAAGACACGGTGAACACGGCGAACCCCATCAAGGGCCGCATCAACATGTCGAACCTGTGCTCCGAGATCCTGCAGGTCAACACGCCGACGACGTACAACGAAGACCTGAGCTACAACGAGATCGGCAAAGACATCTCGTGCAACCTCGGCTCGCTGAACATCGCGCTCACGATGGACTCGCCCGACTTCGGCAAGACGGTCGACACCGCCATCCGCGGCCTCACCGCCGTGTCGAACATGAGCCACATCACCTCGGTGCGTTCGATCGAAGACGGCAACGACAAGTCGCACGCCATCGGCCTCGGCCAGATGAACCTGCACGGCTACCTCGCCCGCGAGCGCGTCTTCTACGGCAGCGAAGAGGGCATCGACTTCACGAACATCTACTTCTACACGGTGCTGTTCCACGCGCTGCGCGCGTCGAACGCCATCGCGAAGGAGCGCGGCGAGACCTTCGTCGGCTTCGAGGACTCGAAGTACGCCTCGGGTGAGTTCTTCGACAAGTACACGGATGCCGCGTGGGTGCCCGAGACCGCGAAGGTCACGCAGCTCTTCGCCGACGCCGGCGTGCACATCCCGACGCAGGAGGACTGGAAGGCGCTGAAGGCGTCGATCCAGGAGCACGGCATCTACAACCAGAACCTGCAGGCCGTGCCGCCGACCGGTTCGATCTCGTACATCAACAACTCGACGGCCTCGATCCACCCGATCGCGTCGAAGATCGAGATTCGCAAGGAAGGCAAGCTCGGTCGCGTGTACTACCCGGCTGCGTTCATGACGAACGACAACCTCGAGTACTACCAGGACGCCTACGAGATCGGTTACGAGAAGGTCATCGACACCTACGCCGCGGCGACGCAGCACGTCGACCAGGGCCTCTCGCTCACCCTGTTCTTCAAGGACACGGCGACGACCCGTGACATCAACAAGGCGCAGATCTACGCATGGAAGAAGGGGATCAAGACGATCTACTACATCCGCCTGCGTCAGATGGCCCTCGAGGGGACTGAGCTGGAACTTTGCGTCAGCTGCGCGCTCTGAGTTCATGATCGAGACAGTCGAGTGGTCGTCCGAGTTGGGGCAAGGTGCTCCAATCGTGGGCGTCGTGTACGGATTTCGCGTGCGAGCAACCGGCGAATACCGTTACGTCGGCCAGACAACCAAGACGGTGAAACGTCGTTTGAGTGAACACCGTAAGGTCGCTCGAGACGGACGCAAGACTCCGTTCTACGACTGGCTACGAAAGACCCCGGATGACGCATACGAGGTAGTCGTGCTCGAGCGCGTGGCGACCACTCGCGAAGATCTCGGCCAAGCTGAGATCAGTTGGATCAGTCTGTATCGAGCTACGGGTGACCGTCTGCTGAACCTCACCGATGGAGGCTTGGGGCCGTTGGGTGTGGTCTGGACGCCAGAGCAGCGGAAGGCCGCAGGTGATCGTGCTCGCGGGCGCCCGACTGGTGTCCACCGGTTTGGTCCGGATTCGCCGGTGTGGGGACGTTCGCACTCCGACGAGCAGAAGGCCAAGTGGTCTGCGATGCGGAAGGGGACGAACAGCGGCCCCGAAAACCCCAACTTCGGCAGATTCGGCCCTGAGCACCCCAGCTTCGGCCACTCGATGTCAGCAGAATCTCGCGAGCGACTCTCGCAGATGCGACGAGGCGAACTCAACCCGAACTTCGGAAAGACAGCCAGCGAGGAAACTCGCGCCAAGATGTCGGCGGTGCGCAAGGGGCGCCCCATGCCGTCGAGCGTGCGGAACGCTCACACACGTCACCACACGAACAAGGGCGTCTTCAACGGGACGTGCCGCCATTGCATCGACGATCGCAACAACGAAAGAGACAGCTCATGACCCTTACCGATCCTGTGAACTCGGCTCAGAACGACCCCGCGCACACGGGCGGCAAGCTGAAGCTCGTCAGCCACGTCAACGCGATCAACTGGAACAAGATCCAGGACGAGAAAGACCTCGAGGTCTGGAACCGTCTGGTCAACAACTTCTGGCTGCCCGAGAAGGTGCCGCTGTCGAACGACATCCAGTCGTGGAACACGTTGACGCCCGACGAGCAGCAGCTCACGATGCGCGTGTTCACCGGGCTCACGCTGCTCGACACGATCCAGGGCACGGTCGGCGCGGTCTCGCTCATCCCCGATGCGATCACCCCGCACGAAGAGGCCGTCTACACGAACATCGCCTTCATGGAGTCGGTGCACGCGAAGAGCTACTCGTCGATCTTCTCGACGCTGTGCTCGACGAAGGACATCGACGACGCCTTCCGCTGGTCGGTCGACAACGAGAACCTTCAGAAGAAGGCCGCGATCGTCATGGAGTACTACCAGGGCGACTCCCCGCTGAAGCGCAAGGTCGCCTCGACGCTGCTCGAGAGCTTCCTGTTCTACTCGGGCTTCTACCTGCCGATGTACTGGTCGTCGCGGGCGAAGCTCACCAACACTGCCGACATGATCCGTCTCATCATCCGCGACGAGGCCGTGCACGGGTACTACATCGGCTACAAGTTCCAGAAGGGTCTCGAAGGTCTCTCGCAGGCCGAGCGCGACGACCTGAAGGACTACACGTTCTCGCTGCTCTACGAGCTCTACGACAACGAGGTGCAGTACACGCAAGACCTCTACGACGGCGTCGGCCTGACCGAAGACGTCAAGAAGTTCCTGCACTACAACGCCAACAAGGCCCTCATGAACCTTGGCTACGAGCCGATGTTCCCGAAGACCGTCACCGACGTGAACCCGGCGATCCTGTCGGCGCTCTCACCCAATGCCGACGAGAACCACGACTTCTTCTCGGGGTCTGGGTCTTCGTACGTGATCGGCAAGGCCGTTGTGACTGAGGATGAAGACTGGGACTTCTGAGATTTTCTTGTCATAAAGAACCTGATCAGTAGGCAAAATGGCTAATATTTTCTGATTCAGGTTTCTCTGTTCAGAGATGATTGATGGACAGGGAGGGACAGGCGTGAACTCGAGCGGTCGTTCGGAGTGGCACGCGGCATCCAGTCGTGAGTCGTCGATGCCGAAGCTGGTGTCGCTTGTCGAGGGGGCTGAACAGTTCGGCATATCGGTCAGGACGCTGTGGCGCCGAATCGCGGATGGGACGGTACGCGGTTATAGGGTTGGGCGGCTGATCCGAGTGGATCTGTACGAGCTGCTCGAGCACCTTGCCGTGGAGATTCCCACTGTCAAGCGTTGGTGAGGTTGTAGGGGCGCGGGCGAAGGAGTCGACGCGACGTCGATATCAGGATCGCTCCAGCGTATGCGAAAAGTACGCCATTTATGGCACACTATTTGCGCCACTTGATTGGGGGAGTCGTGCTTCGCAAAGATCTCTGGGATGTCGCCCTCGACCAGTACGGGTTTGTCACGGAACGGGACGCTCGAAACATGGGAGCCGCACCCGGGGAACTGGCTCGGCTCGCTCGTCGGGACAAGCTCGAGCGTGTGGGCCACGGCATCTATCGATTCCCGGAACTCCCCGCCACCGAGCGCGATGAGTACATGCTGGCCGTTCTGTGGGCCAACACTCCGGACGCTGTGCTCAGCCACGACACCGCGCTGGCGGTGCACGAACTCTGTGACATCAACCCAGACCGAATCCACGTCACCGTCCCCAAAGGTCATCGGGTCAGCAAGCGTGGCGGAGACGCTTACGTCCTTCACCACGCCCACCTCGCCGAAGCAGACCTCTCCTGGTGGCAAGGCATCCGCACGGTCACGGAGAAGACCGCTATCCAGCAGGGAGTCGACACCGGCGTCCCGGTGCATCTGCTTCGAGCGGCCATCGACACTGCCCGCGAACGGGGTCGGATCACCATCGCTGAGGCGACAGGCCTGACAACACAGATCGAAACGAAGTATGTCTGACGACCCCTTCGCCGCCCTCCCCGAGAAGGACCGCGCGCCGGCAAGCGCCCGCGTACTGGAACAGTGGGTGCGTCAAGCATCCGTTGCGCTCGGCACGAGCGCTGCCCGCACGGGATGGATTCTGGCGTCGACGATCGTCGTCGCCGCACTCCAGCGAGCATTGGGTCAAGATCAGCAGCCGCTCTTCCTCCTCAAGGGCGGTGTCTACCTCGAACGACGACTCGGAGCATCGGCACGCGCGACGCGCGACGTCGACACCCTCTTCCGTGGCTCCGTCGACGAGTTCGTTCTCGCGCTGGACGAGGTGCTGGCGCAGCCATGGGGTCCCGTCACCCTTTCTCGCACGCCGATCCAGACGATCAACGCTCCTCGGATCGTAAAGCCGCGTCGCTTCGACGTCCTGCTCGCCCTTCGCGGGATCACATGGCGACGCGTTCAAGTTGAGGTAGCCTTCGACGACGGGCAGATTCGCGAGCACTCGGACCGGATCGCCGCGCCCTCCACAGACTTCTTCGGCATCCAGACTCCTGACGCGCTCGTCGGGATCGCTATGGCATATCAGGTCGCACAGAAGCTTCACGCATGCACAGACCCCCACGAGCCGCCCACGTTCGTCAACGACCGGGTTCGGGATCTCGTCGACCTCCTATCGATCAAGCATGCTTACTATCCGACGCCAGGATCGCTCGACGTGGTACGGAAGGCTGCGATCGACGTCTTCCAGGCCCGCGCAGTGGAAGCGACTCAGATCGGGAGACATCCGCGCTCGTGGCCGCCGACGATCGTCACGAACCCGCTCTGGGCGAACACCTTCGAGACACCAGCAGAGCAAGCCGGTGTCTCATCGACACTCGACGAGCTCATCATCGAGCTCAATGAATGGATCACCGCAATCGACAACGCGCGGCCGTGGAACTGACCCCATGTCGTGTTCTGCCGTCGTCGTTTACGAGGGTCGTCGGGTGGCGCGACCACTCCTCCCGTTCCCGGCGGACACGGAGCTTGAGCTAGTGGATCCTCAGCGACGACCTGTTTCCGGGTTTGTGATGCTTCCGTTCACCGCTGGTGTTTTCGAGCAGGACGCGGTGCTCCTGTACTGCGCGGTGCGTTTCTACATCGAGCACCCTGAATTGCGTGAGGAGCTCAGCACGATCGTCGCGCAGCGCCGCTTCGAGCGTTGGGATCGCGCACTCAGCCTTCGCTGAACGAGCGGGATCTCTCGGCTTGCAGGTGGCCGAGCAGTGCGGGTCTCACCGACGGTGAGGTGCGGACACGAGATACTGAAGCATGTCCTCCTCCGTTGATCGCCGAAATCCAACTGCCTGGGCCGCGTTCTGGTTCGCGCTGGCCGGCCTCGTGCTCATGCCCATCCCGCTGTTCATCGGGCTGATCGTCGGCGGTGGCCTCTCGATCGTCGCAGCGATCCTCGCTGTGATCGCCCTCCTCAAGGGGCTCGCACGCAGCGGCAAGGGCATCGCGCCCGTCGTGTTCGCCGCGATCTTCATCGCGCTCACGTGGGGCGGCATCTCGGTCGGAGGCGGCACCGTCTGGTAGGTCGGCCGGCAGGTGTGCGACGTCGACAGCTCAGTCTGCGGCAACGTCCTTCGGCGGGTTGAACATGAATTCGAAGCGGATGCCGTTGTCGTCTTCGACGAACGACGCGTAGTAGCGGTCACTGAACCGAGTGAACACCTTCGGGTCGCGCACAGACGTCCAACCCGCGTCGACGGCGATCGCGTGCAGACGATCGACCTCTTCGCGAGAGCCGACGGGGAAGGCGAGATGCTGCCATCCGACCTTGCCGTGCCGGTGCGGCCCGCTGCCCGTTTCGCGTGCGGGGAAGAGGATGAGCTCGTCCTCGCCCTTCGACCAAGACACACTGTTATCGGCATCCTGTCGCGTGCAGCCGAGCGCGACCATCACCGGATCGAACTGTGCGATGGAGCGAGGCAGGTCTTCAACGGAGATTCCGAGATGATCCAAGAGACGCATCCGGCCATCCTATGCAGAGGTCGTGGCCGCGGCGTGCGAGACTGCGTCGGTGACGGACATCGAGATGGCGAGCATCGACGGCGGCACCGTCGCCCTGCACGACGCCCGCCGCAAGGCGCGATGGAGCGTCGACCTCGAGCCGTTCGAGATCGGCGTCTACCCGGTGACGCAGGAGCAACTCGGCGAGATGCTCGGCGAGACGGCGACGCATCCGCGCCGCCCGGCAACCGACGTGAGCTGGCTGCGGGCGATTCGCTTCTGCAACGCGGCATCCGAGTGGGAAGGGCTCGAACCGGCCTACACGTATGACGGTGAAGACGTCACCTGGCACGTCGATGCCGACGGGGTTCGCCTGCCGACCGAGGCCGAGTGGGAGCTCGCATGCCGGGCCGGGTCGACTCGGCCGCACTACGGTCCGCTCGAGGAGGTCGCCTGGACGAGCGCCGACGGCGTGACGCATCCGCAGGACGTCGGCGGGAAGCATCCGAATCTCAACGGGCTCTTCGACACGCTCGGCAACGTCTGGGAGTGGTGCTGGGACCTGCTCGACCCGGCTCGCTACGACGCGTACCGCGTGTTTCGCGGCGGCGGATTCGCCGACGATGCGTGGAGCGTGCGGGCGTCGGTGCGCCGGGGCGGAGCACCGCGCATGCACCATGACGACGTCGGGTTCCGTGTCGCTCGCGGCGGCTTCGATGCGACGGATGCCGCGCAGGGCTGGTCTGCGGCGGCCGACCTGGAGCGGGCGGCGATCGATGGGCCGTTGCCGTCGGGGTGGACGCCGCGCAGCTGACCCGGTCATGCGGTCGTCGCATCCGCTGACGCGTGCGCGGTAGCGTGACAACTGATGACTCGCGACGAATCGGAGAGGAAGGCGCGGTTCCTCTCCGCCTACGACGAACAGTTGCGCACCGATGCGGAGACACCGGGTGCGATCAACGTGACTCGGCATGGCCCGCTACGTCTGGTGACCTTTCCCAACGGACGCGGATTCGTCACCTATCAGAACCTCGGTGCGACCGAAGAGCCCGCTCTTCGGCGTCTCGTCTCAGAGGGGTCGACGTATTTCCAGACCGACCCTGAGATCACCAAGGTGGAGTGGAAGACCCGCGCGCACGACACTGCGCCGGGGTTGCACGAGGCGCTGCTGGAACATGGCTTCATGCCGGATGAACCGGAATCGATCATGATCGGCGAGGCGACGGCACTGGCCGTCGACGTTCCGCTGCCTGAGGGGGTGACGTTGCGGCGCGTCACGGAAGAGGCCGACGTTCGCGCGATGAGCGCGGTCGAGGATGCAACGTTCGGTGAACCGGTGTTGAGGGAGACCGCGGATGCCCACCTTCGCCGGCTCGCGCTCCGCGACGGCATGGAACTGTGGGTCGCCGAACTCGGCGGCGAGATCGTATCCGTCGGGCGGCTGGAACCGGTGCGAGGCACCAGCTTCGCCGGAATCTGGGGCGGTGCTACCCGCCCCGAGTGGCGTGGCCGAGGCATCTACCGCGCGTTGACGGCCGCTCGCGCCCGCTCTGCGCTCGCGCTGGGAAAGACACTCATCCACAGCGACTCGACCGAGTTCTCACGTCCGATCCTCGAGCGATCCGGCATGATCAGAGTGTCGACGACGACGCCGTACCTCTGGCGCCGTCAGCCCGCCTGACCGGCTTCTCAGGCCGTCGTCGTCTGCGGGTAGAGTTCGGCACTGAAGGCGCTGAGCTCTTCGAGGCACGTCGCGATGCGGGCGCTGGCGTAGTGCATGCGATCCCACACGCCGAACAGGGTGATGATGAGGTCGCCGCCGGGCGCGGAGATGGGCACAGCAGCGAGGTCGTAGCGCGGGTCATCCGAGAGCACGCAGATGCCGCGGCCCGCGGCCGCGAGCGCCTGGGCGAGGGAGGGTGACGTGGTCTCGACCGCTGCTGTGAACGACAGGCCCGCTCGTGCGGCCGCGGAATCGAGCATCTGGCGCACGCCGAGAGCCCGGCTCATGACGATGAGAGGTTGCCGGGTGAGTTCGGCGATGGGAATGCTCGTACGTGTGGCGAGCGGATGCCCCGTCGGCATCTGCGCCCACAAGTAGGCGTGGCCGAGCACCATCGACTGCAGTTCGGCCGGAGGGATCCGTGTGCCGACCGCGAAGTCGGCGTCGCCGCGCTCGACCGCGGCATAGACATGCTCGGGCATGGCCTCGATGGCGTTGCCGATGATCCCCGTTGCGCCGGCCCGCACGATGTACGGCGAGATCACGTCGGTCACCGTGGTCGGGGCCGCGACCACGGTGAGATCGGGCACGGTCCCGCGTGCAATGGATCGCGCAGTCGAGGCGGCCTGACTGGACCTCGCGAGCAGGTCCTCGGCTACCGGGAGGAATCGACGCCCCGCGGCGGTCAGCGCCAAGCCTCGCGCCGAGCGCTCGAACAGCTCGAACCCGAGGTCGTGCTCCAGGCGCCGGATCTGGCGGCTGAGCGAGGGCTGGGCGACATGCACGACGGCGGCCGCCCCGTGCAGCGTGCCGCTCTCGCAGACCGCAACGAAGTAGCGCAGCAGCCGAAGATCCATCGATACCTCCAGAGCATCACTTTGGCGAGAACTAAGTATTGGCGTGTTATCACCCGATGTCCATAGACTGGCCGAACTTCGCAGCCCCAACTCCCCACAATGCGGTGGCGAACTCATTCCTTGGAGGCAGACATGGCAGTCACTCGAGCGCGAACCCGTCGCGCCCTCACTCTCCTGGCCGTCGGGGCCGCCGGCGTCGTCGGCCTCGCCGGCTGCACCGTCGGGGGTTCCTCGGCGAACACGGATTCGTCGGTGCTCAGCGTCGCGGCGTCGGCCGCGGTCACCACCTGGGACCCGGTTCGCTCCTTCTCTACTGAGGCTCTCTACCTCGGTAACGTCTACGAGCCGCTGCTCTGGAAGAACGCGGAGGGCGCGGCCGAGGAGTTCACCCCCGCCATCGCCGAATCGTGGGAGGTCAGCGACGACGGGCTCACGTGGACCTTCGACATCCGCGAGGGCGCCACCTTCCACGATGGCGAACCAGTAGATGCCGAGGCCGTCGCGGCGAGCATCGAAGCCGCCAAGGATCACGCCGGAGCATCCTTCATCTGGGCGCCGCTCGAAACCATCGAGGCGACCGACGACTCCACCGTCGTCATGCACCTGGCGTACTCGGCGCCGATGGATCTCGTCGCGGCATCCACCTACGGCGCGTGGATCGTCTCGCCGAAGGCCCTCGAGGCCTCGGCCGGGGACGAGCAGTACTTCGAGGTCGGCATCGATGCCGGCACCGGCCCGTACACGGTGAAGTCGTACAGCCCGGGCGAGAAGGTCGTGCTCGAGGCGTACGACGATCACTGGAACGAAGAGGCGCTGCCGCACTACGACATCATCGACATCGCCATCACTCCCGACGCGGTGACCGCGCAGCAGATGCTGACCGCGGGCGAGGTCGACCTCGCGACCAGCCTGCCGCTCGAGAACATCGACACCGTGGCATCAGACCTCGGCTCCGAGGTGCGAACGGCGAACTCGCCCTTCAACTTCGTGGCATTCTTCAACACCACTCGCCCGCCGCTCGACGACCCGAAGGTGCGACAGGCGCTCAGCTACGCGGTGCCGTATGAAGACATCATCGAAGTCGGCGGTGCCGGCTACGGCACGCAAGCACACGGGCCGGTTCCCAAGGGGATCTTCCCGTACTCGGAGGACGTGCCGCAGTACAGCCAGGACCTCGACACGGCGAAGACACTGCTCGCCGAAGCCGGGCATGCCGACGGCTTCACGCTGAACCTCACCTACGCATCCGAGAACTCCGCCGAGGCTCGCTTCGTGCCGCTCATCAAGGACGCCTTCGCGAAGATCGGCGTCACCGTCGAGGTGCGTGCCGAGCTCTTCAACCAGCAATGGGAGAACGCGAAAGCCGATCCGGCGACCGCACAGGACATCTTCGTCGTGTACTACTGGCCGACCTACAGTGACGCAGGTTCCGACAACCTGTACTCGCTCTTCCACTCGAGTGAGGCGCCCTTCTTCAATCTCAGTTACTGGAGCAACGCCGAATACGATGCCCTCGTCGATGAGGCGGGCACCCTGACGGGCAGCGACCGAGATGCAGCGCAGGCGAAGTACGAGGAGGCGATGAACCTGCTCGTGGATCAGGCGCCGGGAATCTTCCTCTACGACGCACAGGCCGTGAGCATCGTGCCGACGGGCCTCGAGGTGGCCGACTTCAATGAGAACTACCCGTTCACCACCTTCTTCGCCCCGATCCGCCCCGCGAACTGAGTTCGCACGGAGCGGTCGGCCGGACCACGCCAGGCCCGGCCGACTGCTCTTCCCATCCGATCCAGGAGTGTTCAATGTTGCGCTTCCTCGCAAGCCGGCTCGGAACCGCGGTGCTCGTGCTCTTCGTGCTCACGCTCGTCGTGTTCGTGCTCTCGCGAGTCATCCCGGGTGACCCGGCGGTCGTGTACGCCGGCCCCAAAGCCCCACCCGAGGAGCTCGCCCGCATCAGTGAGAAGCTGGGCTTCGACCAGCCCCTCTTCGTGCAGTACTTCACCTATCTCGGCGGGCTGGTCACCGGCGACTGGGGCAACTCCCTCGCGACGAAGCAACCCGTGCTCGACGAACTCGCCACCCGCCTGCCGGCCACGCTCGAGTTGTTGTTCGCGGCACTGCTCATCGCGGTGGTCTTCGGCATCGTGCTCGGCGTCGTCGCCGCGAAGCGACCGGGCAAGGCGCTCGACGGCGCCATCCGGTTCCTTGCCATCGGCGGGGTCTCGATGCCCGCATTCTGGCTCGGCCTGCTGCTGCAGGTGCTCTTCGTCGGCCGGCTCGGCTGGCTGCCCGCGACCGGTCAGTTCAGCACCGAGGTCGAGTACGTCTCGCCGATCGCCCACGTCACGGGGTTCCCGCTCTTCGACAGTGTGATCACCGGCAACTGGGTCGCGTACGGCGACGGGCTCGCGCACCTCATACTTCCCGCTCTCACGCTCGCGGCCTATCCGCTCGGGCTCATCGCGCGGATGACTCGCGCATCGATGCTCGAGGTGCTCGGCCAGGACTACGTCTTCACCGCGAGCGCCTTCGGTCTGCGCAGCGGAATCATCCGCTGGAAGCTCGCGCTCAAGAACGCGCTGCCGCCCACGATGACGATCATCGGCCTGGCCGCTGCTTACACCTTGACCGGCACCTTCTTCGTCGAGGTCGTCTTCAACTGGCCCGGCATCGGGCAGTTCGCGGTCAACGCGATGCTGGCGGTCGACTATCCCGCCATCATGGCGATCACCCTGCTCGGCGCAGCGGGCTACCTGATCGCGAATCTGGTCGTCGACCTGATCCAGGCCCGGCTCGACCCGAGGGTGAGGCTCTCATGACCGCGACCACCGCACTGCCCGCGTTCGTCCCCATGGGCGGCAGCACCATCGGCCGCATCGCCCGGGTGCTGCGCACCGACCGCCTCGCCGCGCTCGGTCTCGCCCTCATCGTGCTCGTCGTCGTGCTCGCCGTCTTCGGCCCGTGGATCGCGCCGTTCCCGGCCCAGGGCTACGGCGAGACCAGCGTGGTCGACCGCAACCTCGCGCCGAGCACGCTGCACTGGTTCGGCACCGACCAACTCGGCCGCGACATCCTGAGCCGCGTCATCATCGGTTCGGCCCCGGCGCTCACCATCTCGCTCCTGGTGGTGGCGATCGCAGCCCTGATCGGTATTCCGCTCGGAGCCATCGCCGGCTACCGAGGCGGATGGCTCGACGACGTGCTGATGCGGGTCACCGAGATCTTCCAGGCCTTCCCGCCACTGCTGCTCGCGATGGTCACCGTCGCCATTCTCGGGCCGAGCCTCACCAACGCCGGCCTCGCGCTCGCCATCTGCTGGTGGCCCTGGTACGCCAGGCTGGTGCGCGCCGAAGCGAGGTCACTGCGCGATCGCCCGTTCGTCGAAGCCGCACGTTCGGCAGGGGTGCCCGCGTGGCGGATCCTGCCCCGCCACATCCTGCGAAACTGCATGACGCCCGTGCTCGTACAGGCCACCGTCGATGTCGGCGCCGTCGTGCTGGCCGCCGGCTCACTCGCCTTCATCGGCCTCGGCGCACAGCCGCCGGCACCCGATTGGGGGCTCATGGTCGCCGAGGGCCGCGGCCAGATCTTCACCGCGTGGTGGATCTCGACGTTCCCCGGTCTCGCCATCTTCGTCACCGTGCTCGGCTTCAATCTGCTCGGCGACTCGCTCCGCGACTTCTTCGACCCTCGGCAGGTGAAACGATGACCCAACTTCTCCACATCGACGACCTCGAGATCGCGTTCGAGGAGCGCGGGGCGCTCACCAACCGGCCGGTGCGGGGCATCACTCTCTCGATCGCATCACGGGAGGTCGTCGGCATCGTCGGTGAGACCGGGTGCGGTAAGAGCCTCACCGGGCTCGCGGTGCTGGGCCTGCTGCCGAACGGCGCCGTGCCGAGCGGGCGTGTCCTGCTCGACGGAATCGAGCAGCCGTACGACGGCAGCGGGTCCGCACGAGGCGACGTGATCTCCATCGTGTTCCAGAACCCCGGTACTGCGTTCAATCCCGTCTTCACACTCGGCGAGCAGATGCGCGACGTGGTCGCACGGCACCGCCGGCTCGGCCGTGCTGCGTCGACGGCTCACATCCTCGAATACCTCGGGCAGGTCGGACTGCCCGACCCCGAGCGCATCTTCCGCAGCTACCCGCACGAACTCTCGGGCGGCATGTTGCAGCGCGCGATGATCGCGATGGCGCTGCTCTGCGAACCTCGTCTGCTCATCCTCGACGAACCCACGACCGCGCTCGACGTGACCATCGCCAAGCAGATCCTCGACCTCATCCTGTCGCTGCGTGACCGCTTCGGGTTCGGCGTGCTGCTCATCACCCACAACCTCGGTGTCGTGCGCGAGGTGTGCGACCGCGTCGCCGTGCTCTACGCCGGTCGGGTCGTCGAGAGCGGACCCACCGACGCGGTGCTGAAGGCGCCGGCCCATCCGTACACCAGGGGACTGCTCGGCGCGCTCCCGGCCAGGCACGTTCCCGGCCAGCCGCTCGAGGCGATTCCCGGCACGGTGCCGGGAAATCTGCTCGGACTCGCCGGCTGCTCCTTTCGGGATCGCTGCCCCCTCGCGATCGACCGCTGCGCCGAGATCGACCCGGGGCTCGAACCCATCGCCCCGCTCCACGAGGCGGCCTGCATCCGAGCAGGTGCACGATGAGCGCGATGCTGACCGTCGAGAAGATGGTGATGGTCTACAAGGCTCACGGGAGCCAGGTTCGCGCCGTCGACGGTGTCTCGTTCGATGTCGAGGCCGGCACCACATTCGGCCTCGTCGGCGAGTCGGGGTCGGGCAAGAGCACGGTGGCCCGCTGTGCGCTGAGGCTCGTCGAACCCACGTCGGGGGAGTCCCGCATCGACGGCACAGCGCTCGGTCCGCTGCGGGGCCGTGCGCTGCGGTCACTCCGCGCCCGCACCGGAATGGTCTTCCAGAATCCCGGCGCCGCCCTCAACCCGCGGCTCACGATCGAGCAATCGATCGCCGAGCCGCTGCGCACCCATACCGAACTGCGTGGCCGGGCCCTCGCCCAGCGCACCCGCGAACTGCTCGACGAGGTCGGTCTCACCGCCGCGCACGGAGAACGGTTGCCGCACCAACTCTCGGGCGGCCAGTGCCAGCGCGTCGGCATCGCGCGTGCCCTCGCCACTCGGCCGAGGCTGCTCGTGCTCGACGAGCCGACGAGCGCGCTCGACGTCTCAGTGCAGGCGCAGGTGCTCAACCTGTTGCAGGAACTGCGTCGAGAGCACTCGCTCAGCTACCTGCTCATCTCGCACGACCTCGATGTCGTGCGGTATATGAGCGATACCGCCGGGGTGATGCGCAACGGAGCGCTCGTCGAGGTCGGGCCCGCCTCAGACGTGCTCGTGCATCCTGCGCACGAGTACACGCAGCGACTCCTCGCCGCCATGCCCGAAACCCCTGGTGCCGTGCCACTCCACGAGCTCCGCACCGAATCGACCGCCTCCAGCGAGAACAGGATCCTGTCGTGACCTCCCTGCTGCCGACGGGTTCCGCCCGCACCGCCCACACGCCGCGATTTCCGGATGCCGAACCCGGTGAACCGAGTCTCGAGACGTGGCAGGACGCTCCCTACAATCGGTGGGCGTTCGCACACGTGGCCGAGATCGTGCCGACCGCGCCGATCTCTCACCGCTCATCGGTGCAGACAGCGCACGCCGGTCATGGCCTGAACGCGTTGCTCGGCTCGCTTCCCGATCTCGAGCACCGCCTCGACGAGAGCTACACCGACGCGCTCGTCGTCGTTCGCGGGGGCAGGGTCATCGCCGATCACTATCGAGACGGCTTCACGCCGCACACGCCCCACCTGTTGATGAGCGTCTCGAAGTCGATCTGCGGGCTGACCGTGGGAACCCTTGTCGACGACGGCCTCATCGATCCGTCGCAGCGCGTCGACCACTACGTTCCCGCCCTCGCGGGCAGCGCCTACGGCGACGCGACCGTGCAGCACGTGCTCGACATGACCGTCGATGTCGACTACGACGAGGACTACCGCAACCCCTCCTCGCACGTGCAGTCCCAGGATCGGGTGGCCGGATGGCGGCCCCGGCTCGCCGGAGACCCGGCCGACACCTACGCCTTCCTCGCTACGCTGCGCGGCGGCGCGCGGCACGGCGAACGGTTCAAGTACTGCTCGGCGGGCACCGACGTGCTCGCGTGGATCGTCGAGAACGTCACCGGTCTTCGCTACGCCGACGCGGTGTCGCAGCGGTTGTGGTCGCGGCTCGGCTGCGAGCACGACGCGAGCATCACGGTCGACCCGGGCGGGTTCGGCTTCGCCAACGGCGGCATCTCGTGCACCGTGCGAGACCTCGCCCGCGTCGGCGAGCTCATGCTCGGCGAGGGCGTCATCGCCGGCGACCGGATCGTCTCAGCCGAGTGGATTCGCCGCACTCGCGCCGGCGGAGACCCCGCGGCCGCGACCGGTACGGCCTTCCAGCGCGTGCACGCCGGTGGATCGTACGCGAACCAATGGTGGATCACCGGCAGCGACCGCGGCGACTACTACGCGGTCGGCATCCACGGTCAGTTCATCTGGGTCGACCCCGCGAGCCACACCGTCGTCGCGAAGTTCTCATCGTGGCCCGAGCCGGTCACCGAAGCGTGGAACCGGCTGCACGCCGAGCTCTTCCGCGACATCTGCCTCGCTGGGGGCTGACCAGGAGCCCGCCAGAACGACCGCGTACTCGCCAGAATGCCCGCAGCGTGGGAATCTGTGTGCATGGGCGAAGAGGCTCCGAAAGCCCGTCATGCCGGCGCACAGACCGCAGCACGCCCCGTGAGGTTCGTGCTCGGTGCCTACAACACCGAGCACGCCGTGTACGGGTTCGTGCTCGTCACGGCTCTCGTCGCCGTGGGGTGGAAGTTCGACACCGACCTCGAGGTGCTGCTCTTCATCGTCGGCACGGTCGGCGTGTTCTGGTTGACGCATGTCTACGCCGTCGTCGTCGCGAGCCGGCGCACGGCGCATGGCCGTGCGATTCCGATCGGCAGTGCAATCACGCGCTCCGCACTGCATTCCGTCGGGATGCTGCTGGCGATGCTGCTGCCCGTGCTGGTGCTCGCGCTCGCAACGCTGGGATGGGTCGACCAGTATGTCGCGTACTACATCGCACTGTGGATCGGCATCGTCAGTCTCGCGGTCATCGGCTGGATCAATTCAGAGCGCAACCGCGGCCCCTGGTACGCGCGGTTGCTGAGCTCGGTGATCACGATGGTTCTCGGGCTTGCGGTCATCTGGTTGAGCTCGTTCGTGCACTGAGCGAACGATGCGCTACACGCCGACGTCGTCGAACTCACGCCGCAGGTATTTCGGAGCCTGAACGCGCCACGCCTCCGTCACGAGCTCGGCGAGATGCTCCTCGTCGATGCCGGCAAGGCGGAATGCGACCTTCGGCTCGCCCCAGGTCGTCGTGGTGCGGAGAAAGACGGCTGGCGCCATCTCGACCAGAGCGAGCGCGTCGAACGTGTCGGCGACCTTCACCCCGACGACGAGTTCGGCCGCGATGATCTCGCGCATGTCGGCAGGGATGCTCGGCCACGGATGGCACTCCCACGCGTACAGCTTGCCGCGAACGAACCACGCGGCACCGCCCGTGGTCGCACGCTCTTCGCTGCCGGGCAGCGTGAGAGCGGTACGCCGCAGGTCGTCGAAGGTGGCCACGACGTGAGCATAAGCCGCACCGCAGACACGCTTGCGACGGGCGGCACGGCCCCGCGCCGCCGGCCCCCCAATACTGGGGGAGCGTCGTGGTTCAGAGCGTCTCGCTGCATCTGTCAGGGTGAACGGATGTCCACAACACCGCCACTTCCGGGGCAGCAGCCGGAACCAACTTCACAACCAGTCTCACCGTACGGTGCTCCGCCGAGCGGGCAGCCGTACGGCACTTCGGCCGTCGTAGTGCAGCAGCACGGTGCAGCACCGCAGTACGAGCCGCCGGCACCGGCACCGGCAGCGTCGAAGACGAACGGCCTCGGAATCGCCGCGATCGCCCTCGGTGGTGTCGGCCTGCTGCTCGCGTTCATTCCGATCATCGGTGCATTCGGCGGGTTTCTCGGGTTCGTCGGCCTCGTGCTCAGTGTGATCGGCTTGTTCCTGAAGAACAAGTCGAAGCTGCTGGCCATCATCGGAACATCCCTGTCGGGCTTGGCCCTGATCCTTTCGATCGTCATGGGATTCGTGTACGCGGCAGCGTTCGTCGCCGCCGTCGACGAGGCGACCGGTGTGGACGCACCGGCCGTTGTCGAGGAAGGCGACGACGTCGCCGAAGCGCCCGCGGAAGGGGCATCTGCTGGGGACGAACTCGGCGCGCGCGACAACCCGGCACCGTTCGGCTCGACCGTGGCCATCGACACGTTCGAAGGCCCGGTGTGGGAGGTCACTGCGGCGGCGCCGACCCTCGACGCCACCGCAGATGTGAAGGCCGCGAACCAGTTCAACGCCGACCCCGCACCAGGCAACGTGTACGCGATCCTGCCGGTGACGGTGACATACCTCGGTGATGATTCCGGCCGACCGTTCGAGCTGCAGTTCACCTACGTGAGCCCCGCCGGTCAGTCGTACGAGGGCGCGTTCGTCGTGATGGACGGTCAACTTTCGGATGTCGCCGAGCTCTACAAGGATGCAAGCGGCACCGGCAACGTCATCATCGAGATCCCGGCCGAGGGTGCCGCCGGCGGCGTCTGGGGTGTCGAGTACATCTTTGCCGAAACCCCGATCTTCTTCGGCAACGCTCGATAGTCCGCGAAGGATGGCGTCAAGGGCCGGGTCGCTGACGCGATCCGGCCCTTGCAGTAGGCCCGGCGAGGGCGCGACTACGCGACGGCGGTACCTTCGAGTTCGACCATCTGGCCGGGGATCGCGAGCCGCGTCACCCCGAGCATCGTGGTCGCCGGGGCGACGCCCGCGGCACCCAGCCGGGCCGCCAGCACGCCGTAGTGCGGAAACAGCGCATCGACGTCGGTGGTGTAGACGTTGAGCCGCACGAGGTTCGCCAGCGACATGCCGGCCTCGGCGAGCACGGCTTCGAGATTGTCCACGGCGAGTCCCAGTTGCGCGGCGATGTCCCCGTCGTGCTCGGGTCGGCCGTCGCCGCTCATCGCGGTCTGCCCCGAGATGTACAAGGTCCGGGAGTGCCCGGAGACGACCTCGCCCTGGTTGAATCCCATCTCCAGCGACCAGGTCACCGGGTTGACTGCTGTTCGTTCCATCGTCATTCCAATCGTTGCACGCGCCTGCTCTGCGGCGGGTCTGTTGTCGCCGTCTTCGACGCCACGTGAGACCAGCCTTCCCGCAAATCACGACACCTTGTGTCGTGTTTGTTTGCGAGAATGGAACCATGCGTGCCGATCGGTTGGTCTCGCTGGCGCTGCTGCTCCGCCAGCGCGGGCGGATGACCGCGGGTGAGCTGGCCGCCGAGCTGGAAGTGTCGGTTCGCACCGTGCTGCGCGACATCGACGCATTGTCCACTGCAGGCGTTCCGGTCTACGCCGACCGCGGCCGACATGGCGGCTTCTCGCTGCTGCCCGGCTTCCGCACCGAGCTCGCCGGGCTGAACCACGACGAGGGCCTGGCCCTCCTGACCGCTGGGTCGGGGCGCGCGGAACAGGCGTTCGGCCTCGGTACGGCGCTCGCCTCGGCCATGCGCAAGATCGTCGATGCCCTGCCCGAAGGCCATCGGGCCAGCGTGGGCGACGCCGCCCAGCGGTTCCTCGTCGAGCCGAAGACCGATCTGCTCTCGCGTCGACTCGTCGCCGAGGAGGTGGTCGGCACGGTGATGAAGACGGCCCGCGGTGCGGTGCTCAGGGGGCGCAAGCTGCGATTCCACTACGCCGCACCAGACACGACGCCGCGCTGGCACGCCGTGGACCCGATCGGCCTGGTCACCGTTCGTGACCGCACCTACCTGTTGGCGGCCAAGTCCGGTGAGGACCGCACCTACCGACTGTCGCGGATGCTGGAGGCCGAAGAACTCCCCGAACCTGCCGAACGCCCGGGCCAGGTCGACCTCGATCGCATCTGGGCCGAACGCAGCGCGCGCTTCCTCTCGGAAGATCACATCCCGGTGCTGGTCAGAGTCGCGCCCGGGCGCCGAGAAGAGCTGCTGAACACCGCACGTGCCGTTCGGGCGGAGGAACCCGAAGCCGACGGCTGGGTTCGGCTGAACGTGACCTTCGAGGATCTCCGGCACGCGGTATGGGCGGTGTGGCAGCTCGACACCGACGCCGAGGCCCTCGCCCCAGACGCGTTGCGTGACGCCCTGCATGAGCGCGCAGCCGCCCTCGCCCATCGCTACGACGAATCGAGGTTCGCGATCCCAGCGGTCGTGACAGCTGACGTGGGGCGAGCAGCCCTCGTCGCTACTCCACGAGCTTGCCCGCCACCGAGACCTCACGCATGAGCGCGGCGATCTCCTCGGGGATGGGTGGGATCTCCTCGCGGGTCACCCCGGCCGAGGGCGACCAGACCAGGTTCACCTGCAGCGAATCATCCGTCTTGGGGTGGTCGCTGCGGTTGTGGCAGCCGCGGGTCTCGCGGCGCTCCAATGCGGCCGACATCGTGGCTCGGGCAGCGAGCGCGGCCGACTTCAGATCGAAGGCGTGCGCGAGATCCTGGTACCCGGCGATGTCGGGATGCACGCCGACATCCGCCATGCGGGCCTCGATGGCGTCGAGCTCGGCGAGCCCGGTGAGGAGCCCCTGCTCGTCGCGCACGACGCCGGCATGCTCGGTCATGGTGTCGCGGATCGCGCGCTGCAGGGCGCGCACGTTCTCGGGCCCGTCGGATGCGAGGAGCTCGTCGATCTCGTCGCGCGCCGCCTGCACCGCGTCGGCCGAGCGCCGCTGCGTGTCCAACGAGCCGGCGTAGGCCGCAGCAGCCCGGCCCACGATGCGTCCGAAGACGAGCAGTTCGATGAGCGAGTTGCCGCCGAGTCGGTTGGCGCCGTGCAGGCCGCTGGATGCCTCGCCGATGGCGTAGAGCCCGGGGACATCCGTGCCGTGGTCGTCTGGTCGCACCCACACGCCGCCCATCGAATAGTGCGCGGTCGGCGCGATCTCGATCGGCTGCTTCGTGATGTCGAGCATCTGCAGCTCGAGCATGGTCTGGTAGACGCGGGGGAGGCGCTGCATGATCGTCTCACGGGGAAGGTGCGAGACATCCAGCCAGACACCGCCATTGGGGGTTCCGCGCCCCTCCTTGATTTCGGTGTAGCAGGCCAGCGCCACGCGGTCGCGCGTGGAGAGCTCGAGTCGCTCGGGGTCGTACTTGTGCATGAAGCGCTCGCCGAGGCCATTGGTGAGGATGCCGCCCTCGCCGCGTGCCGCCTCGCTGATGAGGGTGCCGGCCGCGTTCTCGGGCTCGATGATGCCCGACGGGTGGAACTGCACGAGCTCCGGGTCGCGGAGGCGCCCGCCGGCCTCGACGGCGAGGCGGAACGAGTCGCCGGTGTTCTCGTCGCGCCGTGACGAGGTGCGCCGCCAGATGCGGGTGTGGCCGCCCGCGGCGAGGATCACGGCATCGGCGTGGATGAGGTAGCGCGTGCCGTCGTCGAGGTCGAAGCCGTAGGCGCCGAAGACCGCGCCGTCGTCGTTCACGAGGATGCGGGTCACGTAGACCGTGTCGAGGATCGGCACGTCGAGTTGCGCGGCCCGGTTGACGAGGGTGCGCTGGATCTCGAGCCCCGTGTAGTCGCCCGCGAACGCCGTGCGGCGGTAGGAGTGGGCGCCGAAGAATCGCTGCGAGATGCGGCCGTCGTCTTCGCGGGCGAACGGCATGCCGTAGCGCTCGAGGTCTTCGATGCCGCGGGCCGCACCAGAGGTGACGATCTCCACCGTGTGCGGGTTCGCGAGCAGGTAACTCTCTTTCAGGGTGTCGGCGGCGTGCTGCTGCCAGCTGTCGTCGGCATCCATCGTGGCGAGGGCGGCGTTGATGCCGCCGGCCGCGAGCGAGGTGTGGGCGTCGGATTTCGGGCGCTTGCCGAGGGCGAGCACGTCGACGCCCGCCTCGGCGAGTTCGATCGCGGCGCGCAGGCCTGATCCACCGGTGCCGATCACGAGCACGGTCGTAGAGATCTGGCGCTCTGACGTCGTGCTGCCTGAAGCGGTGCTGCCTGAAGCGGTGCTGCCTGAAGCGGTGCTGCCTGAACTACTCATGCGCTCCACGCTAGGTTCGGCCGTCGGATTACTCCAATGCATATAAGACGTTATGATGATGCGCGGAGGCTATCGATATGAATCTCGAGCAGCTGCGCAGCTTCGTCGAGGTGGCCCGGTTCGGCAACTTCACCCGCGCCGCCGAAGAGCTCTACCTCGCCCAGCCCTCGCTGAGCCGCCAGATCGCCGCGCTCGAACACGATCTCGGTACCCAGCTGTTCCATCGTGCCCGGGGCGGCAGCACGCTGACGATCGCCGGGGAGTCTCTGCTGCCGCTCGCGCGCCGCATGCTCGCCGACGCCGAATCAGTCCGGCGCGAATTGGCCGAACTCGCCGGTCTCGAGCGCGGCCGGGTGCGACTCGGCGCGACGCCCACCCTGTGCATCAGCCTCGTCGCCGAGGTGCTCAGCGCTTTCCATGCGGAGCATCCGGCCATCGAACTGCACCTCTCCGAACAGGGGTCGCGCCGACTACTCGACGAACTCGCCGGCGGCGAACTCGACCTGGCACTGATCACGACGACGGATGCCGTGCCGGCCGAACGATTCACCGTGACGCCCTTGCTCGTCGAAGAGCTCGTGGTGATCTCCTCGGCCGACAGGCCGCCCGTCACGTCCGGTGACACCATCGAGTTCGCGGATGTCGCGGCGCTGCCGCAGATCGTCTTCAGCTCGAGCTATGACCTGCGCAGGGCCACCGATGCCGCCTTCGCCGCCGCCGATCTGACACCTGAAGCGGTGCTCGAGGGTGCCGAGATGGATGCCGTGCTGCGCTTCGTCGAACGCGGGCTCGGGGTCGCGATCGTGCCCGCGATGGTGCTCATCGATCGCCCCGGGCTGCGATCGGTGCGGCTCGCGGCGACGGCGCCCGGGCGGAGGCCGCTCGAGCGCACGATCAGCGTCGCCCGCCCCGCCGACGTCGCACCGGCCGCGGCGGTCGACGTCATGCGGCACACGATCACCGCGAGCGCCACCGCGTTCGCGGCGAGGGCCGGCGCGACCATGCGGCTCGCCGGCGCGACGACTGCGGCCCGTTGAGGCCAGACTCGTGGAATGGCGATCTCGAAGAACGACCTCATCCACCTGCGCCGGGCGATCGGGCTCGCGAGGGAGGCGGTCGACTCGGGCGACGAACCGTTCGGATCGGTGCTCGTCGATGCCGCCGGCGCCGAACGGTTCGCCGATCGCAACCGCGAAGAGAGCACCGGCGACCCGACGCGGCATCCGGAACTCGAGATCGTTCGCTGGGCCGTCGCGCATCTCACGCCCGAAGAACGATCGGCGGCAACCGTGTACACGTCGGGGGAGCATTGCGCGATGTGCTCGGCAGCGCATGCGTGGGCGGGCCTCGGCCGCATCGTCTACGCCGCGTCGGCGGAGCAGATCGCCGGGTGGCGCCGGGCCGCCGGCGGCGGGTCGTCGGCGGTGGCAGTGCTGCCGATCACGACGGTCGCCCCGGCGCTGATCGTTGACGGACCAGTCGATCAGTTCGCGGGCGAAGTGCACACGCTCATCGTGCGTTCCATCTCGTAAGGTCGCCCGCCCGGATCGCCCCCGCGCTCAGTTCGCGCGCGGATGCGCGGCGGCGATCAGCCGGTGCAGCGCGTCGCGCGTGCGCTCGAGCTCGTCGACCGGCAGTCCGAGTCGTTCGATGATCTGCGGCGGCACCGCGAGGCATTCGGCGCGAAGCGCCCGCCCGGTATCGGTGAGTTCGATCGAGAGTGCTCGTTCGTCGGTCGTGCTGCGTGCTCGCGTGACGAAGCCCGCGGACTCGAGGCGCTTCACGATCGGGGTCAGCGTCGCGGACTCGAGCATCAACTCCGCGCCGAGCCCGCCGAGGGTGCGCGGGCTCTGCTCCCAGAGTGCGAGCATGACGAGGTACTGCGGGTGCGTCAGCCCGAGCGGTTCGAGCACCGGGCGGTAGAGGGCGATCACGTTGCGGGATGCCACCGCGAGCGCGAAGCACACCTGCTGATCCAGTTGCAGCAGGTCGCCGGTCGTGACCTGGGACCCGCTCGTCGTCTCGCTCATCGGCCGGGGCAGATCAGGTGCGTGGGCGAGTTGGCGTCACCGCGCTGCACGACGTGGTCTGCCATCGGCCGGCCGCAGATCGGACACCTGGGATTCGCGGGCGGCTCGTAGGGCGCCTCGGTCTTGCCATGCCCGATGCCCACTTGGGCGGGGCCGGTGAACGTGTAGACGATGCGGTTCAGCCGGTTCCAGAACCCCCGGCGGCCGGCGAACGGATTCATTTCATTGGGCACGAATAGTTAGTGTACTACACATTTCTCCGAGACGCGGATGCCCCAGCCACTCGTCTGCCCTTCCCTGTCAACCCGTTCCGCCGAGCAGATGCGCTCGATACGCTGTGCATGCAGGCGAAGAGAGGAACTCTCATGACGATCAACGATGACGACATCACCCGCGAGCCTGGCGCCGAGGGCGAAGGCACTGCCGACGGCGGCGCCAACCCCACGGGCCACGACGGTGGTGCCGACGGTTCCGCGGCCGAAGGCGAGGGCGTTACCGACGGCGGCGCCAACCCCGGCGGCCACGATGGCGGCGCCGACGGATCAGCGGCTGCGGGCGAGGGTACCGCCGACGGCGGTGCGAACCCCGGTGGCCACGATGGCGGCGCCGACGGCTCGGCGTAGTGACCGGCCACGAGCGCGGGTCGAGCAGTCGGCCCGCGCTTTCGCGCTGCATCCGGGTCTCGCCTGACGAATTCGGCCTGCGGTACTGGGGCCGCGAGCCGTTGCTCTCCACGGCCGCCGACCTCGAGCGCGGCTTCGGCGACCTCTTCTCTGCAGCCGCCGTCGACGAACTCGTCACGCGGCGCGGGGTGCGCACCCCGTTCATCCGCATGGCGAACGAGGGCTCGGTGCTCTCGGCGTCCGACTACACCGCGTCGGGCGGCTTCGGCGCCGAGATCCCCGACCAGGTCTCGAGCGACAAGGTGCTCGCCGAGTTCGCGGGCGGCGCGACGATCGTGTTGCAGGGGCTGCACCGGCTGTGGCCGCCGATCATCGACTTCACGCGCGAACTCGTCGACGACCTCGGGCACCCGGCGCAGGTGAACGCCTACGTCACCCCGCCGTCGTCGCGGGGATTCGACCCGCACTACGACACCCACGACGTGTTCGTGCTGCAGATCTCGGGCGAGAAGCACTGGCGCATCCACGCGCCGGTGCTGGTCGACCCGCTGCGCAGCCAGCCGTGGGACCAGCACCGAGCCGCCGTCGCACGCGCGGCCACGGGCGAACCAGAGATCGACGCGGTGCTGCGACCCGGAGACGCGCTGTACCTGCCGCGCGGATGGATCCATTCGGCGACGGCGCTCGGCGCGACATCCGTGCACCTGACCATCGGCATGGCCGCCTACACGCGCGCCGACCTCGCCGACGCACTGCTCCGGCAACTCGGCGACAACGCCGAGTTGCGCGCGTCGCTGCCGCTCGGCCTCGACCTGCACGACTCCGAGGCGCTCGCGCCGATCGTCGCGCAGACGGTGCAGGCGCTCGTCGAGACACTGCAGCAGACGGATGCCTCGCGGCCGGTCGCCGTGCTCAGTGCTCGCTTCGGCGCCGAGACCCGCGCAGAACCGGTCGCGCCGCTCGCGACCGTCGAGGCGCTCGCAGCGCTGGACGGGTCGACGCCCGTGCGGTGGCGCGAGTCGCTGCCGGTTCGCGTCACGACGATCGACGACCGGGTGCGCATCGTGGCGCGCACGAAGACGCTGTCGCTTCCGGTCGAGGCGGAGCCGGCCGTGCTCCGGCTCGCAACGGGCGATACCGTCTCGGCTGACGAGCTGCCGGGGCTCGACGCCGAGAGCGCGGTCGTCGTCGTGCGCCGGCTCGTGCGCGAGGGCTTCGTGGTGGCTCCGGCGTGACACTGGCGGCCGAGCACTGGGCGCCGTGCAGCGATCGCGCCCGAGAGCGGAACGATCCGCTCGTCGGCACCGGCCCGCGCGGCTTGCGCTGGTTCCTCATCGAGGTGGTGGGAAGCTGGGGCCAGAACGCGCTGCTCGACGAGCCGTTCGACCGAGAACTCGGTCGCGCCCTGGTGCGGCGCATCGAGGCGGCCGGCATGCGACCCCTCGCGATCCGCCGCACCGGCCGGCGCCGCACTCCGGCCGCGCAGCGGTGGGCGATCGTCGATTCGCGGCCCGGTCGCGAGAGCGTCGTGTGGGGAGAGGCGGCGGATGCCGCGGCATTGCTCGACGTGCCGCTCGACGGATCCACCGGCACCCCATCGACACGGCCCGTCTATTGCGTCTGCACTCATGCCAGGCACGACCAGTGCTGCGCCGTGCGCGGTCGCCGGGTGATCACCGCGCTCGCCGAGGCTCGCCCCGACGAGGCCTGGGAGTGCTCGCATCTCGGCGGCGACCGCTTCGCCGGCACCATGGTGGTCTTTCCGCACGGGCTCTACTACGGCTACGCAGACGACGGCGACCCCGTGCGCATCGCCGATGCCTTCGACGACGGGCGTCTCGTGCCCGAGCGATACCGCGGGCGCAGCTCGCTGACGCATCCGGTGCAGGCCGCCCAGCACTTCGCGCGCGAGGCGTGGGGCGACGATCGGATCGGGTCGTTCGCGCCGATCGCCGAGGAGGCCGCCGACGCCGGCTGGCGCGTTCGGCTCGCGAGCGGCGCAGGCGGCGACATCGTGGTCGAGCTGGAGGAGACCCGCTCCGAACCCCTGTTGTCGACGTGCGCCGCGACGCGCTTCGTGCGCGTGCGCCAGTACGCGCTGCGTTCGATCACGTAGACGGGGCGCCCGCCCACTGCCGCAGCCCGCCGTCCGCCGCGGGCCTGTGCACTCCGAGTGCGGCGATCACGGCACGCGAGTACGCTGAGCAGGCGGGGAGATCGACGCCGGGCTTCGAGCGAGCCGGCGACCGACCCCCGCGGGCACCCTGAACCACCGCCCGAACGGAGCGAGACACCGATGTCCTGGAACGACGACTTCGACGCCGACGAGTACGGCGAGCGTCGTCCGAGCGGTACCCGGGCGACGAAGTTGCAGCTCGTGCGCCGCGGCGCCGGCATCATCGGTCTCGTGGCGGGGGCCACAGCCCTCGTGATCGGGGTCGTCTACGCGGTGAACGTCGTCGGCATGGCGACCAACCCCGACGGGTTCGCCGCACCAGACGCCTACGGCCCCGCCGTGGCGATGCCGCCCGTGACGACGCCCGACGGCCACGACTACAACGAGCAGCTCGAGGGCAACACCGAGCAGACCGATGAGCCGACCGACCTTCCCGACGCGATGCCGGCATCGGTGCCGTCGGTCGACCCGGAGTGGATCGCGCGAGTCGCCGCGGCCACGGGCATTCCCGAGCGCGCGTTGACGGCGTATGCACTCGCCCACGTCTTGATCTCCGAGGAGGAGGCCGAGTGCGGCCTCGAGTGGGCCACGATCGCCGCCATCGGCAGCATCGAATCAGATCACGGAAGCCACGGCGCCTCGAAGCTCGACGAGAGCGGCAACAGCCGGCCCGCGATCATCGGCAGGGCCCTCGATGGCAACGGCGTGGCGACGATCGCCGACACCGACGGCGGCGAGCTCGACGGTGACCCCACGTGGGATCGCGCGGTCGGGCCGATGCAGTTCATCCCCTCCACCTGGGCGAAATGGGCCGCCGACGCGAACGGCGACGGCGCGGCCGACCCGCACCAGATCGACGACGCCGCCCTCACGACGGCCCGCTACCTCTGCGCATCGGGTCCGATGCTCAGCTCCGAGGGGTGGCGGGCCGCCGTCTACTCGTACAACCACGACAACGACTACGTCGACCAGGTCGCGAAGGTCGCGCGCGAGTTCGCCGACGCGGCCGGTTGAGCCGGCGTCGTCAGCTCAGACGCGCACTCCGCGGACCGACGCGTCGCCGAGCGCGGCGGCGTCGAGCGCGAACAGGTCGCGCGAGCCGGCGGTGGCCGCGCCGACGAGGCCCGCGGCCTGCGGCAGCAGCTGCTCGGCGTAGAACCGGGCCAGCGGCAGCTGCGTCTCGGCGATGCCGTCGTCATCGAGTCCGCGAGCGGCGAGCGCCGACTTCGCCATGAGCCATCCGCCCACGACGAGGCCCCAGATGCGCTGGTAGGGCGTCGAGCCCGAGAGCACGGCGTTCGGGTCGGTCGCGCCGGTGCGGAGCATCCACGCCGTCGTCTGCTCGAGCGCGTCGAGCTGGGCATTCAGCTGCGTGCGGATCGACGCGAATTCGTCGCCGGCCGCAGCGAGCTCGCCGTCGAGTTCGCGCATGGTGGCGATGAACTCGAGCACGGATGCCCCGTCGCGCACGGGGAGCTTGCGTCCGACGAGGTCGGCGGCCTGGATGCCGTTCGTGCCCTCGTAGATCGCGGCGATGCGCACGTCACGGTAGTGCTGTGCGGCGCCGGTCTCTTCGATGAAGCCCATGCCGCCGTGGATCTGCAGCGCGAGCGAGGTGAGCTCGTTGCCGAGGTCGGTGCCGAACGACTTGCAGATCGGGGTCAGCAGACCCACGATCTCGTCGGCACGAGCGCGGGTCGCGGAGTCGGGGTTGTGGGTCGACTGGTCGGTATAGCTCGCCGTCAGCAGCATCATGCGTCGCATGGCGGCGATGTATGCCTTCTGCGTCATGAGCATGCGCCGCACGTCGGGGAAGTCGATGATGGGAGAGTCCTGAGCTGCGCCGATGGCGCGGCCCTGGATGCGCTCCTGCGCGTAGTCGAGCGACTGCTGGTAGGCGCGCTCGGCCACGGCGAGTCCCTGCATGCCCACCGAGAGCCGGGCGCTGTTCATCATGACGAACATGATGCGCATGCCGATGTTCTCGGCGCCGACGAGGTAGCCGGTCGCGTCTTCATACGACAGCACGCACGTGGGCGAACCGTGGATGCCCATCTTGTGCTCGACGCCGACGGTGTGCACGCCGTTGCGCTCGCCGAGTGAGCCGTCTTCGTTCACTAGGAACTTCGGCACGATGAAGATCGAGATGCCCTTCGTGCCGGCCGGCGCGTCAGGCGTGCGTGCGAGCACGAGGTGCACGATCTGCTCGCTGAGGTCGTGGTCGCCGAAGGTGATGAAGATCTTCTGGCCCGAGATGGCGTAGGTGCCGTCTTCGCGCTTCACGGCCTTCGTGGTGAGCGCGCCCACGTCGGAGCCGGCGTGCGGCTCGGTGAGGTTCATGGTGCCGGCCCATTCACCCGTGACCATCTTCGGCAGCCACTGCTGCTTCTGCTCGTCGGTGCCGTAGTGCAGCAGCGCCTCGATCGCACCCTGCGTGAGCAGCGGCGCGAGAGCGAAGGCCATGTTCGCGGTCGTCGTGAGCTCCTGGATGGCGAGGCCGACCGAGCGCGGGAACCCGCCGCCGCCGTACTCCTCGGGCAGCGGCACCGATCCCCATCCGGCGTCGACGTAGGCGGAGTACGCCTCCTTGAATCCCGTCGGCGTGGTGACGGTGCCGTCGGCGTTCAGCTTCGAACCCTCGAGGTCGCCGGCACGGTTGGTGGGAGCCACCATCTCGGCCATGAAGCTGCCGACCTCGTCGAGCACCTCTGAGACCGTCTCGAAGTCGGCGTGCTCGTATCCGGGCAGCTGCGCGACGGCGTCGTAGTCGACGACATGCTCGAGGGTGAAGGCGATATCTGCAACGGGGGGTCGGAATCCACTCATGCCCGCAGCGTAACCCGGCACGCTCGGGGGCATCCCGAACTGTGCGGGTTCCACGATCGCGACCGGCGGTTGCGCGAGCTGGTTTGGCGCCACCCCACAAAACCGGACGCTATGCAGGCAAACAAGTGCTTGGTTAGGATGGAACGACTCGTCGAAGGAGCGGAATGAAGATCGTCGTCCTGATCAAGGAGGTCCCCGACACGTACGGAGACCGCAAGCTCGACCTGCAGACCGGCATCGCCGATCGCGCGGCGAGCGAGACCGTGCTCGACGAGATCAGCGAGCGCGCGCTCGAGGTCGCGCTCTCGTACGCCGACGCGCACGCCGGCACCGAGGTCGTCGTGCTGTCGATGTCGCCCGAATCCGCCTCGGCGACCGTGCGCAAGGGGCTCGCGATGGGGGCTGCGGCCGCGGTGCAGGTCGCCGATGAGGCGCTCCTCGGCGCAGACGTCGGGCTCACCGCCGAGGTGCTCGCGGCCGCGCTGCAGCGTCTCGAGTTCGACCTCGTGATCGCGGGCAACGAGTCGACCGACGGCTCGGGCGGGGTGCTTCCGGCGATGCTCGCAGAGATGCTCGATGTGCCCAACGCGACGAGCCTGAACACGGTCGAGATCACCGAGGCCGAGGTGCGCGGCGAGCGAGCGAGCGACCACGGCACGATGGCGGTCACCGCGACGCTGCCCGCGGTGGTCTCGATCACCGAGCGCCTGCCCGACGCCCGGTTCCCGAACTTCAAGGGCATCATGGCGGCGAAGAAGAAGCCGTTCGAGACGCTCTCGCTCGCCGACCTCGGCATCGATGCCGAGACCACCGACGCGTCGCGCTCGATCGTGATCTCGCTCGCCGAGAAGCCGCCGCGCGCTGCGGGCACCAAGATCGTCGACGAGGGCGATGCCGGCGAGCGCCTCGCCGAGTACCTCGTCCAGAACCGGCTCGCGTAAGGGAATCGACGATGACTGACTACAACGCCGACTCGATCCTCGTGCTGCTCGACGTGGTGCCCTCGGGCGCGCTCGCGGCGAGCGCCGCCGGGCTGCTCGGTGCCGCCGCAGCCGCCGGCACCCCGGTCGCCCTGATCGTCGCGGGCGACGGCGAGCAGGCAGCAGCGGATGCCGCCGCGCTCGGCGCGACCCACGTGCTCGTCGCCGAACACCCCGAGGCCCGCACAGCGCTCACGGTTCCCGCTGCCGATGCGCTCGTCGCGGCCGCCGACCTCGTGCGACCCGACGCGATCCTCGTGTCGAACTCGATCGAGGGGCGCGAGGTCGCCGCTCGCTTCGCGGCGCGCTCACGCTCGGGCCTCGCCGTCGACGCCGTCGGAATCTCCCGCGACGCCGAGGGCGTCGTCGCCCATCACTCCGTGTACGGCGGCGCCTACAACGTCGACTCCGCGGTCACCTGGGGCGCGCCCGTGATCACCGTTCGCGAGGGCTCGATCGATGCCCGCGCCGAAGCGCAGCCCGTCTCGACCGAGCGGCTCGCGGTGGCGGCATCCGGCCGGAAGGCGGCCGTGGCCGGCGCCCTCGAAGAGGAGGTCGCCACCTCGTCGCGTCCCGAACTCCGCGGCGCCGCGAAAGTCGTCTCGGGCGGGCGGGGCCTCGGCTCCGAGGCGCAGTTCGAACTCGTCGAGCGGCTCGCCGATGTGCTCGGCGCGGCAGTCGGGGCATCGCGTGCCGCGGTCGACGCCGGTTATGTTCCGCAGTCGCACCAGGTCGGCCAGACCGGCGTCTCGGTCTCGCCGCAGCTCTACATCGCGCTCGGCATCTCGGGCGCGATCCAGCACAAGGCGGGCATGCAGACCGCCAAGACGATCGTCGCGATCAACAAGGACGCGGACGCCCCGATCTTCGAGGTCGCCGATTTCGGCATCGTCGGCGACCTGTTCACGGTCGTGCCGCAGTTGATCGCCGCGCTCGAGGCGCGGAAGGCGTAGCGCTCGATGGCGACGTACGGGCGAACGACGCGGCAGGGCCTGCCCCGCGTCGCCGGAGGAGATCCCTGGCCCCCGGTGTTCGAGATCGCCGAGGGCGTGCCGGCTGTGGGCGTTGCCGATGCGGCCGTCGAGTCGGTGGCTGCCGAGCCGGCGGCCGCAGCGACCGACGCGGATGCCCCGACTGGCGTTTCGGCCGCCGTGAGCGTTGCCGCACCCGCTCGGGCGGTGCGGCGCGGGCTGCCTCGCGTGCCCGGTGGAGAACCCTGGCCGCCGGCATCCGCGGCCGCTGCGGCACCGGCTGTTCCGGCGGCCGCGGCAGCGACGGTCGTGGACGCTGAGCCCGTGTCTGCGGTCCCCGCGGCAGCGGCGCCGGCCGTGCCCGTCACGTCGGGGGTCGTTGCAGCGGCCGGAGGCGTGGCACTGCGCCGCGGACTGCCGCGCACGGCCGACGGCGAGCCCTGGCCGCCCGCGGGCTCCGCGCCCGCCAGGCCCGAGCGCGTCGCGACTCCCGTTGTTGCGGCCGCTCCCGAGCCGAGCCCCGCGCCCGTCTCTGCTCCCGCTCCCGCGTCCGCGCCGGTGCCGGTGCCGGACCGCACCCCGACGGCGCGCCGCAGCGCACCCCGATGGCGCCGCAGCGCACCCCGATGGCGCCGCAGCGCACCCCGATGGCGCAGCCCCGTCGCTCGACGGCGGTCGCCGCGGCATCCGCTCACCCTGCTGCCGAGCCGTGGCCGAAACTGTACGGCCCGTTCTCCCGTGCGCAATGGGCCGGCTCGCTCGTCATCGGCGGCTTCGGGCTGCTGCTCGCCGCGACGGGGCTCGTCGTCGGGGTCAACTGGCTGCTCGCCCTGCCGCCGATGCAGGAATTTCTCGTGACGTACCCGGGCGAGTACCACCTGCCAGAGTCGGCGCCCGTCGGCATCCCCGCGTGGATCGGCTGGCAGCACTTCTTCAACGTGTTCCTGATCGTGCTCATCATCCGCTCGGGCCTGCAGGTGCGCACGCAGAAACGACCGACGGCGTTCTGGTCACCGCGTTGGAACCCGCAACGCAAGATCAGCCTCCCGCTGTGGTTCCACCAGTCGCTCGACATCCTGTGGCTCGTGAACGGGCTGGTGTTCGTCGTGCTCCTCTTCGTGACCGGGCAGTGGATGCGCCTCGTGCCGACGAGCTGGGAGGTCTTCCCGAACGCATTGTCGGCGCTGCTGCAGTACATCTCGCTCGACTGGCCGACCGAGAACGGCTGGGTGAATTACAACAGCCTGCAGCAGATCGCCTACTTCGTCACCGTCTTCATCGCGGCGCCGCTCGCGGTGATCACCGGTGTGCGCATGTCGGGCCTCTGGCCGAAGAACGCGAAGGTGCTGAACCGCATCTACCCGGTGGAGTGGGCCCGCGCGGTGCACTTCCCGGTGATGCTCTACTTCGTGCTGTTCATCATCGTGCACGTCGGGCTCGTCTTCGCGACCGGGGCGCTGCGCAACCTCAACCACATGTACGCCAGTCAAGACGTCGTGAACTGGACCGGATTCTGGATCTTCGCGGGTTCGCTCGTGGTGATCGCGGCGGCCTGGGTCGCGGCGCGCCCGCTCGTGCTGGCGCCGATCGCCCGGCTGTTCGGAAAGGTCAGCGGGCGCTGACGTGGGCGACGGCTCCGGACGACGCGACCAGATCGTCGCCATCGCGACGCGGCTCATCGCCTCGCGGGGGTACTCGGCGACGACGGTGCGCGACATCGCCGACGAGGCCGGCATCCTCTCGGGCAGCCTCTATCACCACTTCGCGTCGAAGGAGGCGGTGCTCCAGGAGATCCTGCGCACCTTCCAGCACGACACCCTCTCGGCGTTCGAGCGCATCGTCGCGAGCAACGGCAGTGCCCGCGAGCACCTCGACCAGCTCATCGAGCACGCGTATCGCACGATCGAGGAGCGCCCCGCCGAGGTGAGCATCTACCAGAACGAGACCGGGTTCCTCATGACCCAGCCCGGGTTCGAGTTCCTCGTCGACGGGGCCGCGCGCATCGAGGAGATCTGGCTCGGACAGATCGTGGAGGGGCAGGCCAGCGGCGTGTTCCGGGGCACCATCGATCCGCGCCTCGCGTTCCGGTTCATCCGCGATGCGGTGTGGTCGACGGTGCACTGGTACCGCCCCGGCGGCAGTCACACGGCGGCGAGCATCAGCGCGAACTCGCTCGACCTGCTGCACAACGGGCTGCTGGCCGGCGACGGCTGAGCCGGGCGCGAGCCCGCTTGCGACCGTGTCATCGGCCGCTTTACCGGCCGCTTCACCGGCCGAGCAGCCGGCGGCCGACGATCATGCGCATGATCTCGTTGGTGCCCTCGAGGATCTGGTGCACCCGCAGATCGCGTACGACGCGCTCGATGCCGAACTCCGATAGGTACCCGTAGCCGCCGTGCAACTGCAACGCGCTGTTGGCGGCCGAGAACGCGGCGTCGGTCGCGAAGCGCTTCGCCATCGCGCACTTCGACGTCGCATCGTGATCACCGGAATCGATCGCGGCGGCGGCGTCGTGCACGAGCAGCCGTGCCGCGTGCAGTTCGGTCGCCATGTCGGCGAGGGTGAAGACGACCGACTGGTGGTCGCCGAGGGGGTGTCCGAACGATTCCCGCTCCTGCACGTAGCCGAGCGTCTGATCGAGCGCCCACTGAGCGCCCCCGAGCGAGCATGCGGCGATGTTCACGCGGCCGCCGTCGAGCCCGGACATCGCGATCGAGAAGCCGTCGCCCTCGGCGCCGAGCCGGTTGCCGACGGGAACACGCACGTCTTCGAGCACGACCTGCCGCGTCGGCTGCGCATTCCAGCCCATCTTCCGCTCGTTCGGTCCGAACGAGAGGCCGGATGCCGCGGCGGGCACGAGGATCGCGCTGATTCCGCGTGACCCCGGCTCGCCGGTGCGGGCGAACACGAGGTACACGGCGGCTGCGCCAGCCCCCGAGATGAACTGCTTCACGCCGTTCAGCACGTACTCGTCGTCGTCGCGCCGCGCGCGCGTCGTGATGGCCGCGGCATCCGACCCCGCCGACGGCTCGGTGAGGCAGTAGCTGCCCCGGTTCACGAGGGTCGTGAGCGCCGGCAGCCAGTGCTCGCGCTGCCGGTCGTCGCCGTATCGGTCGATCATCCACGCGACCATGTTGTGGATCGAGAGGTAGGCGGCGATCGCGGTATCGCCCCGCGCGAGCTCCTCGAAGATCAGCGCAGCGGTGAATCGGCCGAGATCCGACCCGCCGACGTCTTCGCGCACGTAGATGCCGCCGAGGCCGAGCCGGCCGGCCTCCTCGAGCGCGTCGAGGGGGAAGTGCTTGGACCGGTCGCGTTCGGCCGCGAACGGAGCGAGTTCGGTGGCCGTGAACTCGCGCACCGCGGCCACGATCGCGAGTTGGTCATCGGTGAGTGCGGTCCCCATCGCCCCTCGACCCTTCCTCGCTGCCGGTGAGGCCGAGCCTACTCGCGCGAAGGGCCAGAATGGTTGATATGGATGCCTCGCTCCGCGCCCTCACCGAGATGCCCGAGCCGCAGTACGTGATGTCGACCGACGGGCTTCGCATCGCGAGCTACCTCTGGGGCGAGGAGGGCGCCCCAACGGTGCTCTGCGTGCACGGCTTCGCCTCGAGCTGCCGCGACAACTGGGTGAACACGGGCTGGGTGCGCACACTCACCCGTGCGGGCTATCGGGTGCTCGGCATCGACCAGCGCGGCCACGGAGCGAGCGACAAGCCGCACGAGGCATCCGGCTATGCCATGCAGGCCTTCGTGGGCGACATCACCACCGTGCTCGACACCTACCTGCTCGACACCGTCTTCTACGCCGGGTACTCGCTCGGCGCGCGAGTCGGCTGGCAGGCCGCGGTGCAGTTGCCGGGCCGTGTCGAGCGCGCCGTGCTCGGCGGCATCCCCGACGGGCAACCGCTCGAGCGCATGGAGATCGAGCAGGCGCGCGCGTATGCGGAGCACGGCACCCCCGTCGAAGATCGGGTGACCCGCAGCTACGTGATGCTCGCCGAACGGGTCGCCGGCAATGACCTGCGCGCCCTCGTGGCGCTCGCCGAGGGAATGCGGCTGGGTGACGCAGATCCCGATGCCGCCGACCCGCCGTTGCAGCCGATCCTCTTCGCCACGGGCGGTGAGGATGCGATCCTCCCGCAGTCGAAGCTCCTGGCGGAGGCCACGCCGAGCGGCGAATTCTTCGAGATTCCGGGGCGCCATCACTTCAATGCCCCGGGCTCGCGGGTGTTCCGGCAGGCGGCGCTCGACTTCTTCGCGTAGCAGTTCGGCGCGCGGGAGCGTAGAGTACGTTCCGTACTCTAATCTGGGAGGCGCGATGACGACGCCGCGGCGATTGTGGCCCGTGCTCGTCTGCCTCATGATCGTGATGCTGCTCGGGGCGATCGACCAGACGGCGTCGGCGCCGGCCCTGCCGCACATCGCCGGGGAGTTCGGCGGTCTCGAGGTGATGCCGCTCATCGTCGTGGCCTATCTCGGCGCGGCGACCGCATCGATGCCGGCGTACGGCAAGCTCGGCGACCGCTTCGGCCGCCGCCCGCTGCTGCTCATCGCGATCGGCCTCTTCACGGCCGGCGCACTCGCGGCCGCCCTGGCCGGGAGCCTGCCCGTCTTCATCGGGGCCCGCATCGTGCAGGGGTTCGGCGGCGGCGGCCTGATGCTCGGCGCGCAGGCGGTCATCGGCGAGATCGTGAGCCCGCGCGAGCGCGGCCGCTACCTCGGCTGGATCGGCATGGTCTATGTCATCGCAGCCGTCGGCGGGCCCGTGGTCGGCGGCCTCGTGATCCAGACGGTGGGGTGGCGCTGGATCTTCATCGGGTACCTGCCGCTCGCGGTGCTCGCCTACGTGCTGACCCTGCGAACGATCAGCCTGCCCATGCCGCGTGTTCGGCGACCGTTCGACGTGCTCGGGGCGGCCTCGATCGCCGTGCTCATCGCCGGCGTCGTCGCGACGGCGAGCCTCGCCGCGACGGGCGCGGGGTGGCCGGTCGCCGCGACTCTCCTCGCGGTGATCGCGATCACCGCTGTCTGCTGGGTCGTCACCGCGGTGCGCGCGGCCGACCCCGTGATCCCGCTCCGGCTGTTCCGTGACGCGGCGTTCAGCGTGCCGGTAGGGGTGAGCTTCCTCATCGGCGTCGCCCTGTTCGGCACGATCAGCTTCCTGCCGGCCGTCGTGCAACTCGGCTTCGGCGTCTCTCCAGTGGTGGCGGCATCCACCGTGACGATCGCGATGGGCGGCGTGATCGTGACGATGACGGCGTCGGGCCGCATCATCTCGCGCACCGGTCGCTACCGGATGTTCCCGATCGTCGGCACGGCGATGTCCGCCATCGGCCTCGGGCTCCTCGGCGCGGTTCGCACCGATACGCCGATCTGGGCGGCGGCGCTCGTGCTCCTCGTGATGGGGGCCGGCGTCGGGTTCGTCATGCAGGTGATGCTGCTCGTCGCGCAGAACGCAGTGACGCACGACAACCTCGGGGTCGCGACCTCGACCGTGGTGTTCGTGCGGCAGGTCGGCGCGACGGTCGGCGTCGCGGTGACCGGGGCGCTGATCAACCTGCAGACCGCCGGAGTGCCGGCCGATGCGTACCTCGCCGCCGCCGTGCCCGTGCTCGGTTACGGGGCGGGCGTGCTCGTCGTCGCGTTCGTGCTGACGATCCTGCTGCCCGCGCGCCCGCTGCGCACCTCGGCAGGCGCCGTCGAGGCGCCCCATTCCGCAGTGGTCGAACGATCGGGAGAGACGACGTGAGCGCACGCGGCACAGATCCGCTCATGGGGCTCGACGACATCGGCCGTGACGACCTCGACGTCGCAGGCGGCAAGGGCGCGAACCTCGGCGAACTGCTCCGGGGCGGATTCCGCGTGCCGGCGGGGTTCGTCGTGACGACCGGGGCATACCGGCAGGCGTTCGAAGATGCGGCGCTCGCCGAAGAGGTGCCATCGGCGGCCATGAACGACGCCGACGCCGATCGCGTGCGCGCAGCCGTCGGCGCGATGACCGTGCCCGCCGGGGTCGAAGCCGCGATCATCGAGGCGTACCGTGCGCTCGGCAGGGCCGCGGGCGACGATGCGCTCGCCGTGGCCGTGCGCTCGAGCGCCACCGCCGAAGACCTGCCAGGAGCGACATTCGCAGGGCAGCAGGACACGTTCCTGAACGTCGTCGGCGCGCACGCGGTGGTCGACGCGGTGCGCCGGTGCTGGGCATCGCTCTGGACCCAGCGGGCCGTGGCCTATCGCACGCGCGCCGGCATCGACCATCGCGAGGTGAGCATCGCGGTCGTCGTGCAAGTGCTCGTCGACGCCGACACGGCGGGAGTCATGTTCACCGCGAACCCCGTCACCGGTGCGCGAGACGAGACGATCATCGACGCGAGCCCCGGCCTCGGCGAAGCGGTCGTCTCGGGCCGGGTGACTCCCGACCACTTCGTCGTCGGGGCCGACGGAGGGGTGCGCCAACGGAGGCTCGGTCGGCGTGAGGTGATCATCGTTCCCGACGCGGGCGGCGGCGTGCGGGAGATCGCCGGCGGCGATCCCGGCGATCCCGGCGGGCCCGGCGATCCCGACGCGCCCGACCGCCTCGACGACGACACCCTGCGATCGATGGCAGCGGTGGGCACGCGCATCGCCGAGCACTTCGGCGGGCCTCAGGACATCGAGTGGGTCTCGGCCGACGGGCAGATCTCGATCGTGCAGGCGCGCTCGCTGACGGCGCTGCCGCCCGAGCCGGTGCGGGTCAACGCGATCCGGCGACTGATGACCGGCATCGTCGCGGAACTGCTGCCGATCCGCCCCACACCGCTCGACATGACCACGTGGACCGTGCACGGACACGGACGCATCCTCACCCGCATGCTCGCCGAGATTCCCGCGATCCGAATCTCGCTCGCCGACATGCTGCCCGAGGCCGACGGCGTCGTCGACCGCCTCGTGCCGCCCGACCCGCATCCATCCCTTCGCACCCCCGCGACGCCGTTCCGCATGGCGCCTCGGATCCGGCGCTTCCGCACCGAACGATGGAACGAGGACCCCCGATTCGCCGAGTTCGACCGCGAGGTCGAGGCGCTGCGCGCGATCGATCTCGGCACGCTCGGGTGGGCCGAGCTCGTCAGGGTGCCGCGCCGCGCCCTCGACATCCTCGACGGACTCATCACGCTGCGGATCGACTACCTCCCGCGTGCGGGCTTCGACCTGCTGCGGCTCCGCATGCTCCTCGGCGTGCTCGGGCTCGGCCGCGACGCCTCGTCGTTGACGCGCGGGGTCCGCACCCGCACCGGCGACGCGAACGCCGCCCTCTCCGCACTCGCGGCAGCAGTGGCAGCGGATGCCGCGTGGCGGGAGGCGTTCGAATCGTCGACCGATGCCGAGCTCGAGGCGAAGCTCGCCGCATCGCACGAGCTCGACGACCTGCGCGCCCGCATCGCCGACTTCACGAACGAGTACGGCCACCGGGAGACCACGAGCGCCTTCCTCGCCTCGGAGCCGACGTGGGGCGATGATCCCGCCATGCTCTTCGGTGCCGTCCGGGCGCTGCTCGTGCGGACTGCCGAACCGGCTCCCGGCGGAGCCGAACCCGACGCCGGCACCGGCGTTCACCCCGGTGACGGAGGGGCGACCGCCGCCGAGCGCCGCATCCGCGGTCGTCGCCGCGTTCGGTTCCTCCGTCTCGGCGACAAGATCCTCGCGGTCGCGGCCCATGCTCGCTCCGGCATCGCGTTCCGCGAAGACTCCCACTTCCACGCCATG
The DNA here is from genome assembly GCF_006337065.1 of Agromyces laixinhei. Taxonomy (NCBI): domain Bacteria; kingdom Bacillati; phylum Actinomycetota; class Actinomycetes; order Micrococcales; family Microbacteriaceae; genus Agromyces; species Agromyces laixinhei. The sequence continues at coordinate 3,157,602 of NZ_CP040872.1, read as the reverse complement.
CGGCCGATGCCGCCCCTGCGGCACGCACTGCTCGAGGCGGGCGCCCGGCTCGTGTCGGCGGGCGTCCTCGCGGAGCCGCAGGAGGTCTTCCACCTGCGATACGAGGAGCTGCTCGCCATCGACGACCCCGCCGCCGTCTCCGCACGTCAGCACTCGCGGCTCCGCGAGGCGGTCGAGCAACGCGCTCGCCGCCGCGGCCGATACGCGGGAGCCCCGCTCGTCTCGCCGCTCACGCTCCGCGCCGCACGATCCGGTGATGACGTCGTGGTGAGCGGCACCCCGGCCGGCGGCGGCCGGTCGACCGGGCCGGCCCGAATCATCCGGGAAGCCGCAGACTTCGCCAGGCTGCAACCCGGCGACATCCTCGTCTGCCCCTATACGAACCCGAGCTGGACGCCCCTGTTCCAGCTCGCGGCCGGCGTCGTCGTCGACACCGGCGGACTCGCCTCGCACGCAGCGATCGTCGCCCGCGAGTACGGCCTGCCGACCGTCATGGGCACGGGCGGCGGCACTTCGGCACTGCGAGACGGCCAGATCGTCACGGTCGACGGCGGTACCGGCCTCGTCAGCATCGAGCACGCCTCGTGAACGACGACGAGCGCACGCCCGAGCGCACGCTCGACCGGGTTCCCGCCCCCGACCACCGCTCGGGGCCCCGCCGTCGCGGCGACGCGCTGCGCGCCGCGATCGTCGAGGCCGTGATGGACGAACTCGCCGAATCCGGCTACGACCGGCTCACGCTCGACGGCGTCGCGGCGCGGGCGCGGGTCAGCAAGGCCTCCCTCTACCGCCGCTGGCCCGGCAAGCCGGAACTCGTCGTCGACGCGGTCTACACGACCCTCCCGATTCCCGCGGAACTGCGCGACACCGGCACACTCCGCGGCGATCTGCTCGCACTCTTCGACCTCGTCGCCCGAACACTCACGGGCCCGTCCGGCCATGCGCTCAAGGGGCTCATCAGCGAGACCCTCCGCGATGCCGACATCGCCGAGCGGTTCCGTGCGCGGAGTCAGGGCCGCGGCATCCAGGCGATGCGTTCGATCGTCGATCGCGCAGTCGCTCGCGGCGAACTCGAGCGTGCAGCGGTGCCCGAACGCCGACTCGAGACGGGCCACAACCTGCTGCGCCACGAGTTCCTGTTGAACGGTGCCGTCACGCCCGAGTTCGTCACCTCGCTCGTCGATGACGTCGTGGTTCCGCTCCTGACGCACCCGTGAAGATCTGGGGAGCCTTCTGTCTGAGCGGCCGCCGGCCGTCAGTCGCGCCCGTCAGTCGCCTGCCGCGGCCGCCGCCGCCGCAGCAGCCCGCTCCGCCCACTTCGGAACCTCGCCGTACCGCTGGAACGACACGAGCCGACCGGCAGCGCTGTCGTCGATGAGTTGCCCCAGCCGCCGCTCGCGGGTCGCCTCCTGCTTCGCCGAGAGCGCCCAGTGCGTCACCTGCCGTCGATAGGTCGGGGTCGCGGCCTGCCAGAACGCGGATGCCGCGGGGCTGGCCGCGAGCCGCGCCGCCGACTCGGGGGGCAGCTCTCGCTCGGGATTCTCGTGGGAGTACACGCCCGATCGGTCGTCGCGCCGGCGTTCGAACGCGGCGATGCCCGCCTCGTGCATGCGCCCGGCCGCGGTGAGCTGCTCGACGAGCGCGATGTTGACGCTCGACCAGTTGCTCGAGGCCTTCCGCGGGGTCCACCGCTGGCGCCGGGCATCATCGTCGATGCGCTGCGCCACGGAATCGATCCAGCCGAAGCACAGCGCTTCGGGCACCGCCTGCTCCCACGTCAGCCCGCGCTCGGGCACGTGCTTCTTGTACAGGCCCATCCAGAGCTCGGTGGCCGTGTCGTGGTTCGCCTCGAGCCATGCGCGGAACTCGTCGGGCGACGCGAAGAAGACTGCCGGGCGCTCTGGCGTGCCGCCGGGCGAGCCGATCTCGATGATCATGGCACGAGTCTGCCAGCAGGCACCGTCATTGACCACGCCCGCGCGTTCGCAGCCGATGCGCAGGTGCCGACCTGTCCATCGGGGCTACCGTCGAGTATGGGCGAAGCGGCAGGGCGCACCACCGGGTCGTCGGTGGGCGCTGCGCGCTGGCATCCGCTGCGACGGCGGCGAGCTGCGCCGCCGGCGTGGACCGACGCGCTCGCCGAGGGAGACGACGCCGGATTCTTCGGACCGGGCAGCGCGGTCTGGGCCGTCAACGGCGCGCTTCCCACCCTCGTCGCGGGCATTCGGGCGTTGCTGCTGCAGACGTTGCATCCGGGGGCCATGGCCGGGGTGTACGACTGGTCGCGGTATCGCGACGATCCGCTCGCGCGACTCGACGGCACGGTGCGCTGGGTCGCCGTGACGACGTTCGGCGACCGGCGCAGCGCCACCGCGGCATCCGCTTTCGTGTCACGACTGCATGAGCACGTGACGGGCAGTTACGTCGACGCGACGGGAGTCGAGCGCCGCTACTCGGCGAACGACGAGGAGCTGCTGCGCTGGGTGCACGATGCGTTCACCGAGGCGTTCCTCGGGGCGCACGAGATCTGGGGCGGGCCGATTCCGGGCGGCCCCGACGCCTATGTGCGCCAATGGGCGCAGGCCGGCCGGCTGATGGGCGTGCAGAATCCGCCGGCGACGGTCGATGCGCTGCGCGGCGAGATGACGGCCTTCCTCGCCGACGCCAGGTACGACGAACGCGTCGCCGAGGCCGTGCATTTCCTACGGCGGCCGGGCCTGCCGGGTCTCACGGGCCGGATGTACCCGATCCTCTTCGCCGGTGCCGTGGCGTCACTCGACCCCCGCTACCGAGGTCTGCTCGGCCTGCGGCGGCCGTGGTGGCCGGCGATCACGCTCACGCGCGCGCTGCTCTCCGTCGCGAGGCGCGTGCTCGGCGGCGTCTCGCCGAGCGAGCGCAACGCTCGGGCTCGGGTCTCGCGGCTCGGGACATCCGCGACCCCCGAAGGGAGCCGTGCGACCGGGCCCGCGCCGGACTAGCGTGGAGACGTGTCCGCTTTCGCGACCGATGCACGCACCACCCACGCCGCCGGCGTGGAGCGCCTGCTCGCGAGCTACTGGGCGGTGCCGCCGGGCTCGCCGGTGCGGCTCGCGAAACGCACCTCGAACCTCTTCCGGTCGAGGGCCGCGACGGATGCCCCGGGGCTCGACACCTCGGGCCTGACCCAGGTGATCGGCGTCGACGTCGATGCGCGCACCGCCGACGTCGCGGGCATGTGCACCTACGAAGACCTCGTGGCCGCGACCCTGCCGTTCGGGCTCGCGCCGCTCGTCGTGCCGCAGCTGAAGACCATCACCCTCGGCGGTGCCGTCACGGGTCTCGGCATCGAGTCGACGTCGTTCCGAAACGGGCTTCCGCACGAGTCGGTGCTCGAGATGGACATCCTCACCGGTGCGGGGGAGCTCGTCACCGTGTCGCGCGGCGACACGGGCGAGCACGCCGAGCTGTTCCGCGCGTTCCCGAACTCGTACGGCACGCTCGGCTACGCGGTGCGGCTGCGCATCGAGCTCGAACCCGTGCTGCCGTTCGTCGAGCTCACGCACCTGCGATTCCACCGGCTCGACGATCTCGTGGCCGCGATGGCGGAGATCGTCGGGTCGGCCGCGCTCGACGGGGTCGCCGTCGAATACCTCGACGGGGTCGTCTTCAGCGCCGATGAGGCGTACCTCTGCCTCGGCCGGCGCACCGCGGCATCCGGACCGGTCAGCGACTACACCCGCCAGCGCATCTTCTACCGCTCGATGCAGCACGACGACGGCGCGGTGCACGATCGCCTCACGACGCTCGACTACCTCTGGCGCTGGGACACCGACTGGTTCTGGTGCTCAGAGGCGTTCGGCGCGCAGCATCCGCTCGTTCGCCGGTTCTGGCCTCGCCGGCTCAGGCGCAGCCGGTCGTACGCCTCGCTCATGCGGGTCGAACGACGCTACGACCTCGGCAATCGCATCGAGCGGCTGAAGGGCCTGCCGCCCCGCGAACGCGTGATCCAAGACGTCGAGGTGCCGATCGAGCGATGCGCCGAGTTCCTCGACTGGTTTCTCGCGAACGTGCCGATCGAACCGATCTGGCTGTGCCCGCTGCGGCTGCGCGGTGACGACGCCTGGCCGCTCTACCCGATGGAGCCGCACCGCAGCTACGTCAACGTCGGCTTCTGGTCGACGGTGCCGGTCGGGGCCGTCGAGGGCGAGACGAATCGTCGCATCGAGCGCGAGGTCGCGGGACTCGACGGCCACAAGTCGCTCTACTCCGACGCGTTCTACTCCCGCGACGAGTTCGACGACCTCTACGGCGGCGGCGCCTACCGGGCGGCCAAGGCGCGGTACGACCCCGACTCCCGACTCCTCGACCTCTACGAGAAAGCGGTGCAACGACGATGACGACGACCAAGGGCGCCGCAGCGAACACGACGGCGGAGACTCCAGCGCACGATGCGGCGACGGATGCCCCGGGCAAGCTGACCCTCGCGCAGATCCTCGAGATCTTCGCCGGGGGCCGGCTGCCGCTGCGCTTCACCGCCTACGACGGCAGCTCGGCCGGGCCGGCCGATGCCGCGCTCGGGATCGAGCTCACGAGCCCGCGGGGCACGACCTACCTCGCCACGGGGCGCGGCGACCTCGGGCTCGCGCGCGCGTACATCGCCGGCGACCTCGACATCCACGGCGTGCACCCCGGCGACCCCTTCGAGCTGTTGAAGGCGCTCGCCGACGAATTGGTCTTCAAGCTGCCGCCGCCGCGCACGATGGCCCACGTCATCCGTTCGATCGGCCTCGAGCACCTGCGTCCGATCGCGCCGCCGCCAGAGGAGGCGCCGCCGCGCTGGCGTCGCATCGCCGAGGGACTGCGGCACAGCAAGCACCGCGACGCCGAGGCGATCCACCACCACTACGACGTCTCGAACACCTTCTACGAGTGGGTGCTCGGCCCCTCGATGACGTACACCTGCGCGTGCTACCCGGGCGCTGACGCATCACTCGACGAAGCTCAGGAGAACAAGTACCGGCTCGTGTTCGAGAAGCTGCGCCTCTCGCCCGGCGACCGGCTCCTCGACGTCGGCTGCGGGTGGGGCGGCATGGTGCGCTATGCGGCACGCCGCGGCATCCGGGCGCTCGGGGTCACCCTGTCTGAGGAGCAGACCGTCTGGGCGAAGCAGGCGATCGAGGCCGAGGGCCTCTCGGAACTGGCCGAGGTGCGGTTCGGCGACTACCGCGACATCCCGGAGACCGGGTTCGACGCCGTGTCATCGATCGGCCTGCTCGAGCACATCGGGGTGCGCAACTACTCCTCGTACTTCACCTTCCTGCAGTCGCGACTGCGCACGGGCGGGCTGCTGCTCAACCACTGCATCACGCGCCCCGACAACCGCTCGGAGCCCGCGGCGAAGGGGTTCATCGACCGCTACGTCTTTCCCGACGGCGAGCTCACGGGGTCGGGCCGCATCATCACCGAGGCGCAAGACGTCGGTCTCGAGGTCGTGCACGAGGAGAATCTTCGGCTGCACTACGCGATGACGCTGCGCGACTGGTGTGCGAACCTCGTGGAGCACTGGGATGACGCGGTCGCCGAGGTCGGGCTGCCGACCGCGAAGGTGTGGGGGCTGTACATGGCCGGCTCGCGGCTCGCCTTCGAGACGGGCGGCATCCAGCTGCACCAGGTGCTCGCCGTGCGGCCCGACGAGCGCGGCGGCACGGACGGGATGCCGCTGCGGCCGTGGTGGACACCCTGAGGCGGGTGCTCGCCTCACGGCCGGGCGGCCGCGGTCTCGCGCTCGGCCACGAAGCTCCGCCAGGTGCGTGCACCGCGTTCCGCTCCCGCAGACGCGAGATTGTCTCCCGCGCGGTAGGCGCGTCCGACGGCGCCGGGCAGGCGGATCGGCAGGCCGCGCCGCGGCCGCGCGCCCATCGCCTCGCGGAACGTCGCGACGAGCCGGCGAACATCGAGTACTTCCGGCCCTGCCAGGTCGGCGACCCGGCCGGCGGGCTCGCCGAGCGCGAGTTCGGCCAGTCGTGCGGCCACCTCGTCGCCGTGGACCGGCTCGAAGCGAAGGCCGCCGGGCAGCGGTGTGATGGGCATCCGTGCCAGACCTCGTGCGACCGGGAGCACGAAGTCGTGCAGTTGAGCGGCACGCAGCACCGACCAGGCCACGCCCGAGCCGGCGATCGCTCGCTCTGCCGCCGCCTTCGCCCGGAAGTAGCCGATGGGCATGCGGTCGGCACCGATGACCGAGATGAGCACGAGGTGCCTCACCCCGGCGTCGCGCGCGGCGGCGGCGAGGTTTCGCGCCGCGACATCGTCGCCCTTCGCTCCGCCCGCGAGGTGCAGCACGACGTCGACGCCGTCGAGCGCTGCGGCGAGCCCCTCGCCGGCGACGGTGTCGCCCGAGACATGCCCGATGCCCGGTTCGCTCGCACGCGGATGCCGGGACAGGATCCTGAGTTCGCGGCCGGAGTCACGCAGGATCGGCACCACGCGGCTGCCGAGGTTGCCGGTTCCACCGGTCACGAGTAGAGGTGTAGCCATGGTCGAGTTCCTCTCGTGTCACATCCGAGGGTGTTCCCTCGTCGACATACCGACGAACGAACCCGAGGAGATGTGACATGACCGACCGACGAATGCTCGCCCGGCGATTCGAGACCGAGCGGCCGCGGCTGCGTGCGGTCGCCACGCAATTGCTCGGTTCGCCCGCAGACGCCGACGACGCGGTGCAGGAGACCTGGCTTCGGCTCGAGCGGGTCGACGCCGCGGGCATCGACAATCTCGAGGCGTGGTTGACGACCGTCGTCTCCCGGGTCTGCCTCGACGTGCTGCGTGCGCCCCGGAGGACGCGGGAGCATTCGTGGCAGGTCGCGCCCTGGCGCGACGAGCCGGTCGCGGACGACGCCGATCCGGCGGAGCTCGTTGTGCAGAGCGATCGCATCAGCACCGCACTGCTCGTGCTGCTCGAGACGCTCAGCCCGGCCGAGCGGATCGCGCTCGTGCTGCACGATGTCTTCGGTCGGTCGTTCGACGAGGTCGCGGTCGCCCTCGACCGTTCGCCCGAGGCGGCACGGCAGCTCGCGTCGCGGGCGCGCCGGCGAGTGCGCGGCGCCGAGGAGCCGGTGCGGCCGGCCCGGGAGCGCGGCCGGCGGATCGTCGATGCCTGGCTCGCCGCAGCACAGCACGGCGACCTCGACGCGCTGCTCGGGCTCCTCGACGACGGCGCGGTGCTGCGCGCCGACTACGGCACGTCGACCCAGCTCGTCGAGGGATCGCGGGCGATCGCCGAGCAGGCCGTGCTCTCCGGGCGTCTGGCCGGGCACTCGACACCCGTGCTGATCGGCGGCCGGCCGGGCGTCGCCGCGATGGTGCACGGGCGGGTCGTCTCGATCATGGCGTTCGAGCTCGACGGCGACCGCATCGTGTCGCTCGACGTGCTCGCGGATCCGGAGCGCCTCGCCTCGATCGGCGCCGACCGCATCGTCGGCGACGTCAGCGACTGACGCGAACCGTGCGGCGAGCCGCGACTCCGGCGAACACGAGGGCGACGCCGAGCAGCGCGAAGAGCACGAGGCCCGTGAGCGCCGCCCACACCGTGCCCGCGGTGAGCGTGGCGAGCAGGAGTTCGAGCCCAGGCGTGGTCGGGAACGCTGCGGCGAGCGAGTCGACGGCTGGCGGCACGGTCGACGACAACCCGGCCGCGAGTGCGATCGCCCCCACGAATGCCGCCGCGAGTCGGCCGACCGCTCCGAACGATGCCGCAAGCCCCTGGTTCACCGCGGCGAACACGGCGCCGACCGCGACGGCCGCTGCGGTGAAGCCGAGCCCTTGCGCCGGGTCGACGGCGACGGCGACGAGGAACGCGACGCCGACGACGAGCCCCTGCACGGCGCCGATCGCGACACCCGGCAGCATCGCCTGCAGCGCGATGCGCCCCGACGACGTCGCCGTCAGCAAGCGGCGTAGCGGCACCGCCTGCCGGGCGAGGGCGAGAACGATCCCGCCGACCCAGAGCGCCACGACGGCGTAGAGCGGCACGGTCTGCCAGCCGGCGGCCGGCGAGAACTGCGTCACGTTCACGGGTTGCGACACGACCGACGACAGGATCTCGATGTCGGAGTCCGAGTAGCTCGGCAGTTGCTCGGCCGCCTGCTCGAGCCCGTCGGCGAGTTGGGCGGCACCGGTCTCGACCTGATCGGCGCCCGTCACGAGGCTCGCGGCGCCCGTGGCGAGCGACGCGGCACCGGCATTCGATGCGTCGGCCCCCGCCGCGACCTCGTCGGCACCCTCGGCAGAGGCGTCGAGCCCTCCGACGAGCGCGGTCATGCCGGCGGCGAGTTCTTCCGCGCCCGCTGCGACCTGGTCGGCGCCGCTCGCGAGCGTCGCGACATCCCGATTCGCGGTCTGGAGGGTGCCGAGTGCTCCCGTCGCCCGCCCGCACACGGTGCCGGGGCCCGGCAGCGCGCAGATCTCGGCGACGACCGCCGAGAACTCGGTCGTCGCGCCGTCGAGCTTCGACGCGACCGTGTCGAGTGCCGACGAGACCTCGGCGGCGCCCTCGGCGAGCAGGGCCGCTGCTTCGGGAAGCCCCTGTGCTGCCGCATCGAGCTCGGCGAGGCCCGCCGCGAGGGAATCGCTGCCGGTGTCGAGCGCGCCGAGACCGGCGGCCAGTTGTGCAGCGCCGCTCGCCAGTGTCGCCGCGCCGTCGGCGAGTGAAACCGCGCCGGCCGCGAGGCTCGAGGCCCCGGATGCCGCGTCGCTGATCTGCTGCTCGATCGTATTGAAGCCCTCGTACACGTTGCCGAGGTACTGCGAGATGAGCTGTGCGTTCATCGAGGCGACCGCGGTCGACGTCACGGCCTCGGTCAGTGCGGGGTCGAGCGCAGCAGACGCCGGGGTCGTCGTCACCTCGATCTCGGCGTGCACCGCGCTCGCCGCGGGGCCGCCCATGGAGGTCGCCGATGCCGAGAACGACGCGGGAATCGTCACGACCGCGACGTAGCGGCCGTTGCGCAGGCCTGCGGTCGCCTCATCGTCGTTCGTCAGCACCCACGTGAAGTTCTGGGGGTCATGCTCCGGGGTGTCGCCGTCTGGTGTGCCCCCGCCCATCAGCCCCGCGGCGAGCTGGCGACCGAGGGGCACGGTGCTGCCGTCGACCGTCACCGGCTCGTCGTCGTTCACGATCGCGGCCGTGACCCGGTCGAGGTGGGCCGTCGGGGTCGCGAGCGCCCAGGTGAGCACGCCCCCGGTGAGGAGCGGCACGGCCAGCATGCCGACGATCGCGACGATGCCCAGACGCTCGGAGCCGGCGCCCGCCGAGAACGGCCCGGTCATCTCAGCTCACCCTCATCGGCGATGACTCGAGCCGCGCCGCGTCGAGGTGCACGGTGTGCACGATCGTGCCGGGCGGCACGAACTCGCTCGCCGCCGCTGTGCCGCCGTGCGCGATCACCACGGTGAGCGCATGCGCGTCATGGCGATGGGCGCTCGACGCGGCATCCGTCAGCAGGCGGCGGATGCTCGAGCGGATCGCGGGGTCGATGACGCCGTCGGCGCCGTCGAGCATCACGACGGATGCCCCGCTGGCGAGCGCGTCGGCGACCGCGGCGCCCGGGTCGGCCACGCGGTCGGCCGGCACGAACGCCGAGCGGGCGCGTACTGCGGCCGCACGCGCCGGCAGTACGAAGCCGGCGATCTTGAGCCGGCCGCCGGTGACCGGCAGCCGTCCGCCGAGCGCGAGCAGCAGGGCGCGGCGGGTCAACGCCGAGTCGCCCGACACCTCGAGCACCTCGCCGGCGCCGACTCTCACGGCGAACCCGTCCCCGAGCTCGGCACCCGCGACCTGCACGTCTTCGGCCGCGATGGCGAGCCGGTCACCCGGCTCCGGCCACTCTGCGAGCTCGAATTCGCGTGCGAGCCCTTCGCCCTCGATGTCGAAGCGCGGCAGCAGGCGGTCGAGCGAAGCCGGAATCCACCACGACCACCGCCCGAACACCGAGAGCACGGCGGGAATGAGCGTCATCCGCACGATGAAGGCGTCGATCGCGACGCCCACCGCGAGCCCGAAGGCGATCGGCTGGATCGATGCATCGCCCTCGGGGATGAACGCCGCGAACACGGCGAACATGATGATGGCGGCCGCGGTGACCACCCGAGACGAGCTCAGGAAGCCGCGCTCGACCGCGAGGTGCGGGTCGCCGTTGTGCACGAAGTCCTCCCGCATGCGGCTGACGAGGAACACCTCGTAGTCCATCGCGAGACCGAACAGCACGCCCATCACGATGATCGGCATGAAGCTGATCACCGTGCCGACATCGGCGACGTTCAGGGCGTCGGCGAGGAACCCGTCGACGAACACGAGGGTCGTCAGGCCGAACGCCGCCGCGACCGAGAGCGCGTAGCCGAGCGCAGCGGTGACGGGCACGACGATGGAACGGAACACCATGGCGAGCAGCACGAGCGAGAGGCCGACGACGAGCAGCCCGAACGGCAGCAGCGCCTCGGCGAGGCGCGCCGAGATGTCGATGCCGGCGGCGGTGTAGCTCGTCACCGAGAGGTCGACGCCGTACTCCTCCTCGAAGTGGTCGTGCATCGAGCGCAGTTCGCCGACGAGGTCCTTCGTCGACTCCGAGTCGGGGCCGCCCTCGGGGATGACCTGCACGATGCCCGTGTCGCCTCCCTCGTTCGGCGTCGAGAGGGCGACGGATGCCACGCCGGGCACGCCCGCGATCTCGGCGCCGAGATCGTCCATGAGCCCGACGGGGTCGGTGCTCTGGATGATCGACCCCGTCACGATGAGCGGGCCGTTGTAGCCGGGCCCGAAGTGCTCGTCGATGAGGTCGAAGGCCACTCGGCCGGGGTCGCCCTCCTCGAGCGAGCCCGCGTCGGGCAGGGCGAGGCTCAGGTGCACGGCCGGCACCGCCGCGAGCCCGAGCGCGGCGACGATGACGACGATCGTGACGACCGGCCATCGAGTCGCTGCGCGCACCCAGCCGAAGAAGAGTCGACTGTGCCGCACCGGTTCGGGAGCCAGTTCCTCGTCGTCATCTGGGTCGTCGCCGACGTCGCGATCGTCATCGTCGCCCCCCGCAGGCGCGACCGCGGGCCGGTATCGCCTGGCGACCACGCGCCAGCCGGTGAAACCCAGCAGCGCCGGGATGAGCGTGAGCGAGACGAGCACGGCGATCGCGACCGCGAGCGCCGCGGCGACGCCCATGGTGGTGAGGAACGGGATGCCGGCGACGGCGAGCCCGAGCAGCGCGATGATGACCGTGATCGCGGCGAACACGACCGCCGACCCGGCCGTCGCGACCGCGCGCGCCGCCGACTCTGCCGGATCGTGGCCCTGCTTCAGCTGATCCTGATGCCGGGAGATGATGAAGAGCGCGTAGTCGATGCCGACCGCGAGTCCGAGCATGAGCGCGAGCAGGGGCGTCGTCGAGGTGATCGTCAGGAATCCGGTGCCGATGAAGACGATCGCGAGCGATGCGCCGGCGCCGAGCAGTGCCGTGATGAGGGGGAGGCCCGCCGCAGCGAACGACGCGAAGGTCACGAACAGCACGGCGAAGGCGATCACGATGCCGATGAGTTCGGTGACGCCGATGCCTGCGGCGCTCTGGGAGAAGAGCTGGCCGCCGACGGCGACCTGGGAGCCCGCGGGCAGTGCCGCCTCGAGGGCGGCGCCTTCGTCTTGCAGCGCATCGGCGGTCGACGGCAGCACCGAGGTCGTGCCGACCGAGAGCTGGATGGGCACGAGCACGGCCGAGTCGTCGTCGCTGATGTTCGGAGTCGCGGTCGAGGAGTAGGGGGAGGTCGCCGACGAGACCTGGGGGATGCCTGCGAGTTCGTCGACGGCGGCTTCGACCGCGGCTTCGAAGTCGGAGTCGGTCACGTCGCCGCCGTCGGGCGCCACGGCGACCAATTGCGCGGAGCTGCCGCTCACCTGCGGAAAGGTGCGGGCGAGGGCATCGAGCGCCTCCTGCGATTCGGTGCCCGGAATACGGTACGTGTTGTCGGTGCCGACGCCGAACAGGGCCGCGCCCGTGAAGAGCACGGCCAGTGCGATGAGCCAGCCCGCGAGAACCAGGCCGCGAGCCCGGTAGGCCCACCGCCCGAGTGCGTACAGCGCTGAGGACACGTCGGATGTTCTTCCCCCGCAGTCGCAGAGGATTCCTCAGGACGACTGGTGACCCTCAACCTAGAGGTTCGCCCGCAAGCGGCGCAAGCAGCAGGATCGTCGGCGACCCGAGCGGTGCGCTCGCCGCGGCGATGCAGGGCTTCGAGCGCGCCCGGCGCCCGCCGGGCGCCCTAGCCGTGACTGCTGCGATAGCCGGGGTGCACCTCGGCGTCGAGCCCGTAGTGTTCGGCGAGCTTCGTGAGCAGGGTGCCGAGCGACCTGCGTTCGTCAGCGCTGAGCGGACTGAGGAAGTCGGCCTCGTGCGCGGCTCCGATCCGGCGCATCTCCGACATCGCGTCGGCGCCGTTCTGAGCGAGCCGCAGCTCGTAGTTTCGACGGTCGATCGTGCTGCGGCTGCGCTCGACGAGCCCCTTGCGTTCCAGCCCGTCGATGAGCGCGACGACACGGCTCGGCACCACGCCGAGCCTGCCGGCGAGCGACTGCTGACTGAGGCCGGGGTCACCCGCGATGATGCGGAGGAGCCCGATATCGCTCGGCTGCAGGCCGAGTTCGGCAACGCGGTCGGCGAAGCGAGCCGAGGCCAGGGAGCCGAGTTGCGAGAGCTGGAATGCAACGCGGCGGGTCGGCGGCCTGGCGTCTTCGGCGCGCGTATCGAGACTCATGCGTCCCAGCATACCTCTTGTGCCAAAATGATTCTGTGTTATGAATGATTTATGACTGGAACGAATTTTGACACGCTGCCCGAGACGCGGCGCCCTCAGGCGGGCCCGCCGCTGCCGCCCCTCGCGATCTCCGTCATCGCGCTCAGCATGATCTCGATCATGCTGCCGATGCTGCTCGCCGGCGGTGCGAACTATCCATCGCCCTTCGGTCCTGAGGAGGAGATCGTCGGCTGGTTCCGCATGCACCCGACCTCGGCGATCCTCACGGCCCTCCTGCAGTTCGCGGCGTCCGTGCCGCTCGCGATCTACGCCGCCGCCGTGTGGTCACGTCTGAACCGGCTCGGCGTTCGGGCCCCAGGGCCGGCGATCGGCTTCGCCGGTGGCATCCTCGCCTCGGCCGCGATGGCCGTGTCCGCGGCATTCACCTGGGCACTCACCCGCCCCGAGATGCTCGAGCATCCCGAGCTCATCCGTCTGCTGCACGACCTCGCGTTCTTCGCAGGGGGGCCGGCGTACGTCGTGCCGTTCGGGCTGCTCGTGGCGGGCATCGCCGTGCCGGGCCTGCTCGCGCGGCTGCTCCCGCGCTGGCTCGCCATCGTGGGACTCGTGCTCGCCGGCATCGCGATGATCGCGACGCTCGTGGTCGCGATCCCCGAGCTCGCGATCCTGTTGCCGATAGCGCGATTTCCCTCGCTCGCGTGGATCGTCGCGTGCGCATTCCTCCTCCCGCGCAGCCGCGCGGCCGCCAATCGGGGCGCACAGTCAGGCGTGAGCACCACGGAAGCGGCACGCCGATGACCGCCGCACTGCACGCGAAGCTCGCCCGGTACGAGCGCCCCGAGCGCGTGCTGCCGTATGCGCGCGCCCTCGACGACGAGACCAGGGCCGCGATCTTCGGCACGGATGTCGCGGGCTACGACGGGGCCATGGAGGAGCTCGCAGCCCAGCGTGACAGCGCGGTCGCCGAACTCGCGGCCGACCCCGACGTGCGGTCGAACCTCGCTCGGTGGCCGGGCGGCGCCGGCGCGCAGGTCGTCGCGATCGGTGAGAGCACGACGGCCGACCGGCTCTCGTGGTTCGAGATCCTGGCGGCGCTCGTCGGCGGGCAGCGGCCAGATCTCTCGCCGCGTTTCGAGAACCTCGCGGTCTCGGGTTCCACGACAACTCAGGCGGTCGCGGGCCTGCCCGCGCTACGGCGGTTCGAGCCCGACCTGGTGTTCTGCATGCTGGGCGCCAACGACGCCCAACGGTTCGGCGGCCCGGGCGGCGATCGGCTGGTGAGCGCCGACGAGACCGCGCGCAACCTTCGGAGGCTCCGCATCGCCTGGCGTGGAGCCGGCGCGCCCCGCTGGGTGTGGCTCGCGCCGACACCGGTCGACGAGGCGGCGATCAGCGCGCATCCGTATCTCGGAGGTGCGGGCCTCAGCTGGACGAACGACGATGTGCGACGCACCGCACGCCTGATCGCCGAACTCGCCGAACCCGGCGACCTCGTCATCGACCCGGCGGATGCCGCGGGCATGCTGTCGCTCGACGGCGATGGCCTGCACCCGACGCCCGAGGCGCAGATCGCGGTGGTACGGCTCGTACTCGCCCGACTCGCGAACCAGTCATGATGGCACCACGGCTGCGGTGAACGCGACGCATGCGTGCGGGGCGCGGGCGGAGCATCCGGTCGCCGACATCGACGGCGGGGCGCACTACTCGCCGGCGCCGCCTCGGGCTCCGGCGGTGGGCGCGGCGTCCGCCGCCGTGTCCGCGCTCGCCGCCGCGAGGCATGCCTCGAGTGCCACCCACGCGAGCATCGCGCACTTCACGCGCATGACGTACTTCGAGACCCCGTGGAAGGCGATCGCGTCACCGAGGAGATCTTCGTCGGCTTCGCCCGTGCCCTGCGAGCGCATCATCGAGCGGAATCCGTCGATGAGCTGCCGCACCCGCGCGAGGTCGGCGCCCGCAGCGAGTTCGGTCATGGCCGACGCCGAGGCCATCGAGATGCTGCAGCCGTCGCCGGTCCAGCCGATCTGCTCGAGCACGGCCTTGGATGTGTCGAGGCGGATGCCGACCGTGATCTCATCGCCGCACGTCGGGTTCAGCTCGTGGTGCGTCGCGTGCGGTTCGGTGAGCTCGCCGTCGCCGAGGCGGCGACGCGAGTGGTCGAGGATGAGCTCCTGGTAGAGCCCGGAGAGGTCGCTCATGCGCCGGCCCCGAAGAATCCGCGCACCTCGGCGAGGGCCGCGGCGAAGCGGTGCACCTCGTCTGCCGTCGTGTAGACGTAGGCGCTCGCACGTGTGGTGGCGCGCAGCCCGAGCCGCCGGTGCAGCGGCTGGGCGCAGTGGTGGCCGACGCGCACGGCGATGCCCTGCGCATCGAGGAACTGGCCGACGTCGTGGGCGTGCACGCCCGGCACGTCGACGCTCGCGAGCGCGGCGCGCGGGCTGCCCGGGGGAGGGCCGACGAGCCGCACGCCGGGGACTCGGGACGTCTCCTCGACGAGCAGTTCGGCGAGCGCCGTCTCGTGCGCGTGCACGTTGTGCATGCCGAGGCGGTCGAGGTAGCGCACGGCCTCGGCGAGCGCGACGGACTGGGAGACGGGCTGGGTGCCGGCCTCGAAGCGCTGCGGGGAGGGAAGGAACGACGCCGACTCCATCGTCACCGTCGTGATCGTCGACCCGCCGGTGCGGGCCGGCGGCAGGGCATCGAGCAGGTGCTCGCGCCCGTAGAGCACGCCGATGCCGGTCGGGCCGAGCATCTTGTGCGACGAGAACGCGGCGAAGTCGACACCGAGCCCGGCGAAGTCGGTGGGGCGGTGCGGCACCGACTGGCACGCGTCGAGCAGCACGAGGGCGCCGTGACGGTGGGCGAGTTCGGCGACCTCGGCGACGGGGGCGAGGTAGCCGGTGACATTGGAGACGTGGCCGAACGCCACGAGCCGCGTGCGCGCTCCGATGACGGAAGCCGCGTCGTCGATCGACCACGTGCCGTCATCGCCCACCGGGATCCAGCGAAGCGTCGCGCCGGTCTTCGCCGCGAGGCGCTGCCACGGGATGAGGTCGGCGTGGTGCTCGGCCTCGGTGACGACGATCTCGTCGCCGGGTCCGAGCCGGAAGATCTCGGCCTCCGCCCCGCCGAGGCCGGCCGAGGCATCCGCCATGCCGAGTGCCACCATATTGATGGCGTCAGTCGCGTTCGACGCCCACACGATCTCGCGAGGCCCGGCACCGACGAAGCGGGCGACCGTCTCGCGGGCCTCTTCGAACGCCGTCGTCGAGGTGCCGACGAGCGTCGACGCGCCCCGGTGCACGGCGGCGTTCGCGTGCTCGAGGTAGGCGCGCTCGGCGTCGAGCACGGCGAGCGGGCGTTGCGCGGTCGCGCCGGAGTCGAGGTAGGCGAGCGGATGCCCGTTCAGCTCTTGGGCGAGGTACGGGAAGTCACTCCGGATGCTCGCGAGGTCGAGCATCTCGGAGGTCGTCGTCGGGTCGAGGGTCACATGTTCTCCAGCACCTGATCGGAGGCGTCGGATGGCGGCCGGCGGTGCCCTTCAAGTCTCTCGCACTTCAATGGGGCCGCGGCCGGTTCGGCGCGAATCGGTCGTGCGCGCCGCTTGCCGCGCGCCTTCGTCAGCGGGCGGGGTCGAACCAGCGCAGGCCCGGGAACCGCGCGAAGCCGCGATCGCGGGTTGCCAGCCGGCCGCCGTTGGCGAGGCAGAGCGCCGCGAGGTAGGCGTCGGGAACGAGGTTGCCGCGGATGCCGCCGTCGTCTGACGCGAGGTCGGCGAGGCGTTGCCAGGCGGGCGGGCCAGGGAGGAGCCACTGCGCGCGTGGCGCCGCTGCGACACGCCGCGTGAACTCGATCGCGGCGGCGGCCGGCGCGGGCCGCTCGTAGATGCGGGGGTGGGTGACGATGCGAACGAAGCCGCTGAGCACGACATCGCTGAGCCCGATCGCCTCGTCGGCGACCGTGCGGTTCAGCCAATCGGCGTAGTCGGCGTGGTGCGGAGAATCCGCGTGGAACGCGTAGACCAGCACGTTCACATCGGGTACGATCACGAGTCGCGTGCCTCTGGCTCGTCGAGCACTGCCCACAGCGAGTCCGCGTCGTCGAGGTCGATCAACAGCCTGTGCGCTCCGTCGCCGAACGTCGGCAGGGGAGAGGCCGGCGCGCTCGCATCGGGCTTCGCGAGCCGCTCGCGCAGGGCTTCTTCGATGAAGCTCGTGAACGTCTTGCCCTCGATGGCGGCCCGAGCCCGTGCTTCACTCGCGAGCGCGTCGGAGAGGTTGAGCGTGGTGCGCATGCAGATCAGCATACCGGCTGCTGCAGACGTCTGCACGGCGCGACATCTGCGCAGGACCGCGAAATCCGTAGGGCGCTACTCGCCCGCCCAGCGCAGCACCCGCAGCGATCGCAGCGTGTTCCACGGGCTCGGCTGCCCGGCGGGCGCGTCGATCGCGAAGAACACCTCGCCGTTCCACGGATCGCCGGCCGGCCAGCGGCCGTCGTCGCGGCGTTGCGCCCGCACGAGGTCGAGCGCGGGCTCGATCCGTTCGTCGGGGCCGTTGCCCGCCGCGAGCCCCGCCGCCCGGAAATGGTCGAGCGAGCGCAGCACGTCGTACACCCAGTACGGCGGGAAGATGAGGTTCTCGTACCGTTCGAGCACGATGCCGCCGGTCGACTTGCGGCGGAACAGGTTGCGCTCGAGGAGGTACTCCTCACCGCGGTGGCGGGCCGCGATCACCTCGGCCGGCGTCGCATCGCCGACGGCGAGCTCGTACCCGAGCAGGCCCTCGAGCACGCAGAGCGTCGAGTCGAACGACGAGCGCCTCGACTCCTCGGGCGGGTCGCAGTTCCAGCCGCCGTCGTCGAGCTGTCCCTCGAGCAGGATCTCGAGCATGCGCTGCGCGCCGTCGCCGAGCACCCCGAAGTAGGCGGATGCCGCGAGCACGCCGCCGTTGACGCACGCCTCGCTCTCGCCTGAGAAGAACGGGAGCCCCCCGTCGACGTCGTCGAAGTGCACGCCCGCTCGAACGCGATCGATCGCGACTCGCGCCGGCGCGGCATCCGGATCGATGCCGAAGCGGCGCAGGGACTGCACGGTCCACATGACGCTGCGTCGATCACCCTTCACCCCGTAGACCTCGCCGCCCCAATAGCCGTCGTCGGCCTGCAGGGCCAGCAGATTCGCGCCGTGGCCCTCGGTCGCGACGCGTGCCCGCTCGGCCGCGAGCGCTTCGGCCGACAGGCCGGTCAGGTCGCGCAGTGCCTGCCAGCGCACCGAGGGATCGGACTCGAGCAACCATTCGATGACCTCGGTGCGTTCCATGCCTCCCATGCTGTCGCGTGCGGGCACTGCTGCCAAGAGTGGGCTCGGCGGACGCCGTCGGGATACCGTGGCGGTATGCACCGGAGCGTGAGCGGACGCGGTGACCGCGATGACGAGGTCGACCTGCTGATCGACGCATGGTCGCGACGACTGCCCGGTGTCGATCTGACGCCGCTCGATGTCATGTCGCGCCTGCGGCGTGTGGCGAACCGCCTCGGGAGGCTGCGGGCGAGCGCGTTCAGCGGCGCCGGACTCGCGGTCTGGGAGTTCGACGTGCTCGCGGCACTGCGCCGAGCGGACCCGCCGCATGAGTTCAGCCCGGCCCAGCTCATCGAGGCGACCATGATCGGCAGTGCCGCGATGACGAACCGGCTCGACAACCTCACGAGGCGCGGCCTCATCGAGCGGCGGCCGAACCCGCGAGACGGGCGGAGCGTGCTCGTGCGCCTCACCGGGGAGGGGGCGACCCGAGTCGACGAGGCGATGCGCACCCTCGCCGAGCGCGAGGCCGAGGAGCTCCGCGGGCTCAGTCGCGAAGAGCAGGCGACGCTCGCCGCGCTGCTGCGGCGGCTCGGCCAAGACGCGGAGTAGGCCGCCGAGCAGGTCCCGGCCGCGGCATTCCGGCCGCGCATCACGGCGCCGTATTCCGACGAAGTGTTGACGGAAAAAATCGGAGTCCTTAGCGTTGGCCGGCAATTGCCAGAACCATTGCCAGAAACTCGACGAGGAGTGTTCCATGCCAACCAGATTCCGTCTCGCCGCCGTCGCGACGGTGGCCGCGCTCGCCTTCGCGGCGGTGCCGGCCGCCGCGTCGGCCACCGAGCCGCCACCTGCTTCCACATCGTCGACCGGTTCTGCCGCGCGAGCCGCGATGCCGGCCAACCTCGCGCTCGACGCCGCCGTCACGGCGTCGTCGACCGAGCTCGACGACGCGCGATTCGCGCCGGCCCACGTCAACGACGGTGACGTCGCAACGCGCTGGTCGTCGAAGTACGTCGATGCGAGCTGGCTGCAGCTCGAGCTCGCCGAGCCCGCCGAGGTCGCGACCGTCGTGATCGACTGGCCGAACGCGTGCGCGCGCTCGTACCAGATCCAGACCTCGGTCGACGGGGTCGAGTGGACGACGCAGGCCGAGCGCAGCGCGCAGGCCACGTGCCCGCGCATCGACGAGATCAGCATCGACGCCGAAGAGCCCGTCGCCTTCGTGCGCATGCAGGGCGTGACGCGCTGGTCGACCTGGGGGTACTCGATCTCCGAGTTCCGCGTCTACGACCAGCCGCTGCCAGAGCCCGAACCGCAGCTGCCGCTCGTGCCGGCGCCGGTCTCGCTCGAGCGCGCCGAGGGCGAGTTCGTGTTCGCCGACGACCTCGAGATCGAGGCATCCGGTGACGCCCTCGCCGCGGCGGAGTACCTCGCCGACGTGATGCGGCCCTCGACCGGATTCGAACTGCCGATCGTCGCAGAGGCCGGCGAGCGGGCGATCGAGATCTCGGTCGCCGAGGGCAACGCACCCGACGGCCACGAAGCCGAGGGCTACACCCTCGACGTGACCGCGGCCGGCGTCGAACTCGCCGCCGACACCCCGGCGGGCGCGCTCAACGGTGTGCAGACCCTGCGCCAGCTGCTGCCGGCGTGGGTCGATTCCGACCAGGTCGCCGACATCGAATGGTCGGTGCCGTTCGTGGCGATCAGCGACTACCCGCGGTTCGAGCACCGCGGGCTCATGGTCGACACGGCGCGCAGCTTCTACACGGTCGACGAGGTCAAGCGCCTGATCGACAGTGCTGCGCCGCTGAAGCTCAACCGCCTGCACCTGCACCTGACCGACGATCAGGGATGGCGGATCGCGATGGACACCCCAGCCGAGAACCCCTCGGGCATCGCCTACACCGACCTCACCGACATCAGCGGTGCGACGGCGATGACGTACAACGATGCCGGTGACCTCATGGGCACCGAGCTGGGGCACACCGGCTTCTATACGAAAGACGACTACCGGGCGATCGTCGCCTACGCGGGTGAGCACGGCATGACCGTGATCCCCGAGATCGATCTGCCCGGCCACACGAACGCCGCCCTGCACGCCATCCCGCAGCTGAACTCGGCGGGTTCGAGCCCCCAGCCGGAGCCCGGCGAGGACACCGTGCCCCACCAGGGCTCGGGCAACGTCGGCGGCTCCTCGTTCGATGCCGACAACGAGCACACCTACACCTTCATCACCGAGGTGCTGCGTCAGATCGCGGAGCTCACACCTGGGCAGTACCTGCACATCGGCGGTGACGAGGCGCACACGACGCCGCACGAGGACTACGTCAGGATGGTCGACTTCGCGACCGCGACGGTCGCCGACCTCGGCAAGACCGTCGTCGGCTGGAACGAGTATGCGAGCACCGCCCTTCCGCAGGATGACGCGGTGGTGCAGCTCTGGAACGGCGACGGTGCAGCCATTCGCCAAGCGGTGGAGACGCGCGGCGCGAAGGTGATCATGTCGCCGGCGAACAAGACCTACATGCCGCAGAAGCAGGACAGCCGACAGCCCGTCGGCGGTACCTGGGCATGCGGCGGGCCGTGCACCCTCGAGAACGCCTACAACTGGAACCCCGCAGCGCAGATCCCGGGCGTCGCAGAAGACGCCGTGCTCGGCGTCGAGGCGGCGTTCTGGGGCGAGTTCATCCGCGGCGTCGACCAGGCGCAGTTCTACACCTTCCCGCGCCTGCTGGCGACGGCCGAAGCCGGCTGGACCCCGCAGGGCGGCAAGGTGCTCGCGGAGTTCATCGACCGGGTCGGGCAGTTGGGCCCGCGCATGACCGCGCAGGGCGTCAACTTCTTCCCGACCTCGACGGTCGACTGGCGCATCGACGCGGCGCCGAGCGTCGCCGGAGACACTGCGGTGGGCGCTGCCGTCGACATCGACTGGCGCGTGATCGCGCCCGATACGGGGGCAGCGGATGTCGCGGCCGAACTCGTGTGGGACGACGGTGAGCGCGAGCCGGTCGAGCTGACCGGCACGGCGGTGACCGACATCGCCGCGATGACGATGAACTCGCCGTACACGGGAGCCTCGAGCCGGAGCTTCGAGACGCCGGGCATCCACGCCGGGCAACTCGAGGTGTCGGTCGGCGGCGGCGAGCCGGTCGTGGCGGGACAGGTGTCGGTGACCGTGCTCGATGCCGCTCTCGACCTCGACACCGTCGTGACGAGCCGATGCGTCGCATCGAAGGCGCTGCTGGCGGTGAAGGCGACGAACGGCGAGGCACTCCCGCTCGCGGTGACCTTCAGCTCGGCGTACGGCACGAAGACCTTCGAGGCCGTGGCGGCCGGAAAGAACGCGGTCCACGCGTTCACCACCAGGGTCGCCGATCTGCCGGCCGGCGACGTGACGATCGAGGCGACCGCCGTGGTCGACGGGGAGACGGTCTCCACCACCTCGACGGTGCCGTACGGGGCTCGAACCTGCGGCTGATGGCGGTTGGCGGGGTGACCCGGTAGCCGGTGGCGCGAGGGCGCGATGGTCGTCGACCGTCGCGCCCTTCGTCGTGCGCGAGGCATCCGAGGCGAACCGGTCGAGGTCTTATTCCGCGATGCGACGGATTTGAAACCGAATTATGTCGGTAGGTTGACGGAAAAAATGCCGCAACTTAGGTTCGTCGTTGTGACCTTGCCCACTGGAGTGCACGCACTCGTCAGACGGACCCATGAAGACCGGGTCCTGCAGGCGCTGCGCGAGCACGGCGCGATGACGCGCGGAGACCTCGCCGTGCGCATCGGCCTCTCGCGCACCACCCTGTCGGAGATCACCTCCCAGCTGCTCGTTCGAGGTGTGATCTCGGTCTCATCCGATGAGGCTCCGCGACTTGGCCGGGGTCGCCCCGCCGAGCGGCTCACGCTCGACCCCGCCGCCGGACAGTACCTCGGCGTCGACTTCGGTCGCCGCCGTGTGCGCATCGTCGTCGCGAACGCCGCGCACGACGTCGTCGCCTCAGACGCGGTCGGCTACGACGCCGCCGCTTCGTGGGGGGAGCGCATCGCCGCGGCCTTCGATCTCGTCGATCGCCTGGGCATCGAGCGCGGGCTGCATTTCGACGGCGTGCTCGGCGTCGGCATCGGCTTCCCCGGTCCGTTCTCACCTCGCGTGCCGCACGAGCCGTCGGAGCCCGTCGCGGAGGCGCGTCGCGCCGGTGCGACACTCATGCGCACGGCGTTCGCGGAGCGGTTCGAGGCGCCCGTGGTCCTCGACAACAACACTCGTCTCGCGGGCCTCGCCGAGGCGACGTGGGATGCCGCCGCCGGCATCGACCACCTGCTCTACCTGCGCCTGTCCGACGGCATCGGCGGCGGACTCGTCGTCGGCGGGCGACTCGTCACCGGGGCGTCGGGACTCGCCGGCGAGTTCGGGCACATCAGCCTCGACGGCAACGGCGAGCGATGCCGTTGCGGCAAGCGCGGATGCCTCGAGACCGTCGCCTCGACGGATGCGATCCTGCGCCGCTGCACCGAAGCGGGCGTGCCCGTGGCGACTCTCGACGAGCTGACGGATGCCGCGGGCACCGGCGACCCCATCGTCGTCGGCGTGCTTCGCGAGGCAGGCGAGGCAGTCGGCCGTGTGCTCGGCTCGCTCGCAGTGGCCCTGAACCCGTCGGAGATCGTGATCGGAGGCGAGATCGCACTCGTCTCCGACGTCATCATCGCGCAGGCAGCCGCGACCACCGCCTACGAACTGCTGCCGGTGGGCGAGTACTCGCCGACCATTCGCGGCGCCGTCCTCGGCGACGAAGGCGGAGCGATCGGCGCCATCATCGCCATCTTCCAGAACTCACCCCTGCTCGCCGGCTATCAGTCGGCGACGAACGTCGCACCCGCGGCCACCCCATTGCGAAGGAGCAATACCTGATGTCCCCCATGAATCGAGGAGGTCGCGCATGGTCGTAGTGACCGACGCCCCCGTGCGGCAGACCGCCGCGCAACCCGCGACGCCCAAGAAGGCCGGGTCGCCGCGCCGCCGCATGCTCGTGCTCAACCTCCTGAGCGTCGGTGCCGGCATCCTGATCTGGTGGACGCTCTCAGCCGCAGGGCTGAGGCTGCCATCGCCGGTCGAAGTCGCGGTGCGCGCGTGGGAACTGCTCCTCGACGGCACCCTGCTCAGCGACACCGCGGCGAGCCTGGGTCGCGTGCTCACCGGCTTCGCCCTCGGCACGCTCGTGGCGATTCCCGTCGGCTTCCTCATGGGCTGGTACGCCTGGGCGCGCGGCATCATCGAGCCGTGGATCCAGTTCTTCCGCACGATCCCGCCGCTCGCGATCATTCCACTCGCGATCGTGCTGCTCGGCATCGGCGAAGAGCCCAAGATCCTGGTCATCTTCCTCGCGGCGTTCTTCGCGTGCGTGATCTCGACCTTCCAGGGCGTCGTCAACATCGACCGAACACTGATCAACGCGGCCCGCGTGCTCGGCACGAAAGACGCCGGCATCTTCACCAGGGTCGTCGTACCGGCATCCGTGCCGTTCATCCTCGTCGGCATGCGCGTCGGACTCGGCGCCGCCTGGGCGACGCTCGTCGCGGCCGAGCTCATCGCCGCGCAAGCGGGTCTCGGCTATCGCATGCAGCAGGCCCAGATCTACTACGACCTCCCGACGATCTTCGTCGGACTCATCGTGATCGGCATCCTCGGCCTTCTCATGGACCGGGTGCTGCTGTTCGCAGAGAAGAAGCTCACCGGATGGCAGGAACGCCGATGAACCCCACAGCCCAGCTCACCGATGCCCGCATCTCGGTGCGTCACGTACGCAAGACCTTCGACCTGAAGGGCGAGGAGTTCGTCGCGCTCGGCGACGTCTCACTCGATGTCGCCGACAACGAGTTCGTGACCGTCGTCGGGCCGTCGGGATGCGGCAAGTCGACCCTCATGAACATCCTCGCAGGGCTCGACCAGCCCACCGCGGGCGATGCGCTCGTCGACGGTCTCGCGGTCGACGGCCCCGGCCCCGAACGCGGCGTGATCTTCCAGCAGTACGCGCTCTTCCCGTGGCTCACGGTGCGCAAGAACGTCGAGTTCGGACTGAAGACGGCGGGCCTGAACGCGAAGGACCGTCGCGAGAAGGCCGAGCACTTCATCGAGATGGTCGGACTCACCGAGTTCGCCGATGCGCTGCCCAAGATGCTCTCGGGCGGCATGAAGCAGCGGTGCGCGATCGCCCGTGCCTACGCGGTGGGCCCCAGCATCCTGCTCATGGACGAGCCGTTCGGTGCGCTCGATGCGCTCACCCGGGTGAAGCTGCAGGAGCAACTGCTCGACACCTGGAGTCGCGACAAGCGCACGGTCGTCTTCATCACCCACGACGTCGACGAGGCCGTGTTCCTGGCCAACCGCGTCGTCGTCATGGCCGCTCGACCCGGTCGCATCTTCGAGATCGTCGATGTGGACCTGCCCTACCCCCGCACCGAGGAGATGCGACTCAGCCCGGAGTTCGCGGCCCTCCGGAACCGCGTCTGGAACGCGGTGTACCACCAGAACCACTAGCACCCGCACCACCTGCCGGACTCCTCCGGCGCAACCCATCCACCCCTCCGCTGTCGACCCGACGGCATGACATCAAGGAAGATCCATGACCCACTCACACCGCAAGCGCGGCATCGCCGCCGCCGCTGCAGCACTCGTGGCCCTCGCCTTCGCGGGCTGCTCGACCAGCGCCACCGGCGGCGAGTCCGGCTCCGAGGCATCCGCTGAGCCCGAGAAGGTGCGCGTCGGCTACATCGCCGACTTCAACGGCGCGAGCCTGCACGCGATCGCCGAAGATCAGGGACTCTGGGAGAAGCACGGCCTCGACGTCGAGACCCCGGTCTTCACGAACGGACCGCTGCAGATCCAGGCCCTCGGCACGAACGACCTCGACTTCGGCTACATCGGCCCGGGTTCGATGTGGCTGCCGGCATCGGGCAAGGCCGCAGTCGCCTCGATCAACGGCCTCGGCAACGCCGACCGCGTGATCGCCCAGCCGGGCATCACCTCGCTCGAAGACCTCAAGGGCAAGACGGTCGCCGTACCCGAGGGCACCTCGGGCGACATGATCCTCACCATGGCGCTGCGGTCGGTCGGCATGACGATCGACGACGTCGAGAAGGTCGCGATGGACCCGCCGACCGTCGTGTCGGCGTTCGCATCGGGGCAGGTCGACGCCGCCGGCATCTGGTACCCGCTCATCAGCACCATCGAAGAGCAGGTGCCCGACCTCGAGATCCTCGCGGCGAACGAGGACTTCATCGACGAGGCCGCCTTCCCGAGTGCGTACGTCGCGAGCCCGACCTTCGTCGAGGAGCACCCCGAGGCCACCCTCAAGGTGCTCGCCGTGCTGCGCGAGGCCATGGACTACCGCGCGGCCGATCTCGACGAGACGATCGAGCTCACCTCGAAGATGTTGAAGATCGACGCAGCCGCGCTCGCCGTCGAGGCCGAGAACGCGAAGTTCATGACCTCGGCCGAGCTCGACGAGCTGACCGCGGACGGCACCGTCGTGACGTGGCTGACCACCCTGAACGAGTACTTCACCGAGGCGGGCAAGCTCGACGAGCCGACTGACGCCGCCGAGTACTACCTCGGCGACCAGTTCGTGGAGGCCGGCAAGTAGCACGGCCCCGACATTCGACCGCCGTGCGGCGGAGCGCCTGCTCCGCCGCACGGCACTCCGACCGGCGGCGGATGCCCCGGCCTGCCTTGAACGCACGAGACGAATGAGATCCATGAGCTCCACCGAACGACGCCCGAACATCCTGCTGATCCTGACCGACGACCACGCCTCGCATGCCATCGGCGCGTACGGCTCGGTCGTCAACCGCACGCCCCGGATCGACGAGATCGCCGAAGCCGGTGTGCGAGTCGACAACTGCTTCTGCACGAATGCACTCTGCACACCGAGCCGGGCGTCGATCCTCACCGGCACCTACAGCCACGTCAACGGGGTCACGACCCTCGAGACGCCGATCGATGCCTCGCAGCCGACGTTCGTCTCGCAGTTGCGCGAGGCGGGCTACCGCACCGCGATCGTCGGCAAATGGCACATGGGCGAGGGGCCCGGCCACGACCCGCAGGGCTTCGACCACTGGGCCGTGCTGCGCGACCAGGGCGAGTACTTCGATCCGCAGATCCTCACCGAAGACGGCGTCGAGATCGTCGAGGGCTACGCCACCGACGTCATCACCGACCTCTCGCTCGCCTGGCTCGAGTCGCTCGAGGGCGACGAGCCGTGGTGCCTGCTGATCCACCACAAGGCGCCGCACCGTCCGTGGGAGCCCGATGAGAAGCACAATGGCATGTACTCGGAGCCGATCCCGGTGCCGGCGACCTTCGGCGACGACTACCGCACGCGCTCGTCGGCCGCCCACCGCGCCGCGATGCGCATCGCCGATCACCTCACGCTCACCGACCTGAAGCAGGCGCCGCCCGAGGAACTCGACTACGAGCAGGCGGCCCTCTGGAAGTACCAGCGCTACATGGAGGACTACCTCGCCTGCGTGGCATCCGTCGACGACAACGTCGGTCGCGTGATCGACTGGCTCCGCGAGCGCGACGTGTTCGACGACACCCTCACCATGTACACCTCCGATCAGGGGTTCTTCCTCGGCGACCACGGATGGTTCGACAAGCGCTTCATGTACGACGAATCGCTGCGGATGCCGCTGGTCGTCAGCTGCCCGTCGAGGATTCCGCACCGCGAGGAACCGCTCTCGCAGATCATCACAAACGTCGACTTCGCCCAGACCATCCTCGACAGCGTCGGACTCGAGCCGCCTCGGCGCATGCAGGGCACGAGCTTCTGGCCCCAGCTGACCGAGGAGCCCGAGCGGCCCACCCGGCCCGCGATGTACTACCGGTACTTCGAGAACGACGACGTCAACCATCACGCCTTCGCCCACTACGGTGTGCGCACC
Organism: Agromyces laixinhei; assembly: GCF_006337065.1. Lineage (NCBI taxonomy): Bacteria > Bacillati > Actinomycetota > Actinomycetes > Micrococcales > Microbacteriaceae > Agromyces > Agromyces laixinhei. The sequence goes on along the minus strand of NZ_CP040872.1, from coordinate 3,130,589 downwards.
GACCGGTACAAGCTCATCTACTTCTACAACGACGGCCTCGGCCTGCCCGGCGCATCACCGCACAGTTACCCGCCGGAGTGGGAGCTGTACGACCTCGAAGTCGACCCCGACGAGGTGAACAACGTGTACTTCGACCCGGCGTACGCCTCGCTCCGCGAGGAGCTGAAGGTCACCCTCTGGCGGCTGCAGGCCGATCTGCTCGACACCCCGCACCCGTCGCAGCCGCGACCCGAGGGGCTCGAAGCCGCAGATCTGTCGCCGGCCCGGCCCGAGGCGCTCGTCGCGCGCTGAACTGTTCGGGGGCTCGCCGCTTCCGGCATCGCACGGCGATGCGGCGCTCCCCGGCGCACGCACGACCTCCCTCACCCCTCCGGCGATGGCCGATGGCGACCATCGCCCACGGTCGATCGCTGCAGATACATCGCACCGCGAGGGGAGAGCTCGTAGCCGACCTCGAGACTGCGTGTGAGGCCGAGTTCCTTCAGACGGCGAACACGGCGCTTGAAGGCGAGCAACTCGAGATCTCCGCGCAGGCGGTCGGCCGGCGTGGCCGGTTCGTCGTGGATGGCGTGCAGCACGTCGTGAGTCCATGGCCCGCCGGGGCTGCGGCGATCGATGCCGGCGAGGTCTTCGGCGATGGTCGCCACATCCGCATCCGACAGGGCGTCGTCGGCGGCGAGCTCGATGCGGGCGTCGGGTCCGGCCCACTCGACGCCGATGCGGAAGATCGGGTCGACTGCGGCACCACGGAGCTCGGCGAGCACGAGCCGGGCGGATGCCGCGCCGGCGCGCAGGGCGTCCGTTGCGGTGATCTCGGCGACTTCGTCGATCGAGGTCACTCTGATCACGCCGACGATGGAGCGGAAGGTGTCTCCTGCCTTCACCCGTTGTCGCGCCCATCTGCGGAACACGACGGTGACCGAACCATCGGCGATGGCTCGTGCGACCGGTTCGGTGAGGAGCATTCGGTCAGCGCCCGGCAGCTGTCGTCATTCCCGGATTCCGCCGGGTCCGAGGGGGGCAGTTGCTCATCGCGTCCTTTCTTCGGGTTGCAACCGCGCTGAGGCGGCCGGCGGCGTCACGCCCAGGCGCTGCCGGGGCCGAGCAGCGCGCGCCACACCCATTCTGCGCCGATCTCGACCGACGGGCGAGGGTCGCGCATGAGCCATGCCTCGACGACGCCGAGCGCTGAGCCCGTGATGCCGGCCGCGATGATGTCGATGGGCAGCCCGTCGTAGGCAGTGTCGGCAGAGGAGACGAAGCCCTCGCGCACGATGGCGTCGATGCGGGCGCGCAGGCGGGCGAGCACGGCCGCCGACCCGGTCGGCCCGAACACCGAGCGGTAGAGCGCCGCGTGCTCGTCGACGTGCTCGAGGAAGTGGACGAGTGCCTGCGGCGGACCGTTCGGCGGTTCGTACTGCGCCGGCAGCGTCGCGGCGGCGGCCTCGGCCGCTGCGTCGAGTGCATCGGCGAGCAGCGTCTCCTTGTCGGAGTAGTGCTGGTAGAAGCTGCTGCGGTTCACGCCGGCGCGGGCGGCGATCTCGGCAACGGTGAACTCATCGAGCGGGCGCTCGCGGGCGAGTTGGAGCAGTGCGACCTGCAGGCTCCGCCGCGTGCGCTCCGCCCTGACATCCATACGGGGGATTCTGCCAGTTCCGGATGCCGCAGCGCCTCGACTGAACACCGGCTGAACCTTCGGCGGCTCTCGGCAAGTTCTCCGACAGATGTCGGTTATCCTCGAATGGGCTCGATGATGCGCCGACCTGTCACCTCATGAAGGGCGCCTCGGCAAATGGCTGAACTCCTGTACCGCATCGGACGATTCTCGGTGCGCCGCGCGTGGCTCGTGCTGGTCGGGTGGCTCGCGGTGCTCGCGCTCGCCGGTGGCGCGTTCCTCGCCTTCGGCGGCACGCTCACGCAGAGCATGAGCATCCCCGGCACCGAGACCGAGCGCGTCACCGAGCAGCTCGATGCCCGACTCGACGGGCTCGGCGGAGCGACCGGAACCGCCGTGTTCCAGTCCGTCGACGGTTCGGCGCTGAGTGAGACGCAGCGCGCGGAGATCACCGCCCTGCTCGCCGACATCTCAGAGATCGACGGCGTCGCCGACGTCGTGGATCCCTTCGCCGCGGCATCCGCTCGGGAGGACCAGGCGGCCCAGCTCGCCGACGGCACTGCGCAGATCGAGGCAGGCCGTGCCGAGCTCGACGCGGGCCAGGCCCAGCTCGACGCCGCCCGCACCCAGCTCGACGCGGGTCAGGCGCAGCTCGACGCTGCCGTCGCGCAGGCGAAGGCCGCCGGTGCATACGAACAGGCTGCCACGCAGTTCGACGCGCAGCAGGCGCAGATCGACGCGGGCGCCGCAGAACTCGACGCGCAACAGGCGCAGCTCGACGCCGGTGCCGAGAAGCTCGACGCCTCGGCCGCCGAGCTCGACGACGGCACGCGGCTGATGGACGCCGCCGCCGAGATCCGCACGGTCTCCGACGACGAGTCCGCCGTGATCGGCGCCGTCATGTTCGAAGACGACCTGTTCTCGCTGTCGAGCGAGCTCAAGGCCGACGTCGCCGCCGCACTCGACGGCGCCGACATCGACGGGGTGAGCGTCGACTACTCCTCGGAGATCGCCGCCTCGATCGACGGGCTCATCGGCATCGGTGAGATCGTGGGCGTGCTGATCGCCGCCCTCGTGCTCATCATCGTCTTCCGTGCACTGCTGCCGGCCACGCTGCCGATCATCTCCTCGTTCATCGGCGTCGGCATCGGCGTCGCCGGGTCGCTCGCGTTCTCGGGCGTCGTCGACATGACGTCGGTCACCCCGGTGCTCGGCGTCATGCTCGGCCTCGCGGTCGGCATCGACTATGCGCTCTTCATCATCAACCGGCACCGACGCCAGCTGCTCGCAGGCATGGAGCTGCACGAGTCGATCGGGCTCGCCAACGGCACCGCGGGCAACGCCGTCGTGTTCGCCGGTTCGACCGTGCTCGTGGCGCTGCTCGCCTTGAACGTCACCGGCATTCCGTTCCTCGGCATCATGGGCACCGTCGGCGCGGTGTGCGTGCTCGTCGCGGTGCTCATCGCGGTGACCCTCACCCCGGCGCTGCTCGGCATGATCGGGCCGCGCGTGCTCTCCAAGCGCGCACGCGCAGAGATCGGCCACGAGTCGCACGCCGCTCCGAAGCTGACCGCGATGCCCACGTGGCGTGCGATCGTCACGGCGGTCGTGTCGGTCGTGCTGCTCCTCGTCATCGCGATTCCGGCGCTCTCGATGCGGCTCGGCCTGCCCGACGGGTCATCCGAATCGCCGGATTCCACGCCCTACCGGGCCTACACCGCGGTGGCAGAGGCCTTCGGCCCGGGCCAGAACGGCCCCCTGCTCGTGACCGCGACGCTGCCCGACGCGGTCGCCGAAGATGAGATCGTGGCGACGCAGGCCGACCTCGCCGAGTGGCTCATGGGCATCGACGATGTCGTGGCCGTCGCTCCGGCCGGCGTCTCCGACGAGCGCGACTTCTTCGCCTTCCAGCTGGTGCCGAGCGACGGGCCGTCGAGCGAGTCGACCGAGACGCTCGTGCACGAGCTGCGGGGCCAGTCGCCGATCGGCGGCGACGAGGCATCCGCTGATGGCCTCGGCGGAGTCGAACTCGGCGTGGCCGGCAGTGCGAGCGGCAACGTCGACATCTCGGCGAAGCTCGCCGGCGTACTGCCGCTCTACCTCGCAGTCGTCGTGGGGCTCTCGCTCGTCATCCTGATTCTGGTGTTCCGCTCGATCCTCGTTCCCCTCATCGCGACCGCCGGCTTCGTGCTGTCGCTCTTCGCCGCATTCGGCGCAACGGTCGCGATCTTCCAGTGGGGGTGGCTCGGCGAGGTCTTCGGCGTGCACAACCCCGGGCCCGTGCTGAACTTCGCGCCGATCATCGTCATGGGGGTGCTGTTCGGGCTCGCGATGGACTATCAGCTGTTCCTCGTCTCGGGCATGCGCGAGGCGTACGTGCACGGCACCCCTGCGCGCCTCGCGGTCGTCGCGGGGCTGCGCGGAGGACGTGCCGTCGTCACCGCGGCGGCGATCATCATGGCGGCGGTCTTCGGCGGGTTCGTCTTCTCGCACCTCACGATGGTGCGACCCCTCGGCTTCGGGCTCGCGATCGGCGTGCTCTTCGACGCCTTCGTCGTGCGTATGCTGCTGACGCCCGCGATCATGCACTTGCTCGGCCCGGCGGCGTGGTGGCTGCCGAAGTGGCTCGACCGGCTGCTGCCCGATGTCGACGTCGAAGGTGCCGCGCTCGAGCGGAGCCACCCGGTGCACGGGGCGAATCAGGCGGCACCGGCACCTGCGGCGGCTGCGGCGGCTTCGGCTGCGGCTGCGGCGGCGGCTCCGAAGGCGCAGCTCAGCCCAGATCGAGACGCATGAGCACGCGGGGAAACCCGCTGACCACCGACTCAGTGTCGGAGGCCTTCGTGAAGCCGGCCCGCTCGAACAGTGCGCGAGTGCCGACGTAGGCCATGGTCAGGTCGACCTTCTCGCCCCTGTTGTCGACGGGGTAACCCTCGATCGCGGGCGCGCCGTGCCCACGGGCGAACTCGACCGCACCGGCGAGCAGGTGGTGGCTGATGCCGCCCCTGCGGTGCCCGGGACGTACGCGGATGCACCACACCGACCAGACGTCGAGGTCGTCGACGTGCGGGATCTTGCGGTTCTTCGCGAAGCTCGTGTCGGCGCGCGGATGCACCGCCGCCCAGCCGACCGCCTCATCGCCCTCGTAGGCGAGCACGCCGGGCGGCGGGTCGAGCGCGCAGAGCCCTCGCACGCGCTCGGCGCGCTCGGGCCCGTGCAGGGCGACGTTCTCTTTCGACGAGAGCAGCCGGTAGCTCAGGCAGAAGCACACGTTCGAGGCGGGATTCTTCGGCCCGACGACGGCGGCCACGTCGTCGAACTCGGTCGCGGGTCGCACCTCGATCACCATGACCTCAGCCTGCCACCGCCCGCCGACATGCACCCCACCCGATCGCGGGCGTACCGGATGCCGGGAAATCGTGGCACTGTGAATCCACTGCGTCATCCGAAGAGCTGGAGGCACCGTGTCCGAGTCCGCACCCGCAGCGTCCCGCAGGCCGTGACACGGCGATGAACGGAGACGTTCGCTCCGGCGTCCGCGTCGCGGCATCCGTCGTCATGGCAGCGCTCGCGCTCGCCGCGCTCGGCGCGTGCTCCCTGCCGCGCCAGCTCGTGGAGGGGGCAGAGGAGGAGCTGACCGAGGGGCCGTTCTACACGATCCCCACCCCGATGCCCGAGGGCGAGCCGGGTGCACTCGTGCGGAGCGAGCCGCTCCCGAGCGCCCCCGACGGCGTCGATGCGTGGCGGGTGCTCTACCACTCGACCGATCTCGATGGGGCCGACATCCTCGTGTCGGGCGTCGTCGCGGCTCCGGATGACGCGGCTCCCGACGGCGGCCGTACCGTCGTCTCGTGGGGCCATCCGACGACCGGCACGCGAGAGCGGTGCGCCCCGTCGGTCGGCTTCGACCCGTTCGACCTCATCGAGGGGATGGGCGAGCTGATCGACCGCGGCTACATCGTGGCCGCCACCGACTATTCCGGCATGGGTGCCGCAGGCCCCGACTCCTTCCTCGTCGGCCTGACCGAAGGCCGGAACGTGCTCGATGCGGTGCGCGCGGCGGGCGGGCTCGACATCGGCGCGAGTGACCGGGTCGCGCTCTGGGGGCACTCGCAGGGCGGGCACGCGGCACTGTTCGCTGCCCAGCAGGCGGCCGACTACGCGCCGGAACTCGACGTGCAGGCCGTCGCCGTCGCCGCGCCGGCGGTGAACCTCGGCAAGCTGCTCGACGCCGACATCGGCGACATCTCGGGCGTCTCCATCGCGTCATACGCCTTCGATGCCTATTCCTCGGTCTACGCGTCGACCCCCGGCATCGACCTCGACACCATCCTGACTCCCGCCGCGGTCGACGCGGTGCCCCGCATGGCCGAGCTGTGCCTGTTCGGGCAGAACGACGAGCTGCACGAGCTCGGGCAGCCGTTGATCGGCGGCTTCCTCTCCGCCGATCCGGCATCCACCGAGCCGTGGGCGAGCGTGCTCGCCGAGAACACGCCGGGTGGAGCCCGGCTCGAGATGCCGCTCTACGTCGCCCAGGGCGCGACCGACACGCTCGTGCGCCCCGAGCTCACGGCGGCGTTCGTCGAGCAGCAGCGCACCCTCGGCACCGAGGTCACGAGCGAGGTGCTGCCGGATACCGGGCACGGACTCGTCGCGCTGCGGGCGCTGAGCACGATGCTGCCGTGGCTCGAGAAGACGGCGCCGGCCCACGAATAGCGATCGTGCGGAGCTGGGCGCCATGCCGGGTCGCCCGTCGTTCACCTGCGGGTCATCTCGCGGTCGCCGGTGAGCCGTGTTCGCGACCGATCAGGTCCGTAGCGTGCTCGAGGCCGCATTCGCACCGAACACGATCCGACACCGAGAAGGTACGCCCCCATGCCCTCGCTCAGCACGACACCACGACGACACCGGGGGCGTACCGCACAGTACGTCGCCCTGACCATCGCGACCGTGATCGCCGTGGGCGGCCTCACCGCTGCCGACATCGCCGCTCCCGCGCAGGCCGCGCCCGACACCGGCGGACTCGACCTCTCGGGCGGTGACTCGAGCCTCCTCACCGCCGACACCGAATCGCTCGCGCCCGGTCTCGAACTCACCGACTTCCGACGACTCCAGCCCGCGGGATGGGTGACGGGTCACGTCATGCGCGCCGACCTCTCGACGCCGACGCTCTCGCTCGACGTGCTCGACGCCGGCGCCGTCACCGGTGGCGCCCCCGTGTCGCAGCAGATCGCGGGCACCGGTGCGATCGCCGCCGTCAACGGCGACTACTTCGACATGAACGCATCGGTCGCGCCGGTCGGTGTCAACGTCTCGCCCCAGAGCGGCCTGCGCACCGCGAGCGGCGGATCGCGCCAGGCATTCACGATCACCGACGGCCTCGCCGCAGTGCAGGAACTCATGGTCGAGGGCACCCTCGGCGTCGACGGCGTCGAGACTCCCATCGACGGCGTCAACACCCCGGCGCTCGGTGGCGGCGAGATCGGCTGGTACACCGCCGCCTGGGGCGCGCACCCGCTCAGTCGCCCGCTCGGCGCACCCGGCGAGCTCGCGGCATCCGTCGCACTGGCGGTCGTGACCGACGGCGTCGTGCAGTCGGTGACCACCGATCCCGCCGTGATCGGCGCACCTGCGAGCATCGCCGAGGGCTCGGGGGTGCTGATCGGCCGGGAGGCCGGCGCGGCGACCATCGCTGCACTCACGGTCGGCCAGTCCGTCGACGTCGCCGTCGGAACGAACCACGAGGTCGACCTCGCCGTCAGCGGCTCGCAGCGCCTCATCGTCGACGGCGTGCAGACCGACGACGACCAGGTCGAGGCCGCGCGCACCGCCGTCGGCGTGAGCCGCGACGGTACCGAGGTCACGGTCGTGGCGATCGACGGCCGTGCCGGCGACGGCCGCGGCATGACGATCCAGGAACTCGGCGACCTCATGCTCGACCTCGGTGTGCACAACGCCGTGAACCTCGACGGCGGCGGGTCGACGACCATGCTCGCCCGCCGCGCCGGCACGAGCGAGGCGCAGGTCGTCAACCGCCCCTCCGACGGCAACGAACGCACCGTGGCCAACAGCCTCGCCTTCTTCTCGAGCGCACCGGCGGGCACGGTGACGGATGTCGCGGTGGCCCCCGCCTCCCAGCTCGAGGATGCCGACGCGGTCTTCCCGCGCCTCGGCCGCACCGTCGCCGCCACCGGGCTCGACGAGAACCTCTCGGGCGTACCGGTCGAGGGCGAGTTCACGGCCGATGCCGGGCTCGCCGTCGAGGCGATCGACGGCGCGAATGCACGCGTCGTCGGCGGCGCGAGCGGCACCGGCACGGTGGCCTTCACCGCCGAGGGCAAGACCGCTGCGGCGCAGCTTCGCGTGCTCGGCGAACTCGAGCGCATTCGCCCGAGCAGCACGATCGTCGCCCTGCCCGACCCAGGACGGACGGCGCGGGTGAGCCTCACGGGCCTCGACGCCGACGGATTCACCGCACCGCTCGAGACCACGGATGTCACGGTCGAGGCCGGCGCCGCGGTGACGGTGGCACCCGACGGCCTCGACGGGTTCCTCATCACTCCGAACAGTGAGAGCGGCTCGGCGACCGTGACCTTCACCGCCGACGGGCGCTCCGTCGAGGTCGCGGTCACGATCGGCTACCGCAGCGAGTCGGTCGCCGACTTCGCCGACGGTGCGAGCTGGGGCAAGGCCGCCGACCGGGCCACCGGAACGACGACGCTCACCACCGGCCAGGACGGCGTGCCTGCACTCGCGCTCGACTACGACTTCACGACGAGCACCGGCACCCGCGGGTACTACGCGATCGCCCCCGAGATGTCGGTGAGCGGGAGCCTCGGTCGCGAGCTCGCCGGGCAGCCGCAGGCGCTCACCCTGTGGATCAACGGCGACGGCAGCGGGGTGTGGCCGCGTATCCAGATGAAGAACGGAGCGGGTACGACGATCAACCTCGACGGCCCGAACGTCGACTGGACGGGCTGGCGCCAGGTGCGCTTCACCGTGCCGTCGGGCACGCCCTACCCGCTGCACCTGCAGCGCATCCGCCTGCTCGAGACGCGCTCGGCCGTGCAGTACCAGGGCCACGTCGAGATCGCCGGGCTCGAGGCGATCGTCGCACCCGACGTCGACCAACCGGTCGCGCCCGTGGTGCACGACCCCGTGATCGCGACGAACGGCACGGTCGACGAACGGCCGCAGCGCATCGCGGTGATGAGCGACGCGCAGTTCGTCGCCCGAAGCCCCGAGAGCGGGGCCGTCGCGGGAGCCCGGCGCACGCTGCAGGAGATCCTCGCCGCCGAGCCCGACCACCTCGTGATCGTCGGCGACTTCGTCGACGAAGCGAGCCCGGCCGATATCGCGTTCGCGAAGCAGATACTCGACGAGGAGGTCGGCGACCGGCTGCCGTACGTGTACGTGCCGGGCAACCACGAGGTCATGGGCGGGCCGATCTCGAACTTCGAGGCGGTGTTCGGTGCCACGAGGAACTCGATCACGCTCGGCAAGACCCAGCTCATCACCCTGAACTCGGCGGCCGGGTCGTTCCGCGCCTCAGACCGCGGGCAGCTCGCCTTCCTCGACCGTGAGCTCGCGGATGCCGCCGCAGACTCGTCGATCACCGGTGTGCTGGTCTTCGCGCACCATCCGTCGGACGACCCGCAGCCCGCGAAGGCGAGCCAGCTCAGCGACCGGTACGAGGCCGCCGCGTTCACCGACACCCTCGCCGAGTTCCGTGCGGACTCGGGCAAGTCGATCGCCGTCGTCAACGGACACGTGGGCGCCTTTCACGCCTCATCGGCCGGCGGTGTCTCGCAGCTCATCAACGGCAACTCGGGCAAGGGCCCGTCGGCCACTCCCGAGACGGGCGGATTCACCGGATGGACGATGCTCGGGGTCAATCCATCGGCCGGCGTGGTCGGCCACGACCCCGAGACGGTCGTCGACCGCACCCGCTGGATGCGCGCAGAGGTCAAGCCGCGTGTCGACGGCATCGAACTCGATGTGCCGACCGTGCTCATGGTGGGGGAGACGGTGCCGATCTCGGCGACGATCGCACAGGACGGCGGTCGCACGGTGCCCGTCGGCTGGCCGATGAGCGCCAGCTGGGGCGGAGACGGCGTCGCGATCGACAGCGGTCGGAGCGCTGGGCTCGAGCGCGCTGTGGAGGCGTCGGGCGTGCTGCGCCTGAACGCCGAGACCGGTGAGCTCACCGCCATCGCCGCAGGCGATGGCTCGGTCGAGGTCACCGTCAACGGCGAGGTGTCGCGCGTCGATGTGCACGTCGTGCCGCTCGACGGCACCGACCCGGGGCCTGGCGCCGGCCCCGGCACCGACCCCGGTACTGGTACCGGACCCGGCACTGGTACCGAACCCGGATCGGGCGGGGGCTCGGGTGCCTCGGGCGCTGGTGATGCCGAGGGCGACCTCGCATCGAGCGGCTTCTCGGGCGCGTGGCTCGGCGGGCTCGCGATCGCCCTGCTCGCCGCCGGCGGCATCGTGGTGACATGGCGCATCCGCGCACAGCGGCGGCGCGCCGGGGGAGAGGACCCGATCGAGACCTCCGGTTGAGTGCTCGCCCGAACGGCCCCGAGCAGGGCGCCGGCCTTCCCGAACAGGGTGATCGATCAGATGGGGCCGAGCTCGGGGCCGTGCATGTCGAGGAGGTGGCCGCGCAGGGCCTCGGCGAAGCCGTCGGGATCGTCGGCGCGCAGCCGCTCGACGAGGGCGCGGTGCTCGTCGAAGATCTGGTCTGCTCGTTCGAACAGCGAGTCGCGTTGCGCGCTCAGCAGCAAGCGCTGCCGGTCGGTGAGCCGGTCGCCGATCTCGGTGAGGGCGAGGTTGCCGCCCGCCTCGACGAACGAGCGATGGAACGCGATCGTCGAGGTCACGAAGCCGTCGAGGTCGCGGGCTATGAGGGCGGCGCGCTGCTCGACGAGCCCGGGCTCGAGCCGGTCGGCGAGCGCCCTCCTCGCCGCGGTGCTCGCGCGCTGCACACCCGCCGACTCGAGGACCAGCCGGGCATCGGCGAGGTCGGCGATCTCGCGATCGCTGAGTGAACGCACGAGCGCGCCGCGCTTCGGGTAGATCGCGATCAGGCCCTCGTCTTGCAGGCGTGTGAGCGCGGCGCGCACGGGAGTGCGGCTCATGGAGAGCTCTGCGGCGAGTTCGTTCTCGCTGAGCATCGTGCCCGGCCGGTGCGTGCCGTCGAGGATCGACGCGCGAATCGCAGATCGAGCGCGCTCAGCGGCACTGTCGACGGCGGGCACTCCACCATCATGGCGGTGCGCCGCTGCATCCGCTCGCCGATTCGTGCGCGCGACGGCGGTCATGCGTCACCGCCGGGAGAGGTCACGGATGCCTCGGGAGACTCGGCGTCGCCCGCGGCATCCGCTCGCCCTACCGCCGCCCGGCGCCACCGGTGCAGGCCCCAGGCGATCGCGAGCGCCGCGACCGCGACTGCGATGACGACGAGGTCGGAGACGCCGGTCGTGCGCTCGAGCACCCAGCTCTCGATTGCGAACTGCTGCGAGGCGCCGAGCACGCCGCCGAGCGACGCGGTGCCCTCGGTGACGATAAGCAGCACGCCGATGCCGATGCCGAGGAGGCCGCCGACGATCTGCGTCCAGGTGTTGGCCCAACGGCCGATGCGCACGGTGCGCGGGCGCAGCATGCCGCGGAGCCTCGCCGACCGCGACCAGGCGAAGGCGAGCCCGAAGAGCGGCCCCGTCATGCCGAGTGCGAAGACCGCGAGCACGAGGCCCCCGTAGAGCGGCTGCCCGCCGAGCGCGGCGAGCGCCAGCACCGAACCGAGCAACGGGCCGGCGCAGACTCCCGCGAGCCCGTAGACGGTGCCGAGCAGGTAGACGGATGCCACGCCGGTGCCCTCGCTCGCCCCGCTGCGGGTGAACGCGGGCAGGGGGATGCCGGCGAGCTGCACCGCACCGAGCACGATGATGACGACCGCGGCGATCGTGACGAGGGGCGTGCGGTTGGCGCTGACGAACGCGCCGACCGTGCCCGCGAGCACCCCCATCGGCACGAGGGTGGTGATCAGGCCGAGGTAGAACACCCCGGTGCGGGCGAGCAGTCGGCCCGGGCTCGTGAACGCGTAGGCGAAGAACGCCGGCAGGAGCATCACCGAGCACGGGCTCAGCAGGGTGAGGATGCCGCCGACGAGCGCTCCCGCGAGCCCGAGGTCGATCACTCGCCCGCCGCGGCCAACTGCTCGTCGAGGAGGGCGCGGAAGTTCTCGATCGGCTGTGCACCGGCGATGACCTGGTCGCCGGCGACGAAGAACGGCACGCTCGTGACGCCGAGCTTCTGTGCCGCGTCGGTGCTCGCGAGCACCGCGTCGTGCAGGTCGGCGCGGTCGAGATCCTGCTCGAACTTCGCAAGGTCGGGTACGCCGGCCGTCGTAGCGAAGCCGATGAGCTTCTCGCGCGGCATGTCGGGGTGGCCCTTCTCGGGTGCCGCGGCGAAGAGCGCCTCGAGATACTCGGGGAACCGACCTTGTTCGCCGGCGGCACGGGCGGCCACGGCGGCGTCGACCGACTCCTCGCCGAAGAACGCGACATCGCGGAACTCGTAGCGCACGAGGCCCGTGTCGACGTATTCCTCGAAGATCGTCGGCAGCGTCTGGTTCGTGACGACAGCGCAGAACGGGCAGCGGAAGTCGGCCCACTCGACGAGCACGACGGGTGCGTCGACATCGCCGATCGCGAAGGGATCGTCGGGGTCGCGCGTTGCGATCTCCTCGGTTGCGTTCGCGCCTGCACCCGCGCCGCCCTCCGTCGCGGGCGTCTGACCCTGCTGCGCGCCGGCCGCCGGTTCCTGCGTGGCACCCGGTATCGACTGCGCGATCACGATGACGAGCAGGAACGCCGCGACGGCGCCGAGCACGACGTTCAGGATGCGCGCGCGGCGGAGCCGGTGCGCAAGCGGGTGGACGGGTTTCGGTGCAGGAGTGTTCGAGGACATCGGATCTAGGATACATGTTGGATCCAACAAACCTCGGTCTCAGGCGCCGTGACGCACTCGGACGTACGATGGCAGGGTCACCCGAATTCCTGATCGTCCGACGGGAGGGGACATGATCCAGGTGCGCGTTCTCGATGTCGCCCTCGATGGTGCGGGCCAGTGCATCGTCCTCTTGAAGCCGGTGCTCGAGGAGCACGGCGCCGGGCGGCTGCTCCCGGTCTGGATCGGCGCCCAGGAGGCCACATCCATACTGCTCGCCGTCGAGGGTCGCGAGGCGCCGCGGCCGTTGTCGCATGACCTCATCACGACGCTGTTCGGCGCCTTGGGGGCGAGGGTGGAGCAAGTGGAGGTGACCCGCATCGCAGACGGAACGTTCTACGCCGAGCTGACCCTGACGACACCGACCGGCCTGCAGATCCTCGACTCACGGCCGTCGGACGCCATCGCGCTCGCCCTGCGAGCCGAAGCGCCCATCTGGGTCGCCGACGAGGTGTTCGACGAAGCGGGCATCCCCGCCGAGATGGTCGAAGCCGAAGCCGAAGCCGAAGCCGAAGCCGAAGCCGGGGCCGGGGCCGAAGCCGGCGCCGGGGCTTCGGCCGGCGAGGCGAGTGCCGAAGAGAAGCTCGACGAGTTCAAGCGGTTCCTCGACGAGGTCGACCCGGAGGACTTCCAGGGCTGACCGAGCTCAGGCAGCGAGCACCCTGTGTTCAGCCAGCGAGCACCGTGTCGAGGCTCTCGCGCACGATCGCGAGACCGGCGCGCAACTCGTCTTCGGTGATCGTGAGCGCAGGCAGGAACTTCAGCACCTCGTCGAATGCGCCCGAGGTCTCGATGACGAGGCCCCGTGCGAACGCCTCCTTCGAGATTCGACCCGCGAGCGTGCGGTCTGCGTCGCATGCCAGGCCGTACATGAGCCCGCGGCCGCGCGGGGCGAAGCCGAGTTCAGGGTGCTCGGCGGCGATCCGCTCGAGTTCGGTGCGGAGCAGCTCAGACTTCGCGGCGACGCCGTCGGTGAATGCGGTGTCGGCCCAGTACGTCTCGAGGGCGACGCGCGCCGAGACGAATGCGAGGTTGTTGCCGCGGAACGTGCCGGTGTGGGCGCCCGGCTTCCACACGTCGACCTCGGGGCGCAGCAGCACGAGCGACATCGGCAGGCCCGAGCCCGAGATCGACTTCGACACCGTCACGATGTCGGGCACGATGCCGGCGGCCTCGAAGGCGAAGAAGGTGCCGGTGCGTCCGATGCCCGACTGGATCTCGTCGAGGATGAGCAGGATGCCGCGTTCGGCGGTCATCGCGCGCAGTCGCTGCAGCCACGGGATGCTCGCGACATTGATGCCGCCCTCGCCCTGCACCGCCTCGACGATGACGGCAGCGGGCAGGTCGAGTCCCGATCCCGGGTCGTCGAGCATCTTCTCGAACAGGTCGAGCGTGTCGACGTCGACGCCGAGGTACCCGTCGTAGGGCAGGCGTGCCACGTTGTCGAGCGGCGTGCCCGCGGCATCCCGATAGTGTCCGTTGCCGGTTGCGGCGAGTGCGCCGAGGCTGAGGCCGTGGAAGGCGTTGGTGAAGGCGACGACGGTCGAGCGGCCGGTGGCCTGGCGGGCGACCTTGAGTGCCGCCTCGACCGCGTTCGCGCCGGTCGGGCCCGTGAACTGCAGCTTGTGGTCGAGCCCGCGAGGCTCGAGCACGAGACGTTCGAACGCCTCGATGAACGCGCGCTTGGCCGAGGTCGCCATGTCGAGGCCGTGGATGATTCCGCCGCGCTCGAGGTACTCGATGAGCGCCCGGGTTAACACGGGGTTGTTGTGCCCGTAGTTCAGCACGCCGGCGCCCGCGAAGAAGTCGAGGTACTCGCGGCCGTTGGCGTCGACGAGGGTCGAACCGCTCGCACGGTCGAAGACCGTGGGGAATGCGCGGACGTATCCGCGGACTTCCGACTCGCGGCGGTCGAAGACGTCGAGATTCGCGGCGTCGCTCATGGCGGGCATGCTCCTTTTTCAGGTGGGTGACGGTGCTTCAGCCTAGATCGTCCGGCTGGGTGGTCGGTGAGGGGTTCAGCAGACGGATGCCGCGTGAGAGAGTTCTCATCCTCGTCACCGTCGGCCGAGCGTCTGGAGATACTGGATCCATGGGTCTCGGTTCGGTGCGTGCGCGGATCCTCGTGTCGATCATCGCCGTCTCCTTCCTCGGCCTGACCGTGGCGGGAGGGGCCGCCTATCTCGTGCAGCGTGATCGCATCACCGCCGCCGTCGATGCCCGCTTGCTGCAGCGGGTCGAGAGTGCGCGGGCCGTCGTCGGCGGTGCGGGTGCCGGTGCCGACGCCGGCGCGACGGGATCCGACTCCCAGTCGACCGATGGCGCCGGCGTGCCGGCCGTGCCCTCGGGTGACGGTTTCGCGACGACTCGCGGCGCACTGCACGGCGTGCTCGAACGCGTCGTGCCGGGCCGATTCGAGGGAGCGCTCGGCATCGTCGACGGGCGTGCGGCCTTCGTGCCCGGGGTCGAGAGCGACCTTCGGCTCGATGCGGTGCCGGGGTTCGTCGAGCGAGTGGCGACCGAGAGCGCCGACGACGACGCGGTGCGGATCGGCACGTTCGCCGAATCGGGGCACTGGTTCCGGTACGTCGCTGCGCCCGTCGGGGTCGCCGGTGATCCCCAGCGCGGCGTCTACGTCGACGCGATCGACCTCGACGGCGCGCTCGCCGATCTCAACGCGGCGTTCGTCACCTACGCCGCCATCGCCGCCGGTGCGGTCGTCGCCGTCGGCCTCGCCGGATGGTTCGTGGCCGGCCGCCTGCTCGAGCCGGTTCGCCGCTTGCGATCGACGGCATCGCGGATCACGGTCAACGCCCTCGACGAGCGGATTCCGGTGCACGGGCGCGACGAGGTCAGCCGCCTCACCGAGACGGTCAACGGCATGCTCGACCGGCTCGACGACTCGATCTCGAGCCAACGGCGCCTGCTCGACGACGTGCGGCACGAGCTCAAGACCCCGATCACGATCGTGCGCGGTCACCTCGAACTGCTCGACCCGGCCGATGTCGACGAGGTCCGCGCGACCCGTGACCTCGCGATCGGCGAGCTCGATCGCATGGTCGAACTCGTCGACCGGATCGAGCTGCTCGCCGAGGTTCCGGCGGATTCGCCGGTGATGGAGCCGGTCGACGTCGCCGAACTGACCCGAACCGTGCATGCGAAGTCGAGCGTCATGCCGGGCCACGACTGGCGACTCGCCGCAACGGCCGACGTCACGGTCGTGCTCGATCCGCGGCGGATCACGCAGGCGTGGCTGCAACTCGTCGACAACGCCGCGAAGTACTCCGACGACGGCACGCAGGTGCGCATCGGCAGCACGCGCGGCGACGGGGTGGTGCAACTGTGGGTCGACGATGAGGGACCCGGCATTCCGCCGGGTGCCGAGGCGCGCATCTTCCAGCGGTTCGGTCGAGTGCACGCGGGCCGCGGCATCCGTGGATCTGGACTCGGTCTGCCGATCGTCGAGGCGATCGCAGGCTCGCACGGCGGCCGGGTCGAGGTGTCGAGTTCGAGCGCCGGCTCGCGGTTCTCGATCGTCGTTCCGATCGACGGAGGTGCCGGGCGCGCTCCGGCCGAGGGGGAGGAGAACGGATGAGCCGCATCCTGGTGGCCGAGGACGAAGCGGGCATCGCCCGGTTCGTCGAGCGCGGGCTGCGCGCCGCGGGGTACGACGTCGTCGTGGCGCCGACCGGCACCGAGGCGCTCGAGCTCATCCGCCGCGGGGCGGTGGATCTCGTACTGCTCGACGTCGGGCTGCCCGGACTCGACGGGTTCACGGTCTTGCGCCGTGCCCGCGCCGAAGGGGCGACCGTGCCGATCGTCATGCTCACCGCGCGCACCGCGACGAGCGACACCGTCGCCGGGCTCGACGGCGGAGCGAACGACTACATTCCGAAGCCGTTCAAGTTCGACGAACTGCTCGCACGGGTGCGTTCACGCCTGCGAGACGTCGACGGCGGAGCGGGAACCACGCTGGCGCGCGGCGACCTGCAGCTCGATCTGCACACGCGCCGGGCGACGGTCGGCGAGGCCACCGTCGAGCTCTCCGCACGGGAGTTCGCCCTCGCAGAGGAGTTCCTGCGGCATCCCGACCAGGTGTTGAGCCGCGAGCAATTGCTGAGCCGGGTCTGGGGCGTCGACTTCGACCCCGGCAGCAATGTGGTCGACGTGTATGTGCGTTACCTTCGCGGCAAGCTCGGCGCCGCGCGCATCGAGACGGTGCGCGGCGCAGGCTATCGGCTCGTCTGAACGGAATCGTGACAGGCGGATCGCCCGGACTCGTGTGAGTCCGGGCGATTCCTCGGGTCGAACGCGTCGATCAGCTCGCCGACGCGGGCGACTCCGACGCGGGCGATTCCGGAGTTGCGAGGTCGTCGGCCGAGGCGGGCGAGGCCGGGGTCGGCGGTGTGGCCGCCGTGTCCGCTCCGTCCGGTGCGTCGGCCGGCGAGGCCGCGGTCGCGGGGGAATCGGGCGTCGCGACCGAGAGCGTCGTGTCGGTCGCCGCACTGGCGATCTGCTGGCTCGGGGTCGGCTCGGTCGTCACGGCAACGGAGTCGCTCGACCCGGTGCCGTCGTCGGCGAACGCCGCCACGCTGCCGAATCCGGTGATCCCGAGTCCGAGCGTCGTTGCCGCGCCCACTGCGATCCATTTCGTCCTGTTGCGCATCGTGTGTCCTTTCGTCGGGAGGGGAACCCTCCGATTCAAGGTTCGGGCTGCTGCATGAGAAGACGAGGAGGCCGGGATGAGGACCTTCTCATCGTTCTCATCGTTCTCATCGTTGGACCAACCCCTCCGCCAGTGCGACCGCGTCGGCCGCCGGAAGCGAGCCGGTGAGCGCGTGCCCCAACAGGTGGGTGGCCGCGATGGCGGCGATGCGATCCGCGCGGTCGGCGCCGTCGGCGCTCCACCGACTGCGCGCGCGGTCGGCGAGCGTCTCGGCCCGCTCGGCTCGAACGAGGTCGCCGGCCGTCGCCGCATGCGCTGCGGCATGCGTCGCGGTTGCGATGAGATGAGCCCAGAGCGCCGCATCGTCGTCTGCGGGGTCGCCGGTGCCGGCGGTGTCGATGTCGATCACGCCTGCCACCCGGCTCGGGTCGTGCTCGTCGACGAAGAGCTGGCCGAGGTGCAGGTCGCCGTGAATCGTGACGCGTTCGGCGGTCGTCTCTGCCAGGAGCCGGTCGACCGATGCCCGGATGCTCCGGAGCCGAGGCTCGAGTTCCGGGTCGCGCATCGCGGTGCGGCGGGTGTACCAGTCGACGCGTCCGCCCAATGAGCCGCGCGCATCGGCGTTGCTCGGCAACTGGGCGATACGTCGCCTGAGCGCCGCGATGCCGTCGAGCAGCCGATCGGGGTCGGCTCGGTCGAGGGCTTCGCTCGCTGCGCGACCGGGTTGCTCCGCCAGCCCGACGATGCCCTGCTCGGTCCAGCCGAGCGGTCGCGGCACCGGAATGCCTGCGGCACGCCAGACCTCGTGCCGGGCGTGAATCCGTTCGGCACGTCCGGGCGGCACCACCTTGAGGTAGGCGCGACGGCCTCCGAGGGTCGCGCGCACCACCGCCCGTTTTCCCGGTCGGTAGGCCGCGACGACGAGGGCGAGTTCCGATTCCCGGCCCCCCGGCGAGCCGACGCCCGATGCGTCGTGGGCCCACACATGACCCGGGCCGAACGATTCCAGGACTTCGCGTGCCTGCGACGGCACGACGGCGCGGGCGAGAGCGGGCAGGCGCGGATCGTTCGGGTACACCCAGACCGCGCGCTCGTCGCCGGATTCGTCGCGCATGCGCAGCACGCCGTCGCGGTCGCCGCCGCGGGGTTCCGTGGTCACGTAGACGAAGCGCTCGATCTGCCGCCCGGCCTCGTCGGCGAGCCGCACCCGGTAGCCGGTGACGAATCCGTCAGGGCCGGCCTCGCCGTGCACGCGCGTCGCCTCGACCAGGTGCAGGCGGCTCGATTCGGCGACGGCGTGGAGGAGGTCGAGCTCGTCGTCACCCGGCGTCGTCATCAGGGTCGTCCGTGTCATCCGGATCGAGGTCGTCATCATCGAGGTCGTCGGGCGGATTCGGTGCGACGGTCGTCGGCTGCTCAGGCCCGGCAGTCGGCGGCGCCGACTCCTCGGGGGTGCTGCCGGGTGCCGGAGTCTGCACCACGAGCGGCGCGAGATCGACCGCCCGGCCGGGCTCGTCGCGGGGTGTGAGCGCACTCGCGCCGAGCGCACCGAGCGTGACCGCCACCGCGGCGGCTGCAGCGACCATGGTGATCGTGACGACGCGCCTCATGCTCCGATTCTGCCGCGGACCATGCTGTTGCGGGCCCTGCATGAGGGAACTCTCATGCGGCCACGCGGCACGCCCGCACGCTGCAGGCGATTCGCACTCGTGCATCCGAGACACGGGGCTGTATCGCGAAATCGCCTGCGCGCTGCGGCAACGCGGCCGTCCGGCCCAGGATCTGGCGGCGCCGCGGCGTCGGTAGAGTTGGCTCGCGGCTCGCGGCTCGCGGCTCGCGGCTCGCGGCCCGAGGCATCCGCTTCGCTGCTTCTCTTCCCGACTGCAAGGACATCCGTGAGCTTCATCCGACTGAACGACGTGAGCATCGAGTTCGACGGGCGCACGGTCGTGAAAGAGGCGTTCCTGAAGCTCAAGCAGGGCGACCGCGTGGGCCTCATCGGCAAGAACGGCACCGGCAAGACGAGTCTGCTCGAGGTCGTGCTCGGGCGGCGCGAGCCGAGCGGCGGCACCCGCGACGTCACGCTCGGCACCACGATCGGGTATTTCTCGCAGTTCTCCGAGCTCGACGGCGAGCAGAGCATCCAGCAGATCTTGAGTGGGCACTTCGCGCAGGTGCACGAGACGCAGGCCCGCCTCGACGAGATCGGCATGGCGCTCGCCGAGCCGATGGCGGATGACGCGATGACCCGGCTGCTGACCGAGCAGGGCGAGCTCTTCGAGCGCATGGACCACATCGACGGGTGGACCTACGAGACCACGATCGACACGGTGCTGACGAGACTCGGCTTCGACGACGAGCGTCGTGCACTCGCCGTCGGGCGACTGTCGGGCGGATGGCGGAACCGCGCCGCGCTCGCGCAGATCCTCGTGCAGGCGCCCGACGTGCTGCTGCTCGACGAGCCGACGAACTTCCTCGACCTCGACGGCGTGAAGTGGGTCGAGAACTGGCTGTCGTCGTTCGCGGGCGCGGTGCTCGTCGTCTCGCACGACCGGCAGTTTCTCGACGGCGTCGTCACCCGCATCATCGAGCTCGAGAACTATCGCCTGCAGGAATACGAGGGCGACTACTCGGCGTACGTGCACGCGAAGCGGTCGCGACTGAAGATGCTCGAGAAGCAGTTCGCCCACGAAGAGGAGCTGCTGGCCTACGAGCAGGCCGCATCGGCGGCGCGCCGCGAGGCCGCTCGCAACCCCTCGAACGCCGTCGCGCGCCGACTCGCCGACATCAAGAAGCGGCAGGCGCCGCGCCCGATCGACCAGATCATCACGGGCATCTACGAGGGCCTGCGGGTGTCGAACGACCTGTTGACGGTGACCGGGCTGGCGAAGGGATTCAACGGCACTCCGCTCTTCGATGGGGTCTCCTTCGACCTGCAACGCGGCGACCGGGTCGCGGTGCTCGGTTCGAACGGCTCGGGCAAGTCGACCCTGCTCGATGTGCTCACCGGTGAGACCGAAGCGGATGCCGGTACGGTTCGCTGGGCCAAGGGCGCGAGGTTCGTGTCGTACAACCGGGTCTATGCCGAGCTCGACCTCGAAGACACGGTCGGGCACGCGGTCAACGCCTACCCCGACTCGCTCGCGTTCACCGCGACGAAGAAGAGCGTGAATCGGTTCCTCGCCATGCTGCAGTTCTCGGAGGCCGATCTGAAGCAGAAGATCGGCACGCTCTCGGGCGGTCAGCGCGCCCGCGTCGCGATCGCCCAGTGCCTGCTCTCGGGCGCGGCCGTGATCGTGCTCGACGAACCGACGAACCACCTCGACATCACCTCGACGCAGGTCATGGAACGGGCGCTCACCCACTTTCCGGGCGCCGTGATCGTCGTCAGCCACGACCGGTTCTTCGTCGACAAGCTCGCCGACCGGCTGCTCGTGTTCGAGGGCGCCGGACGGGTGCGCGAGACGGCGGCGACCGGGGCGCTCTGAACTGGCTGGTGGCTGGTGGCTGGTGGCCGGTGGCTGGGCGCTGGGCGGCTGGTGGCCGGGCGCTGGGCGGCTGCTGGCTGGCCGGCTGGCGGCTAGTCCGGCTGGCAGCTAGTCCGGCTGGCGGCTGGGCCCCGGCTGGCTCAGGCCGCCCCGGGACGCCGCTGTTCGAGCAGATCGGCGAGTCTCGTCGGTGATTTCGTGGCGACGCGCCATCGGCCGCCGGGGTCGAGCCACGCCGGAGGCCGAATCTGCGGTGCTCCGGCGATCATGCGGATGCCCCACCCCGAGGTGTCGATCGTGCGGTGATGAAACCAGCAGAGCAACACGCCGTTGTCGGGGTGCGTGGGGCCGCCGTCGACGTCGGGGATGACGTGGTGGATCTCGCACCACGATGCGGGCACGCTGCACCCCGGAATGAGGCAGCCACCGTCGCGAAGCGTGATCGCACGCCGCTGGTGGGAGGTGAAGCAGCGTTCGGGCGAGCCCAGACGGATGATTCGACCGTGACCGTCGAACGTGACCTGTTGTGTGCCGCCGGTGCACATGAGTTGCCTGGCTGCTCGCAGCGACACCGGAATCTCGACGCCGTCGGCATGCGCGACGCCTCGACCGGTCTCGACGTCGGCGGCGCGGACGCTCACGAGCACCGTGGGCGCCGACCCGCCGATCGTGGGGTGCTCTCCCGAGCGGGCAGCGGTCTCGATGATCGCGGCGATCACATCGTGGCGCTGTTGGTCGGCGGTTCGCTGCTCGCCGCTTCGGTCGAGGTCAGCGCGCTCTTCGGCGGTCATGAAGCCGCCGCCCGACTGCGGCGCGAGGTGCGCGTCGAAGAGTCGCCGCAGCCCAGACGCCACTTCGGGCAGGAGTTCTCCGGTGACCGGGATGAGTCCGTCGCGAGCCCGGCCGAACCGGAAAGCACGCCGACGCATGGCCCGCTCATCGTCGGGCTCGGGGCCGTCTTGATCGAGGAAGTGCGCCCACACCTGCGCTTGCACCCGGACCTCATCGGCCGTGCACCGCACCGGTACGGAGTCACCCGAGCCGACGGCCGCCCCGACGAGCTCGTGCTCGGCGGCCTGGAGGCCAGCGGGGTCGGCGACGTTTCGAGTGGCACCGAGTTCTCGCACGATCGTGGCCGCGGCATCTGCTCCCAATTCGCCTTCGGCGAGGGCGGCAGCGACCTCGGGGAATCGTGCCGGCATCATCTCGCCGGTCAGCCCGGAGCGGGCGCGGGTGGCCATGCCGAGCGCGATGCGCCGCCGCGCCTCGGCGCCCGAGACCTGCGTCACCCGCTCGAGCAGCTCGGCGGCAGAGCGGCACCCGCGCCGGGTCGACAACCGCTCACCGCCCAGCTCGACCCGTGATCGTTCGCCGACCTCACCGGCGCAGGCAACGCGTCGCGCGTCGACCACCCGGCCCATCGCCTCGATCGCCGCGGTCTCGGCGAGCAGTTCATCGTCTGACCAGCCCGCGGGATCACCGAAGCCCATCACGCGCTGAAGCGAAACCCGCAGGTCTTCGAGCGCTTCGGTGATTCCGGTCATGGCACAAGTCTGCCCCGACCCACCGACATTCGAATCACCGCAAAATCGCCGGTCAGTCTGTGAATAACTTCGACCGATGATGGCCTGTGGAGGAGGGGTCGGGCAGGGTCAGGGCGTCGCACCGCTGCCGCCACGGTCAACAACAGCGATCAGGTGCGGTCAGCGCGATCACCCGCGCAGATCGTGCGCACCGAGCCAGTCCTCGAAGGTCGTCGCGCCGAGCCGGGCCCCTTCGCCGAACCGTGCCCCTTCGCCGAGCCGGGCTCCTTCACCGAACCGTGCCCCTTCGCCGAGCCGGGCTCCTTCGCCGAGCCGGGCTCCCTCGCCGGGCACGAGTTCGTCACCGAGCACTCGGGTGCCGAAGTACCGGGCGCCCGGATCGGTCACGACCTCGACCTCGTCTCCGCGTGCGTCGATCACGCGCTGCACGAACTCGGCCATCGGGAGTCGTTCGGGCCCGGCCGCCTCGATGATGCCGCCGAGCGGGCGTTCGACGGCCGTCGCGGCGATCGCGACCGAGACATCCATCGCGGCGATCGGTTGCAGCAGGCCAGGAGGAACCCGCGCGACGCCGTCGTGCGTGAGCGTGTCGGTGATGTGGGGCACGAACTCGAAGAACTGCGTCGCCCGAACGATCGTGTACGGCATTCCCGACCCCGCGATGAGCCGCTCCTGGGCGGCCTTCGCGCTCAGATAGCCGCTCTCGGGCACGCGGTCGCAGCCGACCACCGACAGTGCGAGGTGGTGGGCGACACCCTCGGCCAGTTCCACGGTGATGAGATTCTCGGTCACCGACTCGAAGAACGTGCGCACCTCGTCGTCGACGTACGTGGTCGGGCGGGTCACGTCGATGACCGCATCGGCGCCGGAGAGCGCCCCGGCGAGGCCGTCGCCCGTGACCGCGTCGACGCCGCTGCGTCGCGATGCGGCAACGACCTCATGACCGGCAACGGCAAGGGCGGCCACCACGCCGGTGCCGATTCGACCGGAGGCCCCGACCACGACGATGCGCATGCGGGCATCGTACTCTCGCACCCCGCCTCACTCCGGCTGACTGCCCGCGTCGCCGTTGATCGTGAACGGCGTCGTGACGCCGTCGTACATGACATGGGCGACGAGCCCGTCGACCGCGTGCGGCAGAGTGTGGCAGTGGTCGCTCCAGATGCCGGGATTGTCAGCGACGAACGCGATGTCGTACGACTCGCCGGGGTGCACGTCGAGCGAGTCGACGACCCACGGGCTGCCCGAAGCCGCCACCCCGTCGCGTGAGAGCACGACGACATGGTGGCCGTGGAGGTGCATCGGATGCACGTCGCCCGAGTCGTTTCGCAGGTGCATCACGACGACGTCGCCTTCGGTCACGCCGAACATCGGCACATCGGGGAACATGCGCGCGTTGATCGTCCAGAAGTTCCCGGGCCGCCCGTCGATGATGCCGAAACGGCGGGCGATGACGTAGTCGTACGAGCGGTCGGGATCCGAGGCATCGAACGAGAGCGGCATCGGGGTGCCATAGGCGAGCAGGTCGAGCGTCGTCGAGGGCTGGCGAGGGTCGGGCGGCGCGGATGCCCCGGGCTCGCCGATCACGACGCTGCGGGCGCCGCCGACCCGGAGCCGCACGGCATCGCCGTCGGCAGGCGCCTGCACCGAGACATCCGCTCGCCCGCCGGCGGGGATGAGCACTCGGCGGCCATCGACGTCCGGCGGCTCGTTCACCTCGTGGCCGTCGATCGCGACGACACGGAACGGGGTCGCCGACCACACGGCGGCCGTGCCCTGATCGGTGTTGATCACGCGCACGCGCACCGTCGCGCCGGGCGAGGCGTCGACGTGCTCGTCGGCAACGGCACCGTTCAGCGTGTGCTGTCCGCCGTACACGTGAAGCAGGGCGGTGACATCGATGTCGGCCGCGTCAGGCGGGGCCGTCGCCGGCTCGATCACGATCGCACCGAGCAGCCCGCGCAGCACCTGCTCGTGCGACACCTGGTGCGAGTGATACCAGTACGTGCCGGCATCCGTCGCCTCGAATCGGTACACGTGGCGGCCGCCGACCGGCACCGCGTCCTGAGTGCCTGAGTGCCGAAGTGCCGAAGTGCCGAAGTGCCGGAGTGCCGAAGTGCCGAAGTGCCGGAGTGCCGGAGTGCCGCGTCCGCCCGAATGACCCATGGGTCGACTGAACGGTGGAGTGACGATCACACGCTTGCGCGATGCGCACGCGCCCACGGCATTCCTAGCGTCGGAGGATGACCTATTCCACACCCACTCACGGCACGGCGACCGCGCGCATCCACGGACTCGACACGCTGCGCGCGACCGCGCTCGCCCTCGGCATCGTGCTGCACGCGCTGATGCCCTTCCTGCCGGGCATACCCTGGCTATTCTCCGACTCGCGTTCGAGCCCGATCGCCCAT
Source organism: Agromyces laixinhei (assembly GCF_006337065.1). Classification (NCBI taxonomy): domain Bacteria; kingdom Bacillati; phylum Actinomycetota; class Actinomycetes; order Micrococcales; family Microbacteriaceae; genus Agromyces; species Agromyces laixinhei. The sequence goes on along the minus strand of NZ_CP040872.1, from coordinate 3,105,852 downwards.
ATCACCGTCGACTGGATCCACCTGTTCCGCATGGTGCTGTTCATGACGCTCGCCGGCTTCTTCGGCCGCATGGTGCTGCATCGGCGCCGGGCCGGCCCCTATGTCAGAGACCGGCTGCTGCGCATCGGGCTGCCCGCCATCGCGTTCTGGCCCGTCGCTGTCGCTTCCATCGGCGTCGTCATCGGCATCGGTGCTGCGCTGCGCGGCCAGGCACCGGAGCAAGCGCCGGAGGCGGCGACGGCGACGACGCCAGACGGTGTACCGGAGGTTCTCCTGTTGTTCTCGCCTGCGCATCTCTGGTTCCTGTGGGTGCTGGTCGAGTGCGTCCTGATCACGGTGGTGCTGCGCGCCATCGCCCTGCGGCTGCTCGGCCGCGAGCGCAGCGGGCGCATCGCGTCGCGTATCGGCGGCCTGCTCGCGGCACCCGGCGGCATCGTGCTCGCAGCCATCCCATATCTCGCCTGCCTGCTGATGCAGGGCACGACCGTGGGCGGCATCCGCGAGCCCTACACGATCCTGCCCTCGGTGACGGCGCTGACCGCGTACCTTGGTGCCTTCCTCGTCGGCTGGTTCCTGCACGCGCAGGCGGGTTCGCTGCACCGGATCGCGCGTGGATGGCCCGCGCAGCTCGCGGCAGCGGTCGTGCTCGCCGTCGCCGTGCAGGTGCTGCCGGCCGAGCAGACCCCGCTGCTGCTGCACGCCTCGCTCATGGCGCTCGCCGGGTGGACCTGGACCTTCGCGCTGATCGGCCTGTGCGTGCGCTTCCTGCAGCGCGAGAGTCGGCTCATGCGGTACCTGGCAGACGCGTCCTATTGGAGCTACCTGCTGCACCTGCCCATCGTGATCGCGGTCGGGCTCGCGCTCGCCGACCTGGACTGGCCGATCCTCGTCAAGCTCGCCATCACGTTCACGGTCACGGCGGTGTTGCTGCTCGGCAGCTACGACCTGTTCGTGCGAAGCACCTGGATCGGCAAGTGGCTGAACGGCCATCGTCACCCGCGGGCGCTCGCGCCGCGACGCCCGACATCCGCCAAGGCGTCGGAGCGCGTGGGTTGACCGAACGGATGCCGCCATCAACCGATCGGCTGATGGAGGCATCCGCCGTGGTCACCTCGAGGCCCATCCGCCCGGTCGATTCGCATCGGCCTGTCTCCCGAAAGAGTGAGAAGCATGGAGAAGATCATCGAAGTGAACGACCTCGTGAAGAGGTACGGGGGCAAGACCACCGTCGACGGCGTCAGCTTCAGCGTCGGGGAGGGCGAGATCTTCGGCATCCTCGGCCCCAACGGCGCCGGCAAGACCACGACCGTCGAGTGTATCCAGGGCCTGCGCAAGCCCGACGGCGGTTCGATCCGCGTCGCCGGTCTCGATCCCCAGCGCGAAGAGCGCGAGCTGAAGGAACTGCTCGGCGCGCAGCTCCAGGAGACCGAGCTTCCCGACCTGCTGAAGGTACGCGAGGCGATGGAACTCTACAGCTCGTTCTATCGCGATCCCGTCGACTGGCGTGAGCTCATCGATGACCTCGGGCTCGCCGACAAGCTCGAAACGCAGTTCCGCCGACTCTCCGGCGGTCAGAAGCAGCGGCTGTCGATCGCGCTCGCGGTGGTCGGCAATCCCAGGATCGCGGTGCTCGACGAGCTCACCACCGGTCTCGACCCGCAGGCTCGCCGCGACACCTGGGACCTGATCGAGCGAATCCGCGATCGCGGCGTCACCATCGTGCTCGTGACCCACTTCATGGAGGAGGCGGAGCGGCTCTGCGATCGCCTCGCACTGATCGACTCCGGGCGCGTCGTCGCGGTCGACACCCCCGCCGGTTTCGTCGCGAAGGTCGACGACCGCCAGCGCCTGCGCTTCCGCCCGTCTGCGCCGCTCGACCACGGCCTGCTCGCCGGGCTGCCCGAGGTCACGAATGTCGAACGGGCGGGCAGCCAGCTCGTCGTGACCGGCACCGGAAACCTCCTCCACGCCGTCACCACGCTGCTGGCACAGCAGCAGGTGATCGCCGGCGACCTGCGATTGGAGCAGACCACCCTCGACGACGCGTTCGTCGCCCTGACCGGCCGATCCCTGGACAAGTGAGGAGATACCGACCATGACCGCACTGACCAAGCTCACGACCACCGAGACGAAGCTGTTCTTCCGCGACCCGATGAACGTCGGGGTCGGGCTTGGACTTGCTCCGGTTCTGCTGATCGCCCTCGGACTCATCCCGAGCTTCCGCGAGCCATCTGCCGATCTCGGCGGACTTCGCGTGATCGACCTCTACGTGCCCATCGCCGTGGCGCTGGCCATCGCGACGTTCGCGCTCACGATCCTGCCGCAGCTGACTGCCGGCTATCGCGCGAAGGGCGTGCTGCGTCGGATGCGCACGACGCCCATCACCCCCGCGACGTTGCTGGGGGCGCAGCTGCTGATGTGCACCGCGATGACCGTGGGGCTGATGGTGGCACTGCTCGCCATCGCCCGCCTGGCCTTCGCCGCGCCAGTGCCACAGAACGTACTCGGCTACCTCGTCTCGTTCGTTCTCGCCACTGCGGCAACGGGCGCGGTCGGCCTCATCGTGGCCGCGTTGGCTCCGAGCTCGATGAGCGCCAGCGGCATCGGAATGGTGCTGTTCTTCCCGATGCTGTTCTTCGCGGGCCTCTGGATCCCACGCGAGAAGATGAACGCAGTCCTGCTCACGATCAGCGACTTCAGCCCACTGGGTGCAGGCGTGGCATCATTGCAGGATGCCGCTGCGGGCGACTGGCCGCAGTTGCTGCACTTGGCCGTGATGCTCGGGTGGACGATCGTCGCAGGCGCACTGGCGGCAAGGTTCTTCCGTTGGGAGTAGATACGTGAGCATCGAAGCGGAGCTCCGTGAGGAGACGGACCGCTGGGAGCGCCGGGAGCGCCTGGTGTACCGCGCGATCCCCGTGGTGCTGCTCGTATTGATCACTGGCATCACGCTGATGCAGCCGTTGGACGGCGGAGAGGTCGACCGGGCGACGACGCTCGTCGTCGTCGCCGCGGCGGCGACATGGCTGGCTCTCCTGTACGTCGCGCCGGAGCGATGGCGTGCCCGACAGTCTCTGATGATCGCGCACTTCGTCGTGCTGATGGCGATCAGTGCGTTGCTCATTTCGCTCGCTCCCTGGTACGGGAGTTTCGCGTTCGTCGGCTATCTGCACGCTGCCGTCTACCTGCGCGGCGTCTGGCGCTATCTCGGTGTCGGGGCGACGGCGATGATCATGGCGGGGTCGTACCTCGGGGGCTACCGGTTCGATGAGGCGGAGTTCGTTTGGGCATGGCTCGTGCTCAGCCTGATCGGCGGCGGTATCGGTGGCGTGTTCGTCTACTTCACCGCCCTGAGCGAGCGTCGCAACCAACAGCAGCGACGCGCGATGGTCGAGTTGCACGCGGCGAATCAGAGACTCGAAGACGCGCTGGCCGAGAACGCCGGCCTGCACGCGCAATTGCTGAAGCAGGCGCGCGAGGCCGGCGTGCTCGACGAACGGCAGCGCATGGCGCGTGAGATCCACGACACCCTCGCGCAGAGCCTCGCCGGGGTGCTGACGCAGCTGCAAGCGGCCGAGCAGACGCTCGGCGGCACGTCGACCGCGCAGCGTCATGTCGAGACCGCGGTGGAGATGGCGCGCACGAGCCTCGCCGAGGCACGCCGGACCGTGCACGCGGTCGAACCGGAGCTGCTCGCGCATGCGAGGTTGCCCGACGCCATCAGCGACGTCGCAGGCCGGTGGTCGGAGGCGAACCGCATCGATGCGGTGCTCACCACGACCGGTGACCCGCGCCCGATGCATGCCGAAGTCGAGGTGACGCTGCTGCGCACCGCCCAGGAGGCGCTCGCGAATGTGGCAAAGCATGCCGACGCAGAACAGGTGCGGCTCACGCTCTCGTACATGCCGGACGTCGTGACGCTCGACGTGCGTGATGACGGAGTCGGGTTCGACCCTGATGCCAAGCGCGAAACCGGGGCGGTCAGCGGCGGCTTCGGGCTCGCCGGTATGCGTCAGCGTGTCCAGCGCTTGGCGGGCAGCCTTGCCATCGAGTCGGAGCAGGGCGAAGGCACGGCGATCTCGGCATCGGTGCCCGCCATCCCGGTGAGGAGCGAGACATGATCACCCTGTTGCTCGTGGACGACCACCCCGTCGTCAGAGATGGCCTGCGCGGCATGTTCAGCGCCGATCCGCGCTTCGAGGTCGTCGGCGAGGCCGGCGACGGCGGCGAGGCGATCGGCTCGGCCGAACAATTGCGGCCCGACGTCATCCTCATGGACCTGCGGATGCCGAGGACCGACGGGGTCTCGGCCATCAGGGAGCTTGCGAAGCGCGGGATCTCCTCTCGAGTGCTCGTGCTCACCACCTACGACACCGACAGCGACGTGCTTCCTGCCATCGAGGCGGGAGCGACCGGCTACCTGCTCAAGGATGCCCCCAAAGACGAGTTGTTCCGTGCGGTCGAAGCAGCAGCACAGGGCATGTCGACGCTCTCGCCCGCCGTCGCCACCAGATTGCTCGGCCAGATGCGACAGCCCGCCGAGGAGCCGCTCTCGCAACGAGAGCTCGAGGTGCTCGACCTGATCGCCAAGGGCAGCACGAATCGCGAGGCGGCGAAGCAGCTGTTCATCAGCGAGGCTACGGTGAAGACCCATCTGCTGCACGCCTACGCGAAGCTCGGCGTCAACGACCGGGCGGCTGCGGTGGCGACCGCGTATTCCCGGGGCTATCTGAAGTCCTGACGCCGGCGTGGTCAGCGCTTCGTCTCCGGCGCGAGCCGATCCACTTCGTTGCGCAGAGTCAGTTCTGCCTCCGCGCCGGTCAGCCCGCCGATCAGCACGCGAATCGTCAGCCCGTCGGAGAGGGCGATCAACGACCGCGCCGCCTCACGATGATCGCCCGACCCGGGCGTGATGCGGCCGAGCAGCCGAGCGACCTCGCTCTCCTGGCCGTCTTTCGCCCGTGCCAGCATTTCGGCCAGGACTGGATGGTTGATTCCCGCCGCGACGTAGTGGTGGAAGACGGACACCCCGGCAGGTGCCCCGGCTGCCAGAGGGATCGGTTGACTGATGAGGTGCCAGAGCGCCTGGCGTTCGTCGGCCGCGCCGGAGGCCGCCGTGTGCCGTGTTGCCGCTTCCGTCAGCATCACTTGCAGGCTGTCGCGCAGGAGTTCGTCTCTGCTGTGGAACCAGTACTGGATCCCTCCCACCGAGACCCCCGAGGCCGCTGCCACGGTGCGCATGGAGACCGCGCCCATGCCGCTCTCGGCGATCGTCTGCCACACCGCGCGGATGATCGCGATTCGGCGCTCGTCTGGGTCGGTGCTGCTCACCCCGCCATCATAGACCCGGTGAAACACGCCTGTATTGCGCGTCGTGTACACTCGAGGCATTCGACAATACGATTGTATTTCTGGAGTTGATCAATGCGGAGAACACTCATCGCTCTCGCGGCACTGGGCGCGTCGCTGCTCCTCATCGACCGGCTCGCCGCAGCGCGCCGGCCGAAGGTGGGGCAATGGCGGAGCCGGGCAGGCTTCGAGTCCTACCGCGGCGCCTACGACGAGGTGATGGCGACCATTCCCGATCCTTCCGGCACCCGCGACGTCGCCACCGAGTTCGGCACTGTGCGGGTCTACGAGTGGGCAGCGGCCGACGCCGGGCGAGGGGCTGCGACGCCGGTCGTGCTCCTGCCGGGCATCCGTTCGGGTGCGCCGATGTGGGGCGAGAACCTGACGCAGTGGATCGGCCGTCGCACGGTCTATGCGATGGACGCCATCGGCGACTCCGGAATGTCGACCCACGCCGTGCCCTTCACCTCCTTCGAGGATCAGGCCGCATGGGTCGAACAGGCGCTCGCAGGTCTCGGCCTCGGCGCGGCGCACGTCGTCGGGCACTCGTTCGGCGGTGCCATCGCGGCCACGCACGCGCTCAGGCATCCCGCCCGGGTCGCGTCGCTGACCCTGCTCGAACCGGTGATGGTGCTGCGCCCGATGCCCGCCTCGATCTACCTGTGGGCGACGCTGCTGCTGCTGCCCGTTCCGCAATCGTGGAAGGACTGGGCCCTGGCCGGCATCGGCGGAGTCTCGGTCGAAGAAGTGCGGGAGCGCACGCCGATGTCGATGATGGTCGACGAGGGCTCGAAGCACTACGCCGCCGTCACCCTGTCGCCGCGAACGCTCACCGATGCCGAGTGGCACTCCCTGCCGATGCCCGTGCGGGTCGACCTCGCCGCCGACAAGTCCATGGCGGGTGGTTCCGAGGCGGCTCGCCGTGCTCGCGCCATCGGAATCGGGTCGGTGACGATCTGGCCGCAAACCACCCATTCCCTGCCGATGCAAGTTGCGAAGCAGCTCGGACCGGAGCTGGAACGGTACTGGGACGCTCACGACGGGTGAGCCCGGGCTCTGCTCGCAGGCGACTGATCAGCCACCGCCCACCTGGTGCGGGAGCGGTGCCAGGATGCCGCCGCCATCGACGCCGGGCAGCACTTTCGCCATGAGCCGGTCGAGCTCGGCGAGTTCGGTCTCGTCGAGCCGATCGAAGAACAGCTCTCGCACGGCGGCGAAGTAACCGGGTGCGGCGGCCCGGTACAACTCGTCTCCTCGGTCGGTGAGTGTCGCGACCACCGCACGCCCGTCTGCGCTCGATCGACTGCGCCTGACCCGCCCATCGGTCTCCAGCCGGGCGACGACGTGCGAGAGCCGCGATGGCGAGGATGCCATCAGCACTGCGAGCCGGGACATCGCCATGGAACGCCCGTCGCTCAGCTTGAGGTGGTTGAGCACCAGGAACTCGAATTGCCCGATCTTGGAGTCGGCGAGGAGTCGTGAGTTCAGCTCGGCCGGTATCCCGTGAGCGACGATCGCGAACCTGATCCAGGCGGTGCGCTGGAGCGCGGACAGGTCGGAACCCGGCGATGCATCGGTCATGATCCCACTCTAAACTATTTGACGCTTCAAATAATTCTCGGTATCGTGTCGACCGATACCTGACCGAATCACGTGCACGAGGAGGATCACCATCATGAGTTCGACCATCGACATCACCGCAGAGAAGTCCCGCGCGACCCGCATCCGATATCGAGTGCTGACCGCGGTCGTCGCGGTGGTCGCACCGCTCGCAGTGTGGATCGTCGCGTCACTCGCCGGCGCCTCACTCGCGATCACGAGCCCGCTCGTGGGCACGTTGCAGATCAGTGCGCTGCTCGTGATCGTGAGCACTCTGCCCCTCGCCCTCGCCGCCTGGGGCGTGCTGGCGTTGCTCGAGCGACTCACGTCGAATGCACGGAGGGCTTGGACGATCATCTCCGTCGCCGTGCTCGTGTTCTCGCTGCCGCCACTCGTCTTCCTCGACGCCACGCTCGGCACCAAGGTGGCACTCGGGTGCATGCACCTTGCGGCGGGCATCGTGCTCATCTTCATGCTGCGCCGCCGCGCAGCAGGCGCCTGAGCCGTCGCCCCGCGGGTCAGGATGCCTCGTGCACGGGGCGATCGTCGGTGGCCGGGTCGCGTCGCGAATGCGAGTCAGCTCGCCGCGCTGGCGCCGGCTGAGCTCGAGGTGCTGCGGGAGATGGCCGCTGGCACGGGACGAACGCCGGCATCGAGCAGGCGTTCGTGACGACGGGCGGCTCTTCGAGCGGGCCGGGCGGCAGTTCCGCTCCTCGAGATCGGTGCCGAAGTGCCGAAGTGCCGGAGTGCCGGAGTGCCGGAGTGCCGGAGTGCCGGAGTGCCGGAGTGCCGGAGTGCCGGAGTGCCGGAGTGCCGGAGTGCCGGAGTGCCGGAGTGCCGGAGTGCCGGAGTGCCGGAGTGCCGGAGTGCCGGAGTGCCGGAGTGCCGGAGTGCCGGAGTGCCGGCCGATCGGTGCAGTGCCTGAGCGTCGCCCCGCGCAGCAGGTGCCTGAGCGTCGCCCGCGCGGGTCAGGATGCTTCGGGCACGGGGCGCTCGCCGGTGGCCGGGTCGCCTCGCGAAGGGGGAGCGGCCTCGAGCTCGTCGAGCAGCGCGCTGCCCGCGGCATCCCTCGCCACCTGATCACCGAGTCTCGCCGCCGCGCGGCGGTAGCGCTCGTCGCCGAGCACCTCGGCGACCGCCTTGGCGATGCGCCGCGAAGCTGAGCGTCGAGAGATCGCGACGCCCGCCCTCTCTCGGTGGCCCGTACGGCGTTGTCGGCCTGTTGGCAGCGTGATGCCCTCCGCGGCTCGCGCTGACCCGCGATCGGCGAGACAATGGGACCGGATCGAAAGGGCACGCATGGCAGAGCTGAGTACGAGGTCGACGACGGATGAATCGGCGGCATCGATGCCGGATGCTGCGCCCGCACCCCACGGCCCCGGGCACCATGCGCTCGGCTGCCCCGAGTGCTTCGAGGAGTTGCAGCGCAACCAGGACTGGTGGAAGGCGCGCCCCGAGGGTGCCCGTCTCGTCGGTCTCGTCGTCGCACGCGACGACATGCCCTCGGTCGTCGAGCAGCGGAACGACCTCGCCGACTTCGGGGTCGCGATCCTCGACTTCAAGCACCCTGCGGCCGAGGCGCCCGAGACCTGGGAGCAGCGGCTCGGCCGCTTGTTCGGCACGCTGCAGGCTGGCGATGTGCTCGTGGTGGCCAACGAGCGTGCGCTCGGCCGTGATCGCGACGAGGTCACGCGCACGATTCGCACGCTCGCCCGGCACAACCTCGTGGTGAAGGTGCTGAGCCACGGCGCCCCCCACCTCGAAGACGCGCGCGGCTGAGCCTACGCCGAACCGTCGCGCGGGCGGGTGCGGTCGATGAGCAGGCGAATACCGGCGCGCGCCAGCATGAGCACGATGATGAGCAGCGTCACGGAGAAGAAACCGCCGAGCTGCACGGCGTCGCCGAACACGAGGTCGGTGAGCCACAGGATGACGAACTTGCTGCCGGCGCCGAGCACCATGAGCAGCGCCGCGTTCAGCGTCTTGCCCGCTGCCGTGCGCGCCGCCCGCACGCGGTCGAGTATTCGCGTCTTCAGCACCGCGATGACCTCGAGCGCGAGCTTGAACAGCACGGCGGTGAGCAGCGAGACGAAGAACGACTCGGTGATGATGCCCGGCAAGAACTGGGTGAAGAGCCCGAGCACCACGAGGTAGACGAACACGTCGACCAGATCGACGGCGCGGATCCGCACGCTGGCTCCTTCGGTCGACCGGGTCGGGCTCGCCGGGCATCGGCGCCGACAGCCTTCGCAGAGTACACCTGCGCGCGGTACACCTGCGCGCGGTGCACCTGCCGCAGCCGCTCGGTGCTGGCCCGTGACATCCGACGCTCGAAGGAGCACGCTGGAACGCATGGGAACAGTGACGGTCTCTTTCGAAATGACGCTCGACGGGGTGTTCGACCAGATGGAGCACTGGTTCGACGTCGACGATCCGGAGTTGGTGCGCCACTCCGACGAACTCGTCTTCGGCGCCGACGCGGTGCTGCTCGGCCGTGAGAGCTACGAGTTCTTCCGCGAGTACTGGCCGGCGCAGAGTGATGATCGGGGCTTCGCCGCGCACTACAACGCTCTGCCGAAGCACGTGGCCTCGACGACGCTGACCGGCCCGCTCGACTGGAACGCGACCCTCATCGAGGGTGACGTGGCCGAGACGGTGCGCGGCCTGCGCGAGCAGTACGGGTCGATCATCTCGCACGGCTACGGCCAACTGGCGGCGACGCTCATGGACGCCGGGCTGGTCGACGAGGTGCACGTCGGCATCCACCCGTTCATCGTCAGCCATGCCGAGGTCCGACTGCGCACACCGCATCCGGTGGGCCTTCGGCTGCTCGACGTGCAGCGATACGACTCCGGAACCATCTTCGCCAGGTATGCGCCTGCATAGCGGAACACCGGTGCGGAGGCATCCGCTCGCTCGCCTAGCATTGCCGGGTGGACTTCTCCTTCGCCTTCACCCCTGACCTCATCGCCGTCTTCCTGACACTGTTCGTGCTCGAGGTCGTGCTCGGTGTCGACAACGTCATCTTCATCTCGATCCTCGCGTCGAAGCTCCCGGTCGAGCAGCAGGCGCGCGCCCGCAACCTCGGCCTCACCCTGGCGATGGTGATCCGCGTCATCCTCGTCTTCTTCGCAGGCTGGATCATCACGCTGAAGGAGGATGTCGTCGTCTGGTTCGGGATGGGCTTCTCGATCAAGGACTTCATCCTGATCGCCGGTGGTCTGTTCCTCGTCTACAAGGCGGTCACCGAGATCCACCACAAGCTCGAGGGCGCCGAAGAGGAGCACGGCGGGGCGCCAAAGCGCATCACGTTCGGCTCGGTGCTCGCGCAGATCCTGGTGCTCGACATCGTGTTCTCGCTCGACTCCGTGATCACCGCCGTCGGCATGACCGAGAACCTCCTCGTCATCATCACGGTCGTGGTGCTCTCGTTCGGCATCATGCTGTTCGCGGCGCGGTTCATCTTCACGTTCGTGAACGAGCACCCGACGGTGAAGATGCTCGCGCTGTCGTTCCTGCTGCTCATCGGCGTGTTCCTCATCGCCGAGGGCTTCGGCGTTCACATCGACAAGGCACTCATCTACGCGCCGATGGCGTTCGCCATCCTCGTCGAGGCACTGAACCTGATCGCCTCCTCACGCAAGGCGAAGCGCGAACACCGGCGCCGCCAGGCCGTGCAGCTGCGCCAGCAGTATCCCGATGTCGACGAGTCCGTCGCGGTGTCGGCGGCACTCTCCAAGGGTGCCGGCGCCGGTTCGGTCGGCCTGTCGCGCCGCCCGGTCGAGGGCGAGTCGGATGCCCCGGAGAAGCGCGCCGGGCTCGGCTGAGCGCCTGCCCTCAGCTCGCCGACCGGGAGGCGAACGGCCCGCTCGTCATGCGCCGGCGCGGGCGAGGAACCCGAGCACGTGCTGCGTGAGGAGCTCCGTCGCACCCGCGTCGTAGCTCGGCAGGCTCGAGTCGGCGAAGTAGTGCTGATCGCCGGGGTAGAGGAAGAGCTCGGCGTCGTCGGCCGACGACACGAGCTCGCGGGCGGCGTCGAGATCGCCCTCGCCGGTGAAGATCGGGTCGGCGTCCATGCCGTGGATCTGCGCAGGGACCCCGGCCGGCCACCCGCCGAACTCGGCGACGGGCAGGCACGAGGAGACGAACAGCGCACCGCGGGCGCCCGGCCGCGTCTGCGCGAGCTTCTGTGCGGGCACGACGCCGAGCGAGAAGCCCAGGTAGACGAGGTCGTTCGTCAGCGCCTCTGCCGCCCGATCGCCGCGGGTCATGATCTCGCCCCAGCCGACCTCGTCGGCATATGCGACGCCGTCACCGATCGTGGCGAACGTGCGCCCCTCGAACAGATCGGGGGAGTGCACGGTGTGGCCCGCCCGGCGCAACTCGTCTGCGAACGCGCGAAGGCCCTCGTTCGGGCCGAGCGCATGGTGGAAGAGCAGCACTTCAGACATCGGGATGCCCCCGTTCCGTACGTTCTCTGGATTCGTTCGAGAAGCTACTCCCTCGATCCGGCGATGTCGACCCGTCGCGACGAGGCCCAGGCCGCCTCACGGATGCCGAACAGGGGGTGACGTTCGTCCTACCGAAGCCGGGACATCCGACTCTGTCAGGCTGCGGGCGTGGTTCGTAGCGTCGACGACATGAATGAAACGACTGCAGAAACCTCACCGTCGATCACCGATACCGACCGCGGGCGAGCGGATGCCGCCGGCGTACTCCGCTCCCGTCGAGGGCGCCGTCTCCGCAGGGCGGCGACCATCGCGGCAGCGACCCTGTCGCCGCTCCTCGTGTGGGTGATCGCCGTTCCGCTCGCCGGCCTCGACCTCGTCGCCGGAGCCGGCGCGACGGCGCAGACCGTCGCACCGCCGGCGATCGTGGGCGCGACGCTCGTCGCAGGCCTCGCCGCGTGGGGCGTGCTCGCCCTGCTCGAGCGCGTCTCGAAGCGCGGCCGCTTGATCTTCACGATCGTCGGCTGGGCCTTCCTCGCGCTCTCGCTGCTCGGCCCGGTCATGACAGGAACGGCCGGTGCCGTGCTCGTGGTGCTGCTCGTGATGCACGTCGCGACGGGATCGACACTCGTGATCGGCCTGCCGCGCGCCGCTCGCGTGCAGCACCGCGGAAACGACGGGCGATGACCCGGCGAGAGAGAGCCCGTGACGTAGATTGGCGAGGGGAGCGAACGCATGACGATGACCGATGACCTCCGCAAGACCTCACTTCGACCGGCGTGGATCGCCTACCGGCCGGGGCCCTGGCTCGCGCTCATCGCCGCACCGGTGCTGCTCATCGCCCCGCTCGTCGCGGCTGTCACCACGGCCGACTGGGCGCGTGCCGCCTACGTGCTGCTGCTGGGCGGCGTGTTCGGCGTCGCCGTGACGCTGCCGTTCGGTGCGCGCCGACGCCCCACGGTCGTGACGGAGCTCGTCTTCGTCGCGCTCCTGCTGCTCTGCGCCGGGTACATCCTGCTCTGGCAGACCGGCCAGGCGTTGCTGTTCCCGCTCCTCGCGGTCGCCGCGGCGCTCGCGATCCGCCGGTGGTGGGCCATGGGCATGGTCGGGGCGATCGCGGTGAGCGGTGCGTTCGCCGTCGGTTTCGAGACCTGGTCGCTCGCAGCGGCGGTGCTCGTGGGGTTCGCCGCGTTCGCAGGCGGCGCCGGCAACTTCCTCGTGCAGTACTACGTCGCGCTGGCGCGCGAGCTCGATCGCACGAGGGAGCGTCTGGCCGCGACCGCGGTCGGTGAGGAACGCATGCGCTTCTCCCGCGACCTGCACGACCTGCTCGGGCACTCCCTCTCGGTCATCACCGTGAAGTCCGAGGCGGCTCGTCGCCTCATCCCGTCAGATGCGGATGCCGCCGCCGCACACATCACGGAGGTCGAGACGATCGCGCGCGACGCGCTCGGCGAGGTGCGATCCGTCGTCGCCGGTTCCCGATCGGTCAGCCTCTCCGAGGAGATCGAGAATGCGCGCCACGCACTCGAAGACGCCGGGGTCGCGGCATCCGTGAGCCTGCCGGATCGGGTGCTTCCGATCACGGTGGATGCGGTGCTCGGCTGGGTGGTTCGCGAGGGCGCGACGAACGTGCTGCGGCACTCACCGGCCCGGAACTGCACGATCGAGGTCACGGTGACCGCGCATGCCGCCCGCATCGAGATCACCGATGACGGTCCGGGCCACCGGGCGGGTCGCGGCGCTGCGCCGGGTGCGGGCAGCGGGCTCACGGGCCTTCGCGACCGCGTCGAGGCCGAGGGCGGAGCACTCGACGTCGAGTCCTCGGACACGGCGTTCCGTCTCACCGCCAGTATTCCGCTCGCAGCCGAGGCACCGCGGTGAGCGAGACGACGATCCTGATCGCCGAAGACCAGCGCATGATGCGCTCGGCGCTCACGACCCTGCTCGACCTCGAACCCGATCTCACCGTCATCGGCGGGGTGGAGCGCGGCGATGAGGTGGTGGCCGCCGCCGAGCGACTCGGTCCCGACGTCGTGCTGCTCGACATCGAACTGCCCGGGCGAAACGGCCTCGACCTCATCGCACCGTTGCTCGAGGCGGTGCCGGGCTGCGACGTGGTCATCGTGACCACCTTCGGGCGGCCCGGCTATCTCGCTCGTGCGCTCGCCGCAGGTGCTCGGGGATTCCTCGTGAAGGACGACCCGGTCGAGCAGCTCGCGGCGGCGATCCGCCGGGTGCGGGCGGGCGAGCGGGTGGTCGACCCGCAACTCGCTGCCGAGGCGTTGGGTGCCAGCGACAATCCGCTCACCGACCGTGAGGCCGACGTGCTGCGTGCCTCGGCCGAGGGCGCCACCATCCTCGACATCGCCGAGCAGCTCTTCCTGTCGCCGAGCACGGTGCGCAACTACCTCTCGAACGCGATCGGCAAGCTCGGCGTGCGGAACCGCCTCGAAGCGCTCACGGTCGCTCGCGAGCGGGGATGGCTCTGAACTGCGGCGGCCCCTAGGCTGAACGGCACCGGCGGGCGAGGAGCGCCTGTGCTTCACCGGGGTGTGGGGAGCGAGCATGCTGGACTGGTTCTACAACACGAGCATCCTGATCACGCTGCCGTTGTTCGTGGGCGGCTTCGTGGTGGTCTCCTGCCTGATCGTGCTCGCACTCCACCCGGCCGTGCACCGGCTCGTCACCGATGTCAAGGAGTGGGATCGCGCCCTCGCCCACGTCATCGGAACCTTCGGCGTGTTCTTCGGCATCCTGCTCGCGCTCGTGGCGGTGTCGGTCTACGAGGACTTCTCGGACACGCGCCAGGCCACGATCGAAGAGGCGGGCCAGGTCGGCGCGCTCTACCGTGCCACCACCGGCCTGCCCGACGAATACGGCGACCCGATGCGAGAGGTGCTCGACGAGTACATGCACTCGGTCATCGAGATCGACTTCCCCGACCAGGCGGCGGGCAGGCTCCCCGGCGCCAGCGACGAACAGATC